>NZ_JAQYUU010000005.1 GCF_028728205.1 Clostridium sp. 'White wine YQ'
TTATTTCTAAATCTTACTTCATTTCCTCTGTTTAATTTTCAAAGAACATAATATCACCTCTTGGCGACTTATTTATCTTAACATCATTTTAATCCTTTGTCAACACTTTATATAATATAAATTTCTCCAGTTAGTTATGTGTATTTCTAAACAAACTTAAATTGAATAGTACACAATAAAGCCTAGGTAAACTTCAACTAGTACTTAATTTTTTATAATCTTAACTTAAGAAATCTTAGTAGCTTCTTAAGTTTTCCTTAATATACTTTCTAGCTTATTGAAAAGACTTAAACTACATCATACAATGCAAGTATAAACAAAAAGGAGGTATCGTTACATGTTTCGAAAAGAATTTATTAACATTCTTATAAATGGTCTTATTGATTTACCTAAAGAGAAAAGAGACGAAATAATTTCAGAATATCAAGAGCATTTTGATATAGAACTAGCAAATGGTAAAACAGAACAAGCTATTATTAATGAACTAGGAAATCCCTATTCAATTATTGATAGATATTTAGGAAATACATCTGACACATATACAAAAACAAATCAATCATATGAAACGAAAGATTATAATTACGTAATTGTTGAAAATAGTCAACCTAATAATGAAAGAACCAATTTCAATTCTGAATATAATAATTACAATGCTGGCCCAATTAATACAAATAAAAAAGAAAAATCCATTTTCTTAATAATAATTTTACTAATTGGTTTATTAATTGTGTCCCCTGGATTATTTGGTGGTATTATAGCAATCATTGCAACATTGTTCGCAGGAATAATTGGATCTTTAGCACTAACTTTTGGCAGCATCTTTTTACTTTTCGGAAAGCTCTTCAACAACGGGCATTTACGGGATATTATGGGGCCAGCACTAGACCAAATACCATTTATTTCAACAATACTTTTCTTAATAGGTAATATTTCTTTAACTATTCTATCTATTATAATTGTAAGTCAGTTATTTAAATTCTCTTGGAAACTTATTAAGAGGTTCTTTAAATGGCTAAAAACCCATCTGTAGGAGGTGCCCGTATGAGAAAAAAAATTAATCTATTTATTTTATCTATAATTCTAGTTGTAATATGTGTTATAAGCTATACTGGAATGTTTGTAAGCTTATTGGCATCCAATATTAATTTAAGAGATCTTTCTAAGATTGGCTCAAATATTGAAATTTTCTTTGATGGTAATTACAAATATAAATACAATATAAATTCTTCTGAATCAGCTCCTCTTAATGATATAGATACAGTAAACTTAAAATTCTTAAGCGGAACAATAAATCTTGAATATTGGGATAAAAATGAGATATCAGTTACTGCAAATGGAGATGTAAGATCTAGTTCATCAATTGATGATATTAAAATAAAGAAAGAAATATCAGGCAAAAGTATTTCATTTTCACTATTTAACTCAAACAATTCTTTTTTAGATTATATATTTTCAAAGGATTTATCTGTAACTATAAAGCTCCCTAAAGGTTATAACAAAAGTTTAAATATTGCTTCTACTTCATCTAATATAACTATAGAAAATAATGATTTTTCCTCTCTTGATATTAAAGTTACCTCAGGAGATATAAATATAACAAACTCTAAAATCAATTCACTTTCTATAATTTCAACATCTGGAGATATGTTTTTAAATAACATTACTTCACAATCTAGTACCCTTAAGGATGTTTCAGGAGGCGTTAGTGCAATTAACTTTTCTGGCGATATAGATTGTAAAACTGTTTCTGGTGATATAAATATAGATTATAGTAAGCTAAATCCAAATAATAAGATTAGCACAACTTCAGGAGATACTACATTAGCAATTCCTTCTACAGAAACATTCAGTTTAGAACAGTCATCCATCAGTGGAGATGTTCGTAGTAATTTTGCTTCTACTGATAACGCAACTAATAAAATAAAATTCAGTTCTACCTCTGGAAATCTAAATATAAGACAAAAGTAAAAACTATAGTTAATGAAAAGAAATGGATAACCTCCATTTCTTTTTTTCATAAAGTTAACAATTCTAAATATTACGCATACATATTTTATATATTAAATTTGATATAATATATTTCTAAGAGATATTTATAGAGGTGTATAACTATGAAATCAAAATATTTACTAATACTTTCTTTTGATGCCGTAGACAAAAAAGATTTTGAAATTCTTAAAACATTACCTAATTTCTCAAGTTTGATCAAATCTAGCTCATATTCTAATAGTGTTGAAACAATTTATCCTTCTTTGACATACCCTGCACACACATCAATTATTACTGGTAAACTGCCTAAAAATCACGGTATTATAAATAATATATTAATTCAACCAAATAGATTTCTTTCTTCTGATTGGTTTTGGGAAAGAAAACATATTAAATGCGCTACCCTTTTTGATATTGCAAAAAGTAAAGGATTAAAAACAGCTGCATTACTTTGGCCAATAACAGGCAAAGCCACTATAGATTACAACATTCCGGAAATATTCCCAAATAGACCTTGGAAAAATCAGATACTTGTCTCTTTGCTAAATGGAAGTAAGTTCTTTCTATATAATATGAATAAAAAGTTTGGCCACCTTAGAAATGGGATTATCCAGCCAAATCTCGATAATTTCACATTATCATCATTAATATATTTATTAGAAACAAAAGCTCCTGAAGTTGTAGCAGTACATTTTACTGATGTAGATTCTCAAAGACATGATTACGGGTATTCTTCTAAAGAGGCTTATGATGCACTAAAAAGACATGATGATAGATTAGGAAAAATTATTGATACATTAAAAAAACTTAATATTTTTGAAGAAACTACTTTAGTAGCTTTGGGTGACCATAGTTTTCTTGATGCAAAGTATGTGGTTAAAATTAATAATCTGTTTTTAAAACACAATTTTTTAGAATTAAGTTCTAAGAATAAAATAAAGCATACCGTTGCATATTGTAACTATTGCGATGGCTCAGCTTATATATATCTTAATGATAAGTCTAAGCAAAAAGAAATATATAAACTATTAACTAAATTTTCTAAGGAGAATAATAACTGTATTGAAAAAATATTTTCAGGCGAAGAAGCTTCTGATTTAGGTGCTGACCCCAATTGCGACTTTATGTTAGAGGCTAAACAAGGCTATTACTTCATTAATGACATTGAAGGTAACGTAATTGAAGATGCCAAAGGCAAGTATCATGTTGCAACTCATGGTTATTCTCCTAAAATTCAGGGCTATCAAACTATTTTCATAGTCAAAGGCCCAGATATTAGAGAAGATTATCCTATAGGTTTTATGAGTTTACTTTCAGAAGGGCCTACCTTAGCAAAAATTCTTGGAGGAAGTTTAGATAATCCAGATGGCACTATATTAAATGATATATTTAAAAATTAATATAAAAAGTTGGAGAATTATTTAATCTCCAACTTTTCATTTCATTATTATTCAATAGCTTTTTTGGAATAAGAAATCAACTCATTAATCTCATTAAGTTCATCATCTTCTAGGTATCTCCACTCACCTATATTTAAACTTCCTAAGTGAACATTCATAATTCTTGTTCTCTCAAGCTTTTTCACTTCATAACCTAAAGCTTCGCACATTCTTCTTATCTGCCTATTTAATCCTTGTGTAAGAATAATTCTAAAAACATAATTACTTTCCTTTTTAACAAAACATTTTTTTGTTACAGTACCTAGAATTTTAACTCCAGAGGACATTTTTTCTATAAAACTTTGAGTTATATTCCTATCAACAGTTACCAAATATTCTTTCTCATGATTATTTCCTGCTCTAAGTATTTTATTTACTATGTCTCCATCATTGGTTAATAAGATTAATCCTTGTGAATCTTTATCTAACCTTCCAATCGGGAATATTCTTTCCTTATGTCCTATAAAATCCACAATATTTCCTTTTATTTTATGTTCTGTAGTACAGGTTATTCCAACTGGTTTATTCAAAGCTAAGTAAATGAGTTTTCTACCTTTACTTATTATCTTATTATCTATTTTTACTTCTTGGCCTGAACTGACTTTTGTGCCCATTACTGCTTTAACACCATCTACATATACTTTCCCGAGAGTTATTAACTTATCTGCTTCTCTTCTTGAACAGAAACCTGAATCACTTATGTACTTATTTAATCTAATCTCCGATTTAGAATCTAGGTGCTTAATTATGTTTGATGAATTTTGGCTGCTATTTTGTTGCTTCTTGGCCTTTATTTTGTCCGCCGTCATCTTGCGATTCTTCATTTACCACTGATTCCCTTCTATTTTTAAGTTCATATCCAGCATTATTTATTGCAACATCTAATTTATTATCTTTGAAATATTTTTGACTTTTACTTAATTTTTCATACTCGATAGGTTCTCCATTGACGAATATAGTAATCGTATCATCTGGAACCATTTTCTTTTCCTTTGCTAATTTAAAAATATCAATAATTGCATTATCTATATTTTCATTCTGTATATCTCCAGTATCTAATAAGTCAGCACCTTTTTCAGTCGGCGAATAACAATATACAACTCTCCCTAAAGAATTAATCTCCAACTTTATTTGAGATGTAGTATTTATTACAACAATAGATGTTACTTTATTATATTTATACATAAATACAGAAACTCCTATAACTAGCAAGATTGCTGCAACACTCAATTGTCTCCAATAACTTCTTATGCTTTTTCTTTCTTTTCCTTTTATTTCGTCTCCTAACCTACATTCTTCCTGCAAACTAATTTTTTTAAATATACCATCATAGGATAAAACTATTGCGCTTTTTTTGTATTTTTTTAGTACTATACCAGTAAAAACATTTAAACTAATAGCCTTCGCTACCTCTTCTACCTGTTCTTTAATAATGACATTAAAATAGTCTTGAATTAATTTATAGTTTGGATTTGATATTATAATTATATATGCAGTTAAAAGTTCATTCCATATTTCTAAAAATGTCCTTGAAACTCCTAGCTTTCTACATATTCTAGAGTATGGCAGTTCTCTTTTCTTTGCAAATGCATCGTATAATTCTGGATCACCCGCAACATCATATGCAATATTTAAGGCTGTATTTCTTATATTATTCTTTAAATTCATATTTGCTAAGGTTGTGAGTTTAACATTATATAAAGATAATTCCTTTACCAGCAAGAAAACTTGTTTTCCCCTAACCTTATCATCTTCAATATTTATAACTCTCAGCTTTGGTTCTTTTGAGAATTTATACTTCTCTATATAAACTTCATTCATATTACCATTCACCTCTGATTAAAACATTTATGAAAATTATTCACTAAGCGTACCTTTGATAATTAATCTTTTTTTCGCACCCTCTGTACAGGTTACTAGTGTAATTGTTGCATCCTTTGTAGCATCCAATACTTTTACATCAGTAGGATCAACTACAAAGCTATCCGTTACCTTGTAATTAATCTCTTTTTCTTTTGTCTTTACAATTATATCATCGCCAACTTTAAGCTTGTCTAAATCCTTAAAATATTCAGCATAGGTAAAATTTCTATGTCCTGCCAATGCAAAGTTACCTTTTTCACCAGCCATTGCTGTATTAGGGAAGTGACCAATTGCATAATCAAGCACTTTGGTATCTACCCCTTCTCCTACTGCCACATCAAGATTTATTTTTGGAATTTTTAATATTGCTATTGGAACAATATCTGATTTATTATTTACATCACTATCTGAATCAGGTGTTTTCTTATTATCTTGATTCAATACTTGATTAAATGTATCTTTTAACTTTTGTTGTTCTTTGTATATTGTATACTTAGTGTAAGCTACCCAAGTAAATATACCTATTCCTATGATTATTAGTAGAATCCCAACAAATTTTCTAATATTATTTTTCATAGCATCATCCCACTTTTTATCAAAAATCATATAATATATTATATCATAGTCTCTCTTTATTTATATGGGTAAAATTTTTAACAAAGTTTTATAAATCTATAATATTTTATCTGTTTTATGTTATAATAAGAGTATAAGAAAACGTATCCAAGAGGTGATTATTATGAAAGGTAAAGTTATCTACGTAGATTTTACACAGAAACATCAAAAATATACCTCTCGAAAACTAAGTTTATTTAAACGACTATTATACTTTATAAGGAGCAAATTCACGCTAAGAAAATCGGCTGAATCATCAATTAATACAACTCGTTCATTTAAAAGAATTTTATAATTTAAATACACAGCCTTAATATTTTTTATAATATATGCTAAAATTATAAAAAATACTTGAGGTGATTATATGAGAGTTGGTATTGGATATGATGTCCATACTTTAGTAGAAAACAGAAGTTTAATATTAGGTGGAGTAAATATACCTTATGAAAAAGGGTTATTAGGTCATTCAGATGCAGATGTTCTTTTACACGCAATAATGGATTCATTGCTTGGTGCTGCTGCTTTAGGCGATATAGGAAAACACTTTCCGGATAGCGACCCTCGATTCAAAGATGCTTCCTCTATTAAATTGCTTAATCATGTTGGTAATTTATTAAAGGAAAAGGGTTATTCAATTAATAATATAGATGCTACAATAATAGCTCAAAGACCAAAATTATCTCCATTTATTAATGAGATGAGAGAAAATATAGCTTCAGCATTAAATATTACATTAGAGGATATTAATATTAAAGCAACCACAGAAGAAGGATTAGGTTTTACTGGTTCTGGTGAAGGTATATCCTCACAAAGTATTTGTTCTATAATATAATGATATTTTTAAAGGGTTAAAAACAGTTGTTTTTAACCCTTTATTTTACTCGATTATATCCAGTTTAACATTTTCTATATCCTTCAAGCTTGAAGTTATTTGAAATTTTGCATTTTCCCCTACAAGCTTTACTCTATATGGACCATTGACGCCATCTATCTTACAACTAACATTTCCAGATGGATTCTCGCTTGTAAATATAATATTTTTATCTTTATCTATAACTATTAACTTTAGCTTCCCCTCTTGAATCTTAACTGAATAATTAATTACATATTCCCTAGGAGAACTAAATGTAATTCTTGCAATTGTATTACTTCCGGAGAAATTAGATGCCTTAAAGGAATAGTTATTATTTCTGCTTTTCTTAATTGAATTACTCATATAATAGGTATCTTCATCACTTACTATTTTGTCATTATTGTCATATACTTTATTTGCTTCCTCATTTATTTTTCCACAACCGCTTAAATTAATTAGTAGCATACATGTACAGGTAATTATGAGTAATATTTTTCTATAAATCTTCATCTTTTATCCTCCTTTAAAAATACAATATTATTATATATCACTTTTCCATATATTTACTCTTAAAAAATTCTTAATATATTGTACTTTTCAATAAAAAAACCTATAACTATATCAATATCTTTCTCTTATTCTCCCTATTATTATTCTCAAAATAACCTTTCATTATCATTTAAGTGTTACAACACTCCAAACTTCTTTCTTTATCTTTACTAAAATGATATAATTATAGCGTTTTAATATAATAATATTCACTATAAAGGAGAGAACTTCATGCAAAAAAAAGATTTTAAGGGAAGTGTTTTTCTAAATCCAGTTCCTGTAGTTTTAATTACTTCAAAAAGTAAAGATGGAAAAGTTAATGTTTTTACTGTGGGTTGGACTGGTACAATATGCACAAAACCACCTATGCTCTCCATTTCTGTTAGACCTGAAAGACTTTCTTACGAGTATATCAAAGAGACTATGGAATTTACTGTTAACATACCTAATACATCAATGGTAAAAGCAGTTGATTATTGTGGAGTAAAGTCAGGGAAAACAGTCGATAAAATAAAAGAACTTGGATTTAAATTAAAAGATGGGGATAATATCAATGTTCCATATATTGATGAATGTCCAATTAACATAGAATGCAAGGTTAAAGATATAATAGAATTAGGAACTCATCATATGTTTATTGCAGATGTCTTGGGCTCTCATGTAGATGAATCCTTAATTGATGATAGTGGGAAGATTCACTTTGAAGAAGGAAACTTAATATCATATTGTCATGGAGAATATTACCCTCTTCCAAAGAAATCCTTAGGTACTTTTGGATTTTCAGTTATGAAAAAGAAAAAGAAAAAAAGAGCAAAATAAAAATTTTGCTCTTTAACTATTTCTAAGAAACCAACCTCTCGGCATATTCTTTTATTAACTTAATCTTACTTTCATAATCTACTACTGTAAAATCGTACACGCTTTTAATATTTCTAAAGAAATCAACAAATGCAAGCATTCTAGAAAATGATATATTAAAATCGTGAGCAAGTTCCTTTAAATACACTTCTTCCTTATGCTCAAATTCTCCATCCACCAAAGCTAAGCCAATCAATTCAAAAAAAACAATTTTCTTTATTCTATCTGTTGATGAGTTAAATACGTCTTTAATTTCTTCTAAACTTTGTTTTTCTATATCCTGCTCCCTTAATGAAAGCTCATCTATGTATTCTTCTATAAGTTTTGCTTCTTCCTTAGCAAAAATTTCATCTAAATCAGCTAGCTCTCTCACCAAATTAACAAAAGCCTTTGACTCTATTATATTTAGTTCATTTAAAAACATATAAACCCCTCCATTATCATCTAAATTTAAAATTAGTCTCTATATATTTATAGTATCATGATGGCAAATATAAGTAAAAACTTTTATTCAATATTTTCATTTTATATTGTTATGATGTTATGATAAAATAGTACAAAAAAGGAGGTATGTATATGGTTAGGTTTGGTATAGTGGGAACCAATTGGATTACAGAAGCTTTTATTAAAGGTGCTTCATTAAATAAAGATTTTAAGCTTACTGCTGTATATTCAAGAAATTATGAAAAAGGAAAAGAATTTGCTGATAAATATTCAGTTGATAATATATTTACTGATATTAATGAAATGGCTGCAAGCAATGTGATTGATGCTGTTTACATAGCTAGTCCCAATTCTCTTCATGCTCCTCAAGCAATAATATTTTTAAATAATAAGAAACATGTTATTTCTGAGAAGGCATTTGCTTCAAATGAAAAAGAAGCATTAGCAATGATAAATGCTGCAAAAGAAAATAATGTTCTTATTATGGAGGCAATGAAAATCACTCTTTTACCTGGCTTTGAAGCAATAAAAGCAAGTCTTTCAAAGATTGGTACAATAAGAAGATTTACTTTTTCCTATTGTCAATATTCATCAAGATATGATAAGTATAAACAAGGTGAGATATTAAATGCATTTGATCCGAGATTTTCAAATGGTTCTTTGATGGATATAGGTGTTTACTGTATTCACCCAATGATTCATCTATTTGGAACACCAAAAAGCATTAAGGCAAATGGATTAATTCTCCACAATGGTATTGATGGTGAGGGAAGCTTAATCGCAGAGTATGATGGTATGGATGGTATATTAACATATTCAAAAATAAGCAATTCTTATATCCCTTCAGAAATTCAAGGTGAAAAAGGAAGTATACTGATTAATACTATTACAACTCAAAAATCAATTAAAATTGTTTATAACAATGGTGAAACAGAAGACATTTCAGTCCCTCAAGTTGAAGATGATATGTATTATGAAGCTAATGAGTTTATTAATTTAATTAAAGAAAATAAGCTTGAATCCTCTATAAATTCACATAGCCGTTCATTAGAGGTTATTCGAGTTACTGATAACGTAAGAAAGCAAATTGGATTAGTTTTTCCTGCTGATAACTTATAATATATATAAAGAAGCCCAAGTAACTACTTGGACTTCTTTAAACTATCTATTTATATTCAATATATCTCCAATACATTCATGTACATGATTAACATGATTATTCGCACTACCTTTTACTATTTCTTCTGCATGATGGAATGTATAACTATTATTAGTTACTTCAAACATTGATAAGTCATTTAGAGAATCTCCAATTGCATATAGATCTCCAAAATCTTCATCTACATTATCAATTATTTGTCTAAGTCCCATACCTTTGGAGCATCCTTTAGGCGCAATATCTAAGAAAAATTGATTTCTAAACACCTCTAAATGTTCCCCATATTTTTTTTGAAGCTTCTCACGAATTCGCTCTGCATCTTCTGCTGATTTGTTTTTGGGGAAAACGCTAATTATTTGATATTTTCTATCTTCATCATCTACTTCTTCTCTGGTAATTATTTTTGATGCATATTCTCCAATATTAAATTCTTTCTCTTCTATATAATGTCCTTCTACTAAATATGTATCCTGTCCATCATCAAAGTATAAACACAAATCATCATTATCTAAGAATTCAGTTATCATTTCCAGAGCTACTTCACTTTTAATATAGTTTCTGTATAAAATATTATGGTCACCATCCATAACTATTGATCCATTACATAAGACAAGATAATCACACTCAACATCATATTTGTCGAAGATAAGCCTAAATCCATGATAAGTTCTACCTGTCGAAACAACAAATTTATGGCCCTTTTCCTTTAATCTCTTTATAGCAATAATATCTTCATCACTAATTACTTGATTATTTACCAATGTTCCATCTAAATCGCTTGCTAATATTTTCATTAATATCCTCCTTAGTACTACATCTTCACATATAAATTTTAAATCAAAGTTCATAGTTTCACAATCTCTAAAAATAAAAGTAGTAGTAAATTAAATTACTACTACTTTTATTTTTCTTAGCTTATGGCACTATATAGGAGCATAATATTTAAAATTGCCACCACTATTCCTATTGCAACTAACAAAAACTTTTCCATTCCTTGATTCTTATATTCCCCCATTACCTTTTGAGATGAAGTAAGATATATTTGAGTAAATATTGTAATTGGTAACTGTATGCTTAATAGCATTTGAGAATATACTAATCCTTTAAATGGGTCAGTAACAAAGAATATAATAATTGTAGCTAGAACAAGTGTTATTCCTACCCCTATTTTAGTATGCCTATCCTTAATATCGTAAGGTTCATTAAATATCCCTGAGAATATGCTTCCCCCAGCCATACCTGCTGTTACACTTGAAGATATTCCTGCAAATAATAGTGCTATAGCAAAAATTAGTGCTGCTGAATTACCTAAAAGAGGTTGTAGCATAACATGTGCTTCACTTAATTCAGTAACTTGAACATTGTTTGCAAAAAAGGTTACTGCTACTAATATCATTGCACTATTAATTGCCCATCCTATGGTCATTGATACTAGAGTATCCATAAATTCATACTTTAGTTGTTTTTCCATAACCTCTTTATCTTGAAGGTTCCATTGTTTACTCTGTATAATTTCAGAATGCAGATATAAATTATGTGGCATTACAACTGCTCCAAGCACACTCATTATTATAGGCATAGCATTCTGTGGAAAACTCGGAACAAACCAACCATGGACTGCTTCACCCCAGTTCACATTAACCATTAATACCTCAACTATAAAGGCTAATCCAATAAGTGAAACAAATCCAATTATTATCTTCTCTAGTTTTTTATATGAACTAGAGAAAAGCATCCAGCAAACTACTATAAGTGCTAAAACTGCACCAATCTTAATTGGAATACCAAACAGCATATTAAGTGCTATTGCTGCCCCTAAAATTTCCGCCATTGCTGTAGCCACTGATGCAAAAACTGCTGTTCCTAATATGACCTTGGATAGCTTTGAATTCATATATGATGTCACTGCCTCAGAAAGGCATTTCCCAGTTACAATGCCTAGATGCGCTGCATTATGCTGTAATGATATTAACATTATTGTAGATAATGTTACCATCCATAATAATTTATATCCATAAGTTGAACCTGCTGCTAGATTAGATGCCCAATTACCTGGATCAATAAATCCAACAGTAACTAACAAACCAGGTCCAATATATTTCACAAAGTCTCTTGCCATCAATTGAGGTTTATGTCCTTCTTTTGATAAACTAAACTTCTTAAAAAATCTATTCATAATTCGCCCCCTTAATTGATACCAATTATCATTTATATTATACTATTTTATAATAATTTCCCAATTAAGTACATACATATAAACATTATTTTCCTGGATATTTATTTCTCCACTTGTCACTTTCTTCGTAGCCTATATATAAATCTTCAGCCATTTCAGAAATCTGTTCGAATAATTCAATATTTTCTATGTAATCATTGGGTATACCGTAAGTTCCTAAATAAGCACCTAAAATATTACCTGTTATAGCTCCTGTACTATCACTATCTCCATTATGATTCACTGCTGCTATTATAGCCTTCTTATAATCATTTTGATATTTAAGCGCACAATATACTGCTATTGATATGGCTTCCTCTGCAAGCCATCCTTCACCAATTTTTCTTATAGCCTCATTATAAATCTCATTTGAATCCACTAGTTCTAATGCTAATTGAATCTTATCTACGCATTCCTGACTATCTGAATATTTCTTCAACAAATCTAAAGATTCAAGAACTGATTTTTTCAAGTCTTCCCCTGATATGATTTGAGATATCAGTGCTGAAAAAAAACCAGCTGAAAGATATCCTGAAGGATGCCCATGCGTTAATGCTGCACATTTACACCCTATATCGAAAGCTTCTTCCATACCATATAGTAATCCTACTGGTGCTACCCTCATAACTCCCCCGCACCCTTTGCTACTATTTATTGGATTATCAATTGTCCCTATTTCTTCTTCTCTTAATGCACTTAAACAAGTACTGCCAGGAGCCCTTAATTTGCTTAAAGACCACACTTGAACAAGCCAACTATTGTGTAGAATTTTATCTTTTATCTTAGGTAATCTTTCCTGTGTTGATAACCATCTTAAATATGCATTATGCATAATTGTTGTGAATTCAGTATCAGCTTCTGAATCTTCTTCTAAATTTTCTCTTACTTTGTTTCTTAAAAGTCCCTCAGCAGTAAATAATGTCATTTGTGTATCATCTGTTATTTCTGCCTTCCCAAATGCTCCTAAAACTAAATCTTCTATACCACTTTCTCCAAACTTATCTCTAATTTCATCTATACCTAAAAACTCTATTGGCCATCCTAATGCATCTCCGATGGCACCCCCAAGTAAGCAACCTTTAAAATTCTCTAATTTTCTCTTACTCAACTAATACCACCCCTTACACATTTTTAGTCAAATCTTCTAAACTACCTTCGACTATTAGTAATAAATCACTAACTAGTATTTCTATTTGAAGCCCTATTTTCCCTCCACTAACTATTATATAGTCAATTTCACTTGCTGATTCATCTATAAAAGTTTTGTATTTCTTTTTTTGGCCTATAGGGGAACACCCTCCACGTATATATCCCGTGTATTTATTTATATCTTTTACTGCAATCATATCAATTTTTTTCTCTCCAGCAATAATTGCAGCTTTTTTTAAATCTAATTCCTTCTCAACTGGGATAACAAATACATATATTTCTTTTGAAATTCCCTGAGTTACTAACGTTTTATATACTTGAATAGGATCTTTTCCTATCTTTTTTGCTACTTCAACACCATCTATCTTATTATCTTTATATTCATAGCTAAATACACCATATTTTATTTTATGTGAATCTAATATTCTCATTGCATTTGTTTTATTCATAACTGTCCCCCGATAATTTAATATATTTATATTATAGCCTATTATTGGGTAAAAGAAAAAACCACCCAAAGGCAGTTTTTATTTATTAATTTACATATCGCATTGTTCTACTTCTATTGTACAGTCTCCGCAATTCTTGCATATTATTACACTAGCCATAAAGCTATCATCAAATTTTCCCAATCTAAATAGTCTTCCAAATGAATTAGGCTCATAATCTTTTGATATGCTACTACTTACATATTCTCCATTTTTAGTAAATATATAAAAATGATATTCTAGGTATTCATAATATTTCTCTTGATCATCTTTATTTCCTTGGCATTTTGAGCATGATTCAAGATAATACCCCTTATCAAAATTTACTTCCTCTGCTTCGTTTATTAATTTAAAAATATCCTGCAAATTAAAATTTTTGATCGTTTTTTCTTCATCTATAAAAAAATATTCACAATTATCTTCTTTAATCTCATAATTCTTGCCTTCGTATGCGAATTTATACATATTGCTCTCACCTCAAGATTATTATACAATTAACAAACTTCAATTATCAATAAATATTTTAACCTAAAAACTATATTATATAGCTTTCTTATTATTCTTAATAACATACATATTCTTGTCTGCTTTTCTAAATAGAGTATCCATATCTCCTAAAGAACTTTCAGTATATGCATAGCCTATTGACATATTCATATTAACTTCTTGCTCATGATGATAATTTAATTCGTTATTTATTTTCTCTATAACTTCTTTTATGAAGTTTTGAGATCTCCTTACAATAAGTAACGCAAATTCATCTCCACCAATACGAGATACAATTATATTCTTTGATGAGAATTTATTTAATATATTAGCAGTTTCTTTAATTAAATTATCTCCTTCCATATGTCCGTGAGTATCATTTGTAATCTTCAAGTTATCTAAATCACACACAATAATGGCAGCTCTTGTATTTATATCTCTATTATATTTTTCGCAAGCTCTTAAGAAAAATTCCTTATTGTACAATCCTGTAAAAGAATCATGACATATTTTATATTCCAAGCTTTCTTGAAATTTAATTTTATCGTCAATGTTTCTTATTATACCTTGTATTGCAACTAATTGCCCTTTTCTATATATTGGAGTTGCATATTCTTCGAACCATATATATTTTCCTTTATCATTTCTCCATCTTTGAACTATAGGCTTATCAAAGTTAATTTCACCGCTAATTTTTTTATGTATAGTTTCTATATCATCAGGGTGTATTAATTGTAATGGAATACTAGAATCTGAATAGCAGCTCTTAACCAAATTTTTCCCTAGAATCTTTTCAATTGATGGGCTTAAATATGTAAACTTACCTTCAGGTTTTATTTGATAACAATATATAATGTCTTTTGACATTTGTACTAATTTTAAAATTCTCTTTTGTTGATTAATAATTCTCTTAAGTTTTTTATTACGTTTAGAATTCACTACCATATAATATAAAATTATAAGCGAAGCCCCTGTAACGCAACCATACAAAAAAAACTCAATCATTCCCTCACCCCATAGAAACTTGATTTAAATATAAATAAATCAGTATATCTTTATCATTATTCAACGTTTACACATAAATTCCTTCTTTTGTAAAAATTTTAGCAATGTTTCAATTTAAGCCCTATTAATTTTATATTTTATCAATAACTTGAATATACTACTTATCCACATTTTTCCCTTCCAGCCAATCTACAAATTGCTTTGCTGTCCTTGGTGATCTTCCATTATAACTCATTTCCCATTGTATTGCCTTTATACGAAGCTCGTCTTCTGGAATTAATATTTTTCTTTCTTTAACCATCTCTTCAACAATCTCTAAGTATTCTTTCTGATTTGGAGATATAAATGTTACTGTTATACCAAATCTATCAGCCAAAGAAAGTTTTTCTTCCATTGAATCCACTGCATGAACCTCATCATCCCCTCCATGAGACATACCGACTCTATCACTAAACTTTTCTTTAATTAGATGTCTTCTATTAGACGTTGCATAAATTATAACATTCTCAGGCTTGCTCTCTAATCCACCTTCAAGCACTGCTTTTAAAGCAGTATATGTTTCCTCACTATCTTCAAAAGCTAGATCATCAATAAATAATATAAATTTTTGTGGTAACTTTTTTAATTTTTTAATTAGCTTCGGAAATGTATGCAAATATGGCTTAGGAATTTCTATAATTCTCAAACCTAAACTATAGTATTCATTTAGTAATGCTTTTACTGTTGACGATTTTCCTGTGCCTCTACTTCCATAAAGAAGAATATTGTTTGCTGGTAACCCTTTTATAAATGCTATTGTGTTATCAATAACAATCTTTCTTTCTCTATCATATTTAATTAAATTATCTATTCTTATTGGATCCAATGAAACTACACCTTGAAGCTCATTTTCCTCCCAAATAAAACCCTTAAACCTACTGAAAACACCCACTCCATTTTCTCTATGGAAATCTGCAACTTCTTTAATTAAGCTTCCCCAATTATTACAGTCAAGAAACCTTTTAACTAACTCTTTATGGATTATCTCATTTTTGTCATAAGAATTATTATCCCAACTTGAATATTCATATTCTTCCTCATTAAATTTTTCTTTTATATCCAAATGCGAAAACTCAGCTATTTTCTCTAAGTTATTTAAATCTTTAGTAGCAGCCTCCAAAATTTGTTTATGAATATCTTTAAAATCTGTCTCCTGAGCCATTCTACCAAATGTGCTCTCACTAAATAATATGCTTTTTATTATATATTCCTTTAAAGAATTCCCATGATTTTTCTCCATTAATTCGTGATAGAATTCATTGTACATTGATATACAATCAATAAAATCCGTATCTTCTCTCTTATAATTACATACCAATTTATAAAGTTTTTTCACTACTGAATCTTCAAGTAATCCCCTGTAAATGCTTAAAGATTCAAATAGCATTCTATAATTATTTTTCATAATAGCCCCCCCAATTTTAATTTGTTTTAGAACGGAGTTTTATCAGGATCTATTCCTCTTCTTATTCCAGTATTTAATTTGTCTATATGTTCCATATCCTCTGCCGAAATAGTAAAATCAAAGATATTAAGATTACCCTTTATATGCTCCCTATTTGTTGACTTTGGTAATGGTATATACCCTTTTTCCAAGTGCCATCTTAGTACTAGCTGTGCAACTGATTTATTATACTTGCTTGCTAAAGCTTTAAGTCTTTCATCTTTAATTGTTTCTCCATGTGCAAATGGATAGTACGCCTCTATTTTTATATCATACTTTTTCCCGAATGCAATTATATCTATAGGTTGGAAAGTTGGATGTAACTCCACTTGATTAATAGCTGGTACAACATTAGCACTCTTAAGTAATTCCTCTAGATGATGAACTTTAAAATTACTTACTCCTATTGATTTAATAACTTTTTCTTCATATAACCTTTCAAGCGCTTTCCAAGTGTTTTTATTTACCTCATAATCTCTAGGCCAATGCAATAAATATAAATCTAAATAATCTACCTTTAATTTATTCATGGTTTTTTCAAATGCTTTTAGTGCTTCATCATACCCAAAGTCAGAAACCCATAGTTTACTAGTTATAAATATATCTTCCCTTTTTAAGCCACTTTCTTTAACAGCAGCACCAACACTTGCTTCATTTTCATAAATAGCTGCTGTATCTATATGCCTATACCCAAACTCCAATGCCTCTCTTACTGCCTCCAATGTTTGAGTCCCATCTGGAATTTTAAATGTTCCGAATCCTATCTGTGGAATAATTACGCCATTGTTTAGTTTTACTCTATTATCTTCTAATGACATATCTAACACCTCCATAATTCTCACAACTAAAAATAACTATTAAATGCAATCTTTATATAATTATACCACTATATACTTTTTTAGTATTACAGCTCTTATTGCTTCATATTTTATTTCATTAGGCAATTGCTTTTTTAATAGAATTATAGACTCATATCCTAGCTTATCGCAGGCATCTATAATTAACTTTTCTTCTTCTTCCCTTATGAACCTATCTAACTTTAAATCCCCCTCAAATTTATTACCTGCCAAAATAAAATCAGTAACGTATCCAAGTAATGTTGAAATTGAGACTTCTAATTCCTTAGAAATATCCTCTACTTCTCTTCCTTCCTTAAGAAGATCTAAGGCTATTTCATCTATTTTTCTTTCTTCTCCATCTATTATTATCTTTTTATTACCTTTATCATACCATTTCACTTGCAATTTCTTCTCTTCAACATAATTGTTAATCAAATCAATTATTTTCTCACCATATAATTCTAACTTTTTACTTCCAATTCCACCTATATCTTTTAATTTTTCTAATGTATTAGGATATCTACCGCTTATTTCTTTAAGAGTATTTTTTGATAAGATATATTGAGGTAATTGCCCTTCCTTTTCTGATAAACTACTTCTAAGCTTCGCTAATTCCAAATATAACTCTTCGTCAGTTGACACTTTTAAAAATTTGTTTTCTTTATCATTGCTTTCTGTCTTCTTAGCCGTTTCTTTTATATGATTCGAAATTTCATTTATAAACTTATCTCCATATCTATCATATTTAACTTCTCCCACTCCTGAAATATTAAGCATTTCCTCTTTTGTCTTTGGAATTTTGGCTGTCATTTCTTTTAAAGTTTCATCACCAAAAACTAAATATGGGGGTATTTTATTTTCTTGTGCTATTAATCGTCTTAATAATTTTAGCTTATCAAGTAAATTATCATTAACCATAGTTTTGGCTTTAACTTTTGCTTCTTTAAATGTTACTTTTTCAGTTCCCTTTAGCACTCTAAATGATTTATCATTTAACTTTATAACTGGGTATGTGCCCTCAACAGAATCAATAAATCCATGGGAGATAAGTGTGTTAATAAAGTTCTTCAATTCATCTTTAGAATAGTTTTTCATAATTCCATATGTAGATAGGTTATTAAATTCTAAATCTAAAATCTTTTTATTATTAGAGCCTCTTAGTACATCAATTATTACAGTTGCTCCAAAACTTCTTCTCATTCTATATATACAAGATAATACTTTCTGCGCATCAAGTGTTTTATCTATTAACTCTCCTAAGTTATTGCAATTACTACACTTACCACAGTCACTTAAATAGTCCTCACCAAAGTAATTTAAAATATATTTCCTATAACAACCATTGCTATGCACTAAATCAACAATGTTTTGAAGCATTTTATATTGTAATAACTTTCTTTCTGGGTTTTCGGTACTCATCTCTATTAAATACTTTTGTGTATGTACATCTCCTGGAGTAAATAGCATTATACATTCACTTTCAAGTCCATCTCTTCCTGCTCTTCCGATTTCTTGATAATATCCTTCTATATTTTTAGGCATATTATAGTGAATTACATATCTAATATTAGGCTTATCTATTCCCATCCCAAAAGCATTAGTTGCCACCATTATATCTATCCTGTCATAAATAAATTTTTCTTGATTTTCTGCTCTCTCTATATCACTCATACCAGCATGATATCTACCTGCATTAAAGCCATTCACTAATAATAATTCAAATATTGAATCCACTTCTTTTCTTGTTGCAGCATATATAATACCGGAGACCTCCTGGTTAGCTTTTAAGTATTCAAGCAAATATTTGTTTTTTGGAGCAGCTTTTACTATATCTATCTTTAGGTTTTCTCTATCAAACCCAGAGATAAATATTTCAGGATTTTCTAGCTTTAATAATTTTATTATATCTCCTCTTACTTCTTCAGTGGCAGTGGCTGTAAATGCAGTTACTATAGGTCTTCTTTGTAACATCTCTATAAATGAAGATATTTTTCTATAGCTGCTTCTAAAGTCATGTCCCCATTGGGATACACAGTGAGCCTCATCAATTGCAATTTGAGAAATGTTTTTTTGTGAAATTACTGAAATAAACTCATATGATTCAAGTCTTTCTGGCGCCACATAAATTATTTTGTATTCATCATTTTTCACTTCTTCAATTGCTTTATTAAACTCTTTTGCACCTAAGGAACTATTTATATATAAGGCGTTAATTCCATTTTCCTTTAATGCATCTACCTGATCCTTCATTAGTGAAATTAATGGGGATATAACAATTGTAATTCCCTCAAGCAAAAGCGCCGGAACTTGATAGCATATTGATTTTCCTCCACCTGTAGGCATTATAGAAACTACATCATTTCCTTCTACTATTGTGTTTACTATTTCAAGCTGTCCTTTTCTAAAACTTTTATAACCAAAATACTTTTCTAATACATCTAATGCTTTTACCAAAATACGCTTCACCTCAAACTTAATTACTCTATTAAATAATTATAGACTAGATTGATAAAATAATTATCCTGAAAAGTAAAAAAATCGTCAAGGCGATTATGAGCCGTCGATTTTTTTCTCGCATCTGCCTTTCCAAACGCATGTGAGGAAAATTTGGCAGGCGACTAATTCTTTTTTTTACTTTTTAGGGGAGTCTATAGGGTTTTTATAGGAAGCTTAATTTATTCTAGTTTCATAAGTTATTAGTTGAACTTTAAACCCTATAGTAATTCCTTAGATTATAATTCAAACTTATAATGTTATCCTGAGCCTAAAATATTATAAATTCCTAAAAAGTAAAAAATCATATGACAAAATCATATGATTTTCTATACTTATTCTTATAACATAACCGAAGTTATGTATTTCAAATTCTTTTTGTCTTCAAGTTTTTGATTTTTAATCTCAAAAGTTATATTTTTCTCTTTGCATCCTAGTTCTAAATGCTTTAATGCAATTCCTGAATCTAACTCACTAAAATGACTCAATCCTTTAGTTAATATATTTCCTTTGTTAGCATATAAATCTATACTATTTTCATTTACATATAGCCTCCAAGGCTGCAAATTTATAGCTGAAGGAGCTACTCTAACTAAATTAAATATTTCTCTAAATTTCTCTTCATAGTTTCCAATAATTATATCCTCTAAAGCTTTTCTCTTATAATTTTCAATTTCTTTTACTTCTAACTCAGGCTCATTTGCTGGATATCCAAAAGCCACTACTATAATTGGTTTTTGGTTACTTGGAATTTCCATTATATCTTTTAACAACTCTTTTTTAATGGATCCTCCTATATAGCATGTCCCTATACCTCTATCTGCCAATTCTAAAACTAATTGTTCTAGTGTATATCCTATATTCTCAAGATAGCCCTCTTTCTCTTCTGAAGTAATTACCATATAATGTGGGGCTTCAATCTTTCCATAGCTCCCAATTATACCCTTACTTATTTCTTGTATCTTTATACCTTCTTTAATTAGTGTGATTTTCATCTGTATTTCTGAATATAAGCTTTGAAGATTCTTTACTAAATTTTCTACTTCTCCAAAGTCACTTTGAGAAATGTTATAAGGTACGTATTTTCTTATTGATTTTCTTTTATAAATAGCTTCAATAATATTCATAATATCACTCCAAAATATAAGTATCAGTTATATTCTATACCTATTATCTTGAATAATCTATACTAATGTATGTATTATAAAAAAATTATCAAAGTATTAATATCTATGGTATTTAATGCTTTGGATTTTTAAGTACCATTTCAGTCGCATTAATCAATTGATTTATAACATCTATCCTAAACTGATTTTCTAATTCTTTCATTTTAGAATATACCATTCCTTCACTGGTAACTGCGTACAATGGCTTTAGGTTATTAAGTGCAATTGCCTTAATATCATCAACACACTTTCCACATTTACATATATCTTTATAATCATCTAAAACTGTTGTTATTACATTATTAACTATGTCTTCCATGCAATTTTTAATCATTACTTATCCCTCTCTTGAAGCAATTTAAATAATGTCATTATATCACATTTTTATTACTTATTGTTTTTTATATCAATTCCAATTCTATAATATCTACTAAACTCTCTATAATTGAAGAAGCAAGATGTTTATTTTCATTTGAAATCTCTATTAAATCAGGAATTACTAAACACTTAATATTTCCAGCATTAGCAGCTAAAAGTCCTCTTTCAGAATCCTCTAATACTAGTGCATTTTCAGGTGCAACATTAAGCTTGCTACAAGCCTTTAAAAATATTTCAGGATCTGGTTTTCCTTTTGTAACTTCATCTCCACAAACAATAGTATCAAATCTATCTAAAACTCCAGCTTTTGATATTAATTTTGTCGCTTTCACTCTACCGCTTGAAGTAGCTACAGCCTTTTTAATGTTTTTCTCATCTAAATAGTCTAATATTTCTAAAAGCCCTTTTTTAATTTCAAATCCCTCAGTATCTAATATATCTTCCAATTTTTCTTTTTGAAATTTATTAACTTCCACAAATGGGAACTCGTCGCCATAAGCCTTTCTAAACGCATTTCCAATAGAATTTACATTCATTCCAATAAATCCAAATAAGAAGTCTTTGTCCAATTCATATCCAAATGATTGTCCAGCTTCATACCAAGCTCTCGCTGATATTACCTCTGTATCAAACATTAAACCATCCATATCAAATATTACCAATTCGGTATTATTCATTCTATCACTCTCACTTTTTCTGTAATCTCTTGCGCTACTACATTATATCATTGTTTGTTATTTAATTTTTTCTTTTTTTGAAAAGTAATCTTAAAAAAATTAGTGAATCAAAGAAATTGATTCACTAATTATAATTTATTTATTTCTATCCTACAGATAAAGTTTCAACCAAATCCAGTGTATTTTCTAAAGATAAATTTTTGCTCAACTTTTCTATATTCATTCTCATTCCATCAAGCTTTTCCTTATCTCTTACCAAGCTCGCAATTATCTCATCTATTTCATCAATATCCGGACAAATGGCTATATTTTCACTTAATAAATATCTTGCATTTTCCTCTTCCTGCCCTGGTATATAGTAAGGTATTATAATTGGTAATTTTTTAGTTAAAGCTTCTGTAACTGTTATTCCTCCTGGCTTAGTGATTATGACATCTGAAATATCCATTAAATCTGGAATATTATTTGTATATCCTAATACAACTAATTCTTTATCTAATGGTACACTAGAATATATATTTTCTAACTGATTTTTTAAAACTTCATTATTTCCGCATACAGCTATTACTCTTAGAGGTACTGATGCCAACATCAACCTTTTCAATGCTTTCTTCATGGATTTTAATCCCATGCTTCCCCCCATTAGAAGTATTGTAAATAAATCATCATTTTTATGATTTGTAGTTGCTTTTAAAAAGTCCCTTTTTACTGGAATTCCAAAGGTATGTACCTTTTTCTCTTCTACTCCATTATAAACTAAGCTTTCTTTAGTGTATTCGCTGCCAACTACATATGCATCAACATTTTCTTCCACATATGCTCTATGGGCCTTATAATCTGTAACAACTGATATAAATGGTACTTTTATAGATCCATCATTTTTTAATGATGCCACTACACTAACTAATAATGGGTGAGTTGAAATTATTAGATTAGGCTGATATTCTTCAATTGTCTTTAATATATCTTCCTTAGTACATTTTTCAATCAATTTATTTAAACCTTGACTAGTTAGTTTATGATTTGAAACTTTATATAATAATCCAAATAAACTTGGAGTTCTTGTAGCTAAAATCTCATATCCTCCAGTCATAAACTTGTCTAATTTATCTCCAGTTATTCTAAATGATTCAATACAGTTAACATCATTTCCTTGTAACTCTAATTCCCTTTTTAACGAATATGCAACGGAATTATGTCCTTGACCTGTGGCTGCTGTCAAAATTAGAATTCTTTTATTCATTACTCCCACTACTCCTTATTATTTCTTGAGTATCCAACTTTCATTGAGTCTATATTCAAATTACTTATATAAATTCTTCTTATCTATATATTACCTAAATAAAAGTATAAACCTAGCTACTTAATAAAAACTTAAAAAAATCTAAACAAATTCTGAACAATTTATAAATTAATTCTATTATACATTATTTACCACTTTTACTCATCTAAATCATATCTGTACTCCTTGTATATATTTTATCAATGAACCTTTTTAGATATTCTCCATAAAATGGTCATGTAGGGAATAAGAAAATCATATTTATACCTTTACAGGGTTGTTTATCACCTCATTAGGTGTTATAATTAACTTGTAACAAGATATTTAATACTATTTAAGGAGGGCCTTTATGAAATACTGTACCCATTGTAATTCTGATAGAGTAATCGAGAGATTCAACATGAGCACAGGTGAAAAGACCTATAGTTGTACAAACTGCAAAGCTTCATTTAGCTCAACAGGAAAAAAGACAAAAACTGTTTATGAAATTCCAGACAAACTGGCTTTTGTAAAAAAATTAAAGTCTTATGGAATGATTTAACCAGTATAGCGATATAACATTTTTGTAATAGAGAACAGGTATGTTTATTTAACATACCTGTTCTTATATTTTATAGAATTTTTTATAATAAACTAGGTTCCACATATCCAATAAATTTCTTTATTTTATAAGCTAGTCTTAAAGTAAAACATTCGTTAACATTCTCAAAATCACATGATAAAACTTCCTGTATCCTTGTAATTCTATATTTTAATGTGTTTCTGTGTATAAACAATTCCTCTGCTGTTTTACCTATATTACAATCTTCTGCTAAGAATATATCTAATGTGTGTACTAAATCACTATTATTTTTTTTGTCATATTCAATTAAATTTTTGAGAACTCCATTATATATACTCATTAACTCCTCATTATCTCTCGCCCTAAAAAATATTCTATATATCCCCAGTTCCTTATAGCTTCTTAAATCATTACTTCTTTCACAAGCTTTTAATATTTTAAGTGCCTTTTGTGCTTCCCCTACACTTCTTTTGAAATACTTTAAGTCATTACAGGGTTCCCCTATACCTATACTTACTGTTAACCCTTTCAGTTTTTTAGAAACAGTATCTCTTATCTCATTATTAATTTTATTTATCTCAATATCCCATTGATCTTCATTACTTATTGGCAAAAAGTATATCAAATTAGTTCCTTGCAAAATATAAAATATACTCTTCTTATACTTATTAGCGATACATCTAACTATATTTAATATAGCTGCCCCAATATCTAAATTTTTACTATCTACTATTGATTTATTACTTAGCAGATCATCAAGTAAGTTGTCCACTTGAATTGTTGAAGCAACATACTTATTTTGTGGATTATATCCATAGTATACAGCTCTCTCATAAAATTCTTCATTAAATTCTTGGTAAATAAGTTCACGCATCAAGTCATTCATTGATTTATCTTTAATATAATTATCAAACAATATTCTGCTCATGCTGTATGTTATATCAATTGCTCTAATTTCATATGGGATTTCTAAAATCGGAATCAAGCATTTATTTGATAATGCTTTAACTGAACTTGGAATTTCCTTTATATACGGGCCCATCACTAGAACTAATCCAGCAGCACTTTTTTTATACAATTCTTCTACTATTCGAAGTAAATCTTTTTCATGGTTTTCAAGTCCTATTCCTGTAGTAAATATTAGCTCTCCAGAATTAATCCAGCTAAATGCATCTGGCAGTTCAACTACATGGCTCCATTCAATAAATTTATCTAGCCCTTTTTCTCCTGAAACAACTTTAGCCTTTTTCATTTGTGGCAAACTTAATAAATCATCATAGGTAATATACATTCTGGCTTCCCCCCAAAAATTTCTTATTTATTGATTAATTTATAATATTATTTTTGTAAATAAAAAAATGGCGTCCAAAAAAAATTGGACGCCATTATCCTAAGCAAATTTGTATTTAATTATTTTAATTTTAAACTTATTTCAGTTCAATGTAAAGTTAATAATGGCCTTACAAAAACTTTTTTAATTAGTATTGATTTTCCAGTAATGTGCTAATATATTAATATCAACATTTTTAGTGTACTAAAGACTTACATAGGAGGATTTAATAATGAAAATTACTGCACAGACGGTTAATTATATTTCAAAATTAGCAAAGCTTAGATTTTCCAAAGAAGAGGAAATAAAAATGGCCAAAGAGCTTGAAAGCATATTAACTCATTTTGAAACTATTGATAAATTAGATTTATGTGATATAGAATTAAATGTTTTTTCTAAAAACTTAAAACCAGTGCTCAGAAAAGATGAAGATAGCTATTTTGAAGAAAAAGAAAAACTTTTTGCTAATGTGAAATCTCTTAGAAACTCTACAATTATTGTTCCTAAGATTATTGAATAGGTGGTTGAAAGTATGAATATTGAAACAATGGAAGCAACTGAAATAATTAAAGGGATTAAAGAAAAACTTTTTTCTTGTGAAGAAGTTATTACTTCCCTTTTTGAAAGAATTAAAACTTTTGAACCGAAAGTGCAAGCATATCTAAAACTATGTGAAGAGAGTGCAATTGTTCAAGCAAGAACTATTGATGAAAAGATTAGAACTGGCATACCTACTGGGAAACTTGCAGGTATCCCGATTGCAATAAAAGATAATATCTGTACAGATGGAATAACTACCACTTGTGCCTCAAGAATGCTAGAAGATTTTATCCCGCCTTATGACGCTACCATAGTCAAAAGACTATTGAGTGAAGATGCAATACTAATTGGTAAAACAAATATGGACGAATTTGCTATGGGTTCTTCCACTGAAAATTCTGCTTTTAAAGTAACTAAAAATCCTTGGAATCTTTTGAGAGTCCCTGGCGGTTCTTCTGGTGGTTCAGCTGCAGCTGTTGCTGCTGGTTTAGCTACTCTCTCAATTGGTTCAGATACTGGTGGTTCTATTAGGCAGCCTGCTTCATTTTGCGGTGTAGTTGGATTTAAACCTACTTACGGATTAGTTTCTAGATATGGACTTATTGCTTTTAGCTCTTCCCTTGATCAAATAGGGCCGTTAGCAAAATCAGTTAAAGATGCCGCATTAACTTTAGAAGTAATTCAAGGAAATGATCCATTAGACTCCACTACTTGTAATGGAGAAATTCAAAAAGACTATTTGTCTTCAATTGAATCTGGTATTAAAAAAATGAAAGTAGGAATTCCGAAGGAATTTTTCAGAAATGGACTTAATAAAGAAATAAAGGATTCAATTTTTAATGCAATTGAGAAATTAAAAAATTTAGGAGCAGTAGTTGAAGAGATTTCGCTCCCTATTACCGAAGAAGGTTTATCAGCATATTATATTATTTCTTCAGCTGAAGCAAGTTCAAACCTTGCTAGATTTGATGGTATTAGATATGGCTATAGACCAAAAGAATTTACTAACTCTCACGATTTAATTGAAAGAAGCAGAACTGAAGCTTTTGGTTCTGAAGTAAAAAGAAGAATAATGCTTGGAACATATGCACTTTCTTCTGGTTACTATGATACTTATTACAAAAGAGCTCAAAAACTTAAAAAGAAAATTCAAGAAGAATTTAAGAAGGTTTTTGAAAAATATGATGTAATTATAAGTCCTGTATCTCCAACTTTGGCATTTAAGCTCGGTGATAAGATTCAAGATCCATTATCAATGTATTTAAGTGATATATATAATGTTAACATTAATATTGCTGGCTTACCTGCAATTTCAATCCCTTCTGGAATAAGTAATGATGGGTTACCAATTGGTATGCAAATAATTGGTCCTCATTATAGTGAGGAAAAAATGTTTAAGATAGCTTATGCTTTAGAGCAAGAATTAAAAATTTCTACCCTTGCACCAATTTAGGTTATGAAGAAAGGAAGAATCATTTATGAGTTTAGAAACAATCATCGGCCTTGAAATACATGCTGAATTAAAAACCAAATCTAAAATCTTCTGCTCTTGCTCTACTAAGTTTGGTGCAGAACCCAACCATAATACCTGCCCGATATGTCTTGGTATTCCAGGCACTCTTCCTGTTCTTAATGAAGAAGTTGTAAATTTAGCAATTAAGGCTGGAACCTCATTAAACTGTGAAATTAATAAATTAAGCAAAATGGATAGAAAGAATTACTTCTACCCTGATTTACCTAAAGCTTATCAAATATCACAATTTGATATACCTATTTGCTCTGGTGGATATGTCGAGATAGGGATAAGTGGAAAAACTAAAAAAATACGATTAAATAGAATTCATATTGAAGAAGATGCTGGAAAACTAGTTCATTTGGAATCTGATGGAATATCATTAATAGATTACAATCGTGCAGGTGTTCCTTTAATTGAAATAGTAACTGAACCTGATCTTCGTTCTCCAGAAGAAGCTGTCACATTCTTAAGGTCTCTTAGAAGTATACTTCAATATGGTGAAATATCTGACTGCAGAATGGAACAAGGATCTATAAGATGTGATGCTAACATTTCCATAAGAAAACTTGGAGAAACTACGTTAAATACAAAAGTGGAAATTAAAAATATCAACTCTTTTAAGGAACTTCAAAAAGCTCTTGAAAAAGAAGAAAAACGTCAGAAGGATTTATATTCTTTAGGTGAGCAGCTTAAAATAAAACAAGAAACTAGAAGGTGGGATAATACTAAAGGCGAAACTATACTTATGAGAAGTAAGGAAGATGCTCATGATTATAGATTTTTCCCTGAACCAGATTTACTCCCTATAATAGTTACTCAAGAACAAATTAATTCAATTAAATGCTCTATACCTGAAATGCCTAGAGAAAAAAAGGTAAGATTTATTAATACATATGGCTTAACAGAAAGAGAAATTGATATAATTCTGGACAATAAAGAGTTAGCTTCTTTTTATGAGGAAACTGTTGCTCTTGGCACTAATTCAAAGACTGCTGCTAATTGGATTCTTGGTGATATATTAAGATTATTAAAAGAAGTAAATGGCGAAGCTAATTTATTTGCTTCAATAAAAGTTACTCCTAAAGCTTTATATGAATTAATAATGCTTATAGAATCTGGAAAGATAAGTTCTACTACTGGAAAAGAGGTATTAGGTGAAATATTTAAAACAGGTATGTCAGCAAATGAAATAGTTAATGCTAAAGACTTGGCTCAAATTAGTAATACTAATGAATTAGAACAGATAATTGCTCAAGTTCTAGATACTAATCCTCAATCAATATCTGACTTTACTTCTGGTAAAACTCAGTCTGCTGTTTTTTTAATGGGGCAAGTAATGAAACTTTCTAAAGGAAAAGCAAATCCAAAACTAGCTAAAGAAATGCTTTATATAAAATTAGAAGAAAGATATAAATAGCATCATATTTGCAGAAGACTATTATATATTATGTCTTCTGCTTTTTATTTAATAAAAGTTATACACTAATTTAAAATTATTATATATAAAATGTGATACAATATATATAATACTTTAGCAATTATGGGAGGTACTTGAATTGAATGTAAATTTATCAGTAAACGATTTAGCTAATATGATTGATCAAACTCTTTTAAAACCTTATGTAACTAATAATGATTTTAAAAAACTTTGTGAGGATAGTAAAAAATACAACTTTAAAATGGTAGCCATAAATTCTTCTGCTACAGAATTATGTTGCAAGTACTTAGAAAACTCACCTGTACATGTAGGTGCTGCTATTGGATTTCCACTTGGACAAACTACCCTTGAATGCAAAATCTTTGAAACAGAGGATGCTATTAAAAAAGGCGCCGATGAGATAGATTATGTAATAAATATTGTTGAACTGAAAAATGGAAACTACGACTATATAACTACTGAAATGAAAAATATCGTTTCAATTTGTAGAGAAAGTAATGTAATATCAAAAGTTATTTTTGAAAATTGTTATCTTTCAAAAGACGAAATAATAAAACTTTGTGAAATAGCTCTAAAAGTAAAACCTGATTTTATTAAGACTTCTACAGGCTTTGGTACATCTGGAGCTACATTAGAAGATGTTAAGCTTATGAAATCTATAGTTAAGGATAATGTTAAAGTAAAAGCTGCTGGAGGTATAAGAAATCTAGAAACAGCATTACAGTTTATAGAAGCTGGAGCTGAAAGATTAGGAACTAGTGCTGGAATCGAAATTATAGAGGAATTTAAGACTAAATTTAATCATTAAAATTTAAGGCAAGAGATATATTCTCTTGCCTTAATTATATAGAATCATATGAAGCAGTTTTACAGTTTTCTATATTTTCCTCTATTCCTACTTCTTTATCTTTAATAAAAGTCATAATTATGCCTAGTATTGAAATAACTAAAAAAATTAAAAATGCTATCTTATATTCTACTAACCCATAAACCTTTATACCATTACTTACTTCACCACTCCAATTAAAGTCTAAAAAATAACCAATTAAAATACTTATTATGGAACTACCAACAAATTCTCCAGAATTAACAATACTTGTAGCTATTCCTATATATAAACTATCAACCTTTTCTTTAATATCAGTAAAACACAGAATAAGAGACATAGCAAACACTCCCATTATGAAGAACAAATATGGAACTATTTTTATTGGTGGCTTTCCACCTTCGATTATTAAAATATATATCCATATACTTGTATTTATAATTAAACTTATTCTTGGAAAAGTTTTTATAGGATCAGATAGAAATTTTTCAACATTTCCTACTAAAATTGACCCTCCAACTAATCCATAAATTATAAATGATATGTAAAAGGCTGAAGTAGTCTTATTCACCCCATAGATTGAAGTAAAATATGAAACTCCCCACAATCCAGTCAATGCTGTTGTGCATCCTACTAATGAAAATAATATAAAAAAGTTTCTCCAAGTTGCCCTATTTCTAATAACCCTTTTTAAGGCATATCCTAATTTAATTTTTTTAATTTGATTTTCATCTCCCAGAGCATTGTATCCAACATCTTTTGGAGATGAATATACATATTTGTAAACCATAAATCCGACAAAGAAACAAGCTAATCCCATTATATAAAAAGAATTCCTCCAACCTAGCATTATTGCCATTGCAGCTAGTGGAAATGTTGCTACTACTCCTCCTAAATTCCCTATAAAAGATAACTTTGATGAAGCTTTAGAAAACTGTTCCTTACTAAACCAAATAGATTGAGCTTTTAACACTGAAATAAATATTACTGAAGTTCCTATCCCAACTAAAAGTCTTCCTCCATAAGCCATCCATATTTTATCCGAAAGCCCAAGTAAAATTGAACCCATTCCAGTAAAAACTACACCAAACATACTTACTTTTTTATATCCATAAACATCTAGTAATATTCCTGCAGGTATTTGCATAATAGCGTAGCTATAAAAAGTTATTGAAGCTAAGTTTCCTAACTGAATAGCTGATAAATTTAATGTCCTTGCTATATCATCTGACACTACTCCTAATGCGCTTCTATGAAACAATGACATAACAAAAGTTAGCGAAAGAATTATCCATATTCTCCACTTATAAAAATCATATGATCTTTTCATTTTAGTCCCCCTAAAAAATGTTCTGTAATAATTATGCTTTATGTTTCATCTGTTGTACAGTTATAATTTTATTTTATTGAAATATTTGCCTTAGTATACTTCAGCTTATTTTGGGTAACATAATATCAGAGAACAGATTAGATAAGCCACCTTACATTTCTTATTATGATTTGTAAGAAGTTATGGATTTTATAGAGTTAGGAAAAGTGTTATAGTGGTTGAAGTCTTTCTATCACTATGATATTCCAACTTATTCTATAGAGTCTAGCTCACATCATATTTGGTGTTGTAGTGATTTTACTAAGCCATAAGGTTTTCTAAAGTTATGTAAATATCTTATATGGTGGAACGAAGCATTATTACAAGTAGTGATTTGTTTATATTTAGTCTATAGATTAAATATAGATAATAAGTTATTTATAATAGTGTTAGTTATCTAATCTGTTCTTTTTAGTTAAAAAGGACTATATCAAAATTTGATATAGTCCTTTGTTACATCTTAAAATTTAAAATCACTAACTAATGCATTTAGAACTTCTGCAATTTCAGCTTGATGTTGAGCTGCAATAGAAACTTGTTCTATAGCTTTTGAAGTTTCATCAATACCTGTTAAAATATCTTCTGATCTATTTGTTGTATTTTGCATATTTTCTGCCATGTTCTGTACAACCCTTGCTATTTCATCAGTTGATGCATTTAGTTGTTGAGACATTGATGCAATATTTTGTGAAAGATTACTTACATATGTAGCATCTTTACCATATAATTCTCCAGTTTCAACAAGAAGATTGTAGTCTTCTTTAACTTTATTATCTATAAATCCAAGAATATCTCTTGAGTTTGCAGATAAATTATCAAAGGATCCTTGAACATTCTTAATTACCTTTTGAATATTTTCTACGTAACCTGCTGATTCTTCTGCTAGCTTTCTAACTTCTTCTGCAACAACAGCAAATCCTTTTCCTTGTTCTCCAGCTCTAGCAGCTTCAATTGCTGCATTTAAAGCTAATAGATTAGTTTGTTCCGCTATTGATGCTATTGAATTAGCAATTACTGATATCTCACTAACAACTTTTCCATCCTCTATAGATTTTATGATGTTTTTTTCTTTTTCTTCATATAGATTATCTGCTACATTAACGGAAGTTACTCCTCTTTCCTTAATGTTTTCTGATCTATCTTTTATTTCAACTGATTGTTCACTGGCTTCTGTTGAATTATTCGCTAATTGTGTTATACCTTTGTTTACTTCTTCCACTGTCGCCGATAATTCCTCTGTTACTGCATTTATATCTTGAATATTTTGAACAATGTTACCTGTATTCTCTTCGATATTTACAAATGTACTTGACATCTCCTCAAGGGTTGCTGATAATTCTTCACTAGAAGCTGAAACCTCCTGAGTTTGTTCTGATATCTTTTTTATTATAAACTTAATTCTTTCTTTTGCCTCGTTTAAGGCTCCGATTAATTTGCCAAATTCATCATTTGAATCTATTTCTAATGAATATGTTAAATCTCCTTCTGATAGTGCTTTAGCAAAATTCACACCCTGTCTTATTACTTTTAGAATGTATATAGATAATACTGTTGCAAGTACTAAAGATATTATAAATCCAGCTCCTATTATGACGTACATTTTTACAATTACGCCACTCTTAGTTGTTGAATTTTCAGAAGCTTGTACCTTTGCAGCGTTTTGATTTTTTGCGATTATTTTTCCTAAGTTATCTGAAAGCTGCTTCCTTATATCACTTACATCTTTTAATCTGCTAGTTGCAGTATCATAATCTCCATCTTTTGTTAAATTTAATACTTGTTCCCTAGCATTAGCATATTTTAAGTAATCTTGATTTATTGATTTCCATAATTCTTTATCTTCATTTACTAACAATTCTTTACCGTAAAGATCCATAGATTTTCTAAGATTTGTATCTAAGTCGCCAATTGCTTTTGCTGCTTCTTCAGTCTGTGCTGCATCTTTATAAACAATTATATTTTGAAGATATACATTAATACCTGTTACATCTTCTTTGATCGAATGAATTGTATCTACACTTCTTAAATTCTTATTGTACATATTATCTGCATTATTAGATATAGTACTAACCCCATAATTTCCTATAATTCCTACTGCTAACATCATTAAAACTATAACAACAAATGTAATTATTAGTTTTAACCTAATTGACAAATTCTTGATAACCTTCACTTCTCTTACCTCCTAAGTACCCCAATTAAGAAATCTTAAACTTAAGCTTTTCTCTTTTTAAATCTATAGTATAATTCAATAAATCTAATTATAGCATATATGTCTATTTTTTATCAATTTCTTTAAATTTTATCACTTTTTCTATCATTTCAGCAGGCATAGGCTTACCTAAATAGTATCCTTGAAAATTATCACATTCTGCCTTTTCTAAATATTCAAGCTGATATTCATCCTCTACACCCTCTGCAATGGTTTCTATATTAAGCTTGTGAACTAGAGAAATTATTGAATCAGTTAGTATTGCTTCTTTATTATTTTCATCAATCTCGTCTACAAAAGATTTGTCTATTTTTAAAATACTAATAGGCAACTTTTTTAAGTAGCTTAGTGAAGAATATCCTGTTCCAAAATCATCAAGTGCTATTCTTATTCCATAATTCCTTAGTCTCTTTAAGGTTTCAATGCTATTATCAAAATTATCAATAAATACGCTTTCTGTAATTTCTAATTCTAAATTCTCTGGTTTTATTTTAAGTCTATCAATTACACCTAAAACTAAATTAACAAAATTCTTTTGTCTTAGCTGAATAGGAGAAATATTTACACTCATTATTACTTCTATTCCATACTTGTCTTTTATATTTTTATACATTTCTGCAGCTGTATTCAGTACCCATTCACCAAGTTGAACAATTAATCCAGTTTCCTCAGCAATTGGTATAAATTCTAATGGGCTTAAAAAGCCTACCACAGGATTGTTCCATCTTATTAGGGCTTCAAATCCTCTTAATTTTCTTGTCTTTGCTTGATATTGTGGTTGATAGTATAAAAGAAATTCTTTTTTCTTTAATCCAGTTCTTATCATACCTTCAATACTTATTTTCTTAATTAATTCCTCTTTCATATTTACATTGAAAATCTGGTAAGTATTCTTGCCTAATTCTTTAGCCCTATACATAGCAGTTTCAGAATTTTTCATTAAGTCTTCCGCTGTTTGTCCATCATCTGGATAAACTGAGATTCCGATGCTTGCACTTAAGTTTATGAAATTCTCATTAATATTAAAATCATCAGTAAATAATTTATTTATATCTTCCACTACATCAATAATATCCGTAACCTTATTAATATTTTCAAAAAGAATTGAAAATTCATCTCCTCCAAGTCTAGCAATTAAATTCTTCTCATTTACACATTCACTTAATCTTTGAGTTGTAAGTAATAGTAATTCATCTCCAACTGAATGTCCTAGCGTATCATTAACTTTTTTAAAATTATCAACATCTAAGAATAATACTGCAACTTTAGTATTATTGACATTTGAATTCGCAATTGCCTCTTTTAACTTGTCTAAAAAGAGATTTCTATTAGGCAAACTTGTTAAGTTGTCATGATATGCCATATGGGTAATGGTTAGTTCATGTTCTTTTAGTGTTGTTATATCATGATTGGTTCCTGTAACACCTATAACATTATCTTTCCCATCAAATATTGGGCATAAAGTGACATTAAAATATCGTGTTCTACCATTCTGAGCTACGTATTTATTTTCCGTAATTATAGTTTCCCCTGAACTTATTACTTTTTGAATAACTCTATCCCATTTCTTTGAGTTTTCTTGTTTATTTACTATTTCACCCATTGTCTTTCCGATTATATCTTTTAATTTAAGTTTCATCATCTCACAAAATCTCTGATTTACAGTGGTGAAAACTCCATTTACATCACAACTATATATCATATCTTGAGATGAATTGACTAAAGTTTTATATCTTTCTTCACTTAATTCTAACAATTTATTACTTTCCTGAATTTCTTGTAACTGTCTAGTTAATTCTTCTTCTGATGCTGCAATTTGTTCGTAAAGTGCTTCTAGTTCTTGATTTTTATTGCTTAACCCAATCTCATAATTTATCTTATCAGTAATATCATTAACTACACCAATTACCCGTATTGAATTTCCATTAACGTCTTTTTCAACATCTGCTATTGAATGAATATATCTAATTTCATTAGTATCTTCCCTTATTATTCTATATTCAATATCATATTTCCCTTTTCCACAAATCAAATCTTCAAAGGCCTTATCTTTTCTCTCTTTATCATCCACGTGAACATTGGAATTTAAATCTTCAAATTTTATTATATCCCGGTTTTCTTTTAGTCCATATAATTTAAAAGCTTCTTCCGATGCATTAAAATTTCCTGTTGTTAAATCCAGTTCCCAACTACCTAGATTTCCTATTTCTTGTGCTCTTTTTTGTCTTTTTTCTTTCTCTAAGGCCACAGAAATTTTACGTTCGAGTTCTTCAACTTGCTTATTTAATATTGAATTCTTTTCTTCTAATTCTAATTGTCTTTCCTTTATTGCCGTTACATCAATAAATATTAAAACAAAATACCCTTTCTCTATTGAATATGTATTTATTAGATACCACTTATTAGTAACTTGACTATATCGTTCTATAATGTTACATTTCCCACAAATAGAAACATCATTATAAAATTCAAACCAGTGAGCCTTTTCCTTATTGCTATTTTTCTGCTCTTCTTTTATACGCTTTCCTAATATATTTTCACGTCTCATCTCTGAAGCACTTTCAAATGCCTTATTAACTTCAATAATTTCATAATCTATAACATTACCTAGTTCATCTGTTATTATTTTATTATACGAAAAAGCATTTATCATATTTTCAATTACAGCTCTAATGAATTGCACTGAATATACCATCAAATATACCTACTTTCTAGAATAAAGTTTTGATATAAAACTTCTCTTTTATCCTCAAATTAAACACTTTTACTACATAACAACTTTATCGTATATTTTAACTTTTTCTTAATTTAATTAAATGTAATATTATTAGCCTTACACCAGTCTTTTGCTAAATTTATGAAAAAATTATCCTTATATTCATACCATGCTTCGCCATCAAAAATTTCACTATAATTTTCTCTTATATATCTAATATCTTTCCCTCTAGACAAATCAGTTTCAATTTTTCCCCTTACATTTTCATCAATCTCTTTTATGAAAAATTTTAATATTGTATTATCATCAAATTGTAATTTATCAGGTAATTTTATATAATCTTCTTTATTTTCAACTATATCATAAGCCCATTTTACAGCTTCTTGCTGCCACTCAGGATAATTATCTATCTCAACTCCTGTTTTAGCTGCTAAATATTCTCTTTGTGATATAGATAAAACCATTTCACTTTTCTTGTGATAATATGCCCCTGCTCCCTCATCCATAAAATCCATTGCATATATAATTTCTTCTAAATCTACTCTCATTTCTTCTCCTTTAATCTCTTTATTTCTTCATCTTTTTCAATTATTGTTTGAGCATACTTTTGCTCTATTTCACTCAGGTCCTTACTTAATAAGTTAATTAGTGATGCCATCTCATCAGCACTTCCTGCAATTCTATTGAATAGTAATAAATTTGATTCAAGTATACTTGGTATTTCTTTATGAGAATACCTAAGTTGATGATCTATCTCTCCATACCCTTCTTCAAATATAGTTCTAACTTGGATTTCTGCTATAACCTTTTGATTAGTAGGATAAAATTCTATGAGATAGTGGACTGATCTATATCCAGATTGCCTAGACTTAATTTCAATCCCTAATTCTTCAAATCTCTTTGTGTCATCTCCTGCTCTTACATTAGCAGTAATTTCTATTACCTTCCATGTAGCTTGTATAAATTCATGTATACTTTCCCAATCCTGCTTAAATATATGTATTGCTCTTATTCCAATTAAATCATTTATTTCATTTTTATAATTTTCTGTTGTAAACTTAAAACCTTCCCCATACTTTTCCTTCCTGCTCGAGGTCTTTCTAATGATTTTTTCTATCAATCTTTCTGGGTCCTTAACTCTTGATTTAACTGAATGAATTTGATTATGAGTTCTTAATATATTTGAAATAAAATCTGCTTGAGATTCATAGTTGTCTTTAAAATTCATGTAATCATCATATATATTATTCAATTCTACTAAATCAACATAATTATTCTCAATTTCATCCTCTACATAAGGATACTTTTTTATAAATTTCTCTACGTTAAATTTATTTTTCATAAAATGTCTCCTTAAATAAATTAATATTATTGCCTATGGAAATAGCCTTACTATTTTGTCTATGCCCTAAATAAGCAGTCTTAATAACAGGGATCTTTTTATCTTCTATTATATTTAAAAGTATTTCTTCAACCTTTGGATAATAATTTCTATCCTCCATCTCCGAAAAAGAACCTAAAATAATACCACTTATCTTCTCAAAAGCTCCTATTTGCTTGTATTGTGTTAAATATGTAGCTATCTTCTTATCATCTCCGCCTAAGCTTTCTAAAAAAAGAACTTTATTATCAAAGCTTGGCATATATTTTGTTCCTGATAACTTTAAAAAACACCTTAAATTTCCACCAACTACTTCACCTTGAATTTTATCCCCTTGAATCCAATTATATTTAAAATTTATTAAATCATTATATCCTTGGAAAAATGTTTTAATAAATTCCTTCTGTTGTTGTTCTTTATATTCTCCCACTAAGTTTCTAATTTGATAGTAATATGTTTCTATATTAGCCATGGTGTTTAGTGGATTTATAATAACAGTTAAATCACTATACCCACAGAATACTTTTGGATTATCTTTTATCAAATTGAAATCTAAGAAATCTAATACTCCATTAGCTAAATCTCCACCTGAAATATCAAATATTACTTTAACTTCTTTATCCATAAATAGATTCATAAGCCCTTGCGCTTTCTCTCTTGGATCTTCATAACAACACTCTTCTTCATATATGTTGTTACCATATTTAACCTTTAAGCCTAAACAACTAATGAATTTTTCTAGTTCATGAATCTTTTCTCTATTCATTAATTGCAATTTATTAGAGCATGCTACTATTCCAATGAAATCTCCAGCTTTTAAACTCCTCATCATATAAATTCCACCATCCAATAAATATCTTCCTTAATTATATCCATAATTAGCTAAAACTAATATATACACAAACGTAAAAGGATATTATTAGTTTACTTAATAATATCCTTTTAGTCATTAAATTTATTTTTTATTTTAAACAAGCAATTGCTCTATGTATATATCTTTTTCTTTCTTTAAATCTAAGAATCCATCTTTGCTAAATAATAATGGTCTAGCTATATCATTAATATCAATCTGAATTATTTTGCATTCTTCTCCATTACTTAAAAGTACTTTTTCCCCAGTATAATAATTTACTATATTGCTTAGGAACACATTACAGAATTCATAATGTAATTTCCCTTTACTTTCTTCTTTTATTATTTCTAAGGCTTCAAAAGGTCTTCTCTTCTTTTTATGAACTCTGTCTGAATTAATTGCGTCAAAAACATCTGCAATGGCTATTATCTTTGCAAAATCATGTATTTGCTCATCTCTTATCCCAAATGGATATCCTGAACCATCCATTCTTTCATGATGCATTAATATACCTAGACTAACTGAACTATCTAAGTATGGAACACCTCTTACAGAATTGTATGCTAGTACAGTATGGTTCTTAATTTCACTAAATTCCTTAGTTGTTAATGGGTCCACCTTATATAAAATATCTTCTTTTAATTTAGTTTTCCCAAAGTCATGCAGTATGGCTGAATATGTAAGTAAGTTGTTATCCTTTTCACCAAGCTCTAACCACTTTCCTAGGATACAACTTAATGCTGCTACATTAACACAATGTCTATATATAGCATCATCTCCACTACCATATAGTACAATGTTTTTAATAATTGCACTAGTTGAGTCAAGTTCATCTTGAATCTCTTTAGCAAACTTTCTTACTTCATCTATTCCAGATATTTTAACATTAAATACATTTTTAAAAATGTATTTTATATTCTCTGAAAATCTATTAAATTCTTCATCAATCTGTTTTACCGTTTTCTGTTTTTCAAGGGTGGTATTCATCAAAACTGCATCATCTTCAGAATATACTTCAATTTTTGTTAAAATATATTTTTCTTTTAACCTATGTAATACTGACTCGGTAATTGGAAATCCTTTTGCAATAAGCACCTTACCCTCAGCTCTTATTTCCTTTGCAGCAATCATGCCCGGTTTTAAATCTTCAACTAAAAATGATTTTTTTGCAGCCTCCATATGATGTACCTCCACTTTTGATAATATAACTTAATTTTAACATATACTTACACACTTAATAAATATATTCTTGATATACAATATTTCGGATAATTGCTTACATTAGTTTATATGTAAGACAAAATTTTTCAATTTTATCTAAATTAATCATTTAAAAAAATAATTTCATAAATTTATGAATTGTTTCAGAGGTTTTTTATGCAAATTTAGCATTAGGCATTTTAAATATATACCATTTAGTTATGCCATCTTATTCACATATTTTTTGTTTATTAAACATTCATATGTTATAATTATGTCTACATAATATATTAACTTTTAATTAAGGAGATTTTAAATGATTGAATTTATTGTTAATTGGGCAATCTTTGTCTTGGGGAAATTAGGATACTTTGGTGTGTTTTTATTAATGGGATTAGAAAGTGCGTGTATTCCTATTCCAAGTGAAGCAATTTTACCTTTTGGAGGATATTTAGCTTCTTCAGCATATGAGGGCACACGTCTTAGTCTTCCACTTGTTATTATCATTGGTACATTGGGTGGAACTGCTGGTTCTATATTCGCCTATTACCTTGGTGCCAAAGGTGGTAGACCTTTAGTTGAAAAGTATGCAACTAAATTGAGGTTATCGAAATCACACCTAGAAATGAGTGACAATTATTTTAATAAATATGGAGAGAAAATAGCCTTTTTTTCTAGGTTACTACCTATTATTAGAACATTTATCTCGCTTCCTGCTGGAATTAGCAAAATGAATTTCAACAAATTTGTTATATATACATTCTTAGGCTCATTAATTTGGAGCATAATACTTGGTTATGCTGGATATATAATGGGGGAAAATTGGGAAGTAATTCGTTCTTGGCTTCATATAGCTGACTATATAGTAATAGCTGCTGTATTAGCATTTATTGTTTATGTATTTGTTAAAAAAAGAAAAAAATAATATATTCATAAAAAGGAGCATTGAAATTAATGCTCCTTTTTTTAAAATTAAATTAATCCTTAATAAGATTAGTTTAATTTTATATTTTAAATTGTTACTTTTTATAGTAAAATACTAATATAATCATCAAACGTTTACATCTTGCTAATTTGGCTAATATTATATTTTTAAAGGGGATGATATTATGAAAATAACTGAATTTATTAAAAATGATTTACATACCATTAATGTAAATGACACCGTAGATAAGGCCTTAGACACCTTACAAAATCTTAACCTAAACGGTATGCCTGTAGTAGATGATACCAATACCTTGGTAGGTATGGTTGTAAAAGCTGATATATATAGATTCATGATTCATCCTGGTCATTATGATAGTTGTCCTGTAGACTGGGTTATGTCAAAATCAGTAATAACTGCTAAATCAGATGAAGATATACTTGTTGTAGCAAAACGACTACGTGATAACAATATTATTGCTATGCCTGTAGTTGAAAATGATAAGGTGGTTGGTATTGTTAGCATAGAGGATTTACTAGACTATTTCATTAATAAAGATTAACTTCAAAATAAAAAGGGGTTGTGGCATTAGCGTTCAAAGACGCACCCATGCTTAACTCCTTTTTTATTTCTATTCAATATTCTTTTTAAACATTCGTTTATTCATATACATATTCTCATCTGCTGCTTTATATAAGTCTTCAAATAATATTTCTGATGAATATCTAATAGAATATCCTATAGCTCCAGTCGGAACAAATATATCCTTTCCATCAAATGATATTTTCTTTTCCTTAGACCTTTCATGTATTCTATTTATTACCTCAACTGCAGTTTCCTCATTTGAATTATTGATTACTATAAAAAATTCATCCCCACCAATCCTAAATATAACACTATCGTTGGGGCACGATTCTCTTAAGGCATCTGAAAATAATTTTATATATGTATCTCCATAATAATGTCCATATGTGTCATTCACAACCTTTAAATTATTTATATCTGCTACAATTAGTACTTGAGGATAACTTGATTCATCAATATTGTTTAAAAACTTAGTATTGAAGTAACTCCTATTGTAAAATTCCGTCAGAGGATCTATTGAAAGATAATATTCTCTCTGCTGCAATAGCTCTTTTTCCGTTTTTGCACGTATTAATGCTCCTATCAACTTAACAATAAATAGTATTATTATTATAATAATCATTAATAAAACTATTACTAGTATAAAAAGTTTTTCATTGCTTTTATTGTAATTCATATGAGGTACTTCCTCATAACCCTTCTGATATATTTCATCCATATCTATCATAGGTAATACTTTATTTATTATCCCTGCTAGCTCAGGCTTACTCTTTGAAACTCCTAAATACAAGAATGAATCATTGCTAGTATTTCCTCTTTGAACTAAATCATAGTACTGAAGCTCCTCAGTATAGTATCTAACAACAGTTGGATTTTCGATAAGATAATCTGCTTTTCCCTCATGGACAAGTTGCATGGATTCTTGAATATCGTTAGTTCTTATTATATTTACATTTGAAAGACTTTTAACTAAAACTTCATCCTGCCAAAAACCATTTATGACTGCAACAGTTTTTCCTTCTAAACCATATATATCTCTGGCTTCTTTTTCATCTTTTCTTCCAACTATAATATCTCTTTCCTTACTAAAAGATTGAGGATATAATACATAATTCATTCTTTCATCCGTTTTTGCAATATTTAATACATCTATTTTGCCAGCCCTAAGACTATCTGACAAGCTATCAAAATCACTAAACGTATAGCTGAATTTTATACCAGTCATTCTTGATATTTCTTTTATTAGTTCTCCATCGATTCCTTTAAATTCACCTTCATCATAATAGTCGAAAGGAAGGTAATCTTCTGTTACACCTACATTAGCTTTTCCATCTTCTAAAAGCCACTTTTCTTCTTCCTCAGTCAAGTTCATTACTTTCAGGTTGTATTTTATTTGTGCGCTATTTATAATTTCTGATAAATTATTGTTTTTTAAATATTCTATTTCTTTATTTAATATTTCTATTAATATATTATTTTCTTTTTTCGCTGAAAAAGTCATATCAGAATTGATATTACTTATTTTAGATACATAATCTATATCAGGATATTTATATAAGTAATCGTAAATTACTGAACCTCCAGACATAATAACTGCATCCACTTCATTATGTAATAGTGCATTAATTTCTTGTTGCTGATTTACATATGTTTTTTTATTATAACTAATATTTTTATACACGTTAGGCAAGTTATCAATTATATAGTCTTTTTCCATAAACCCAACTGTTTTTTTATCTATATCTCCAATTGTTTTGATTGAATTATTCTTTCTTGAAATTATCACATAAGGTATTTTAATAATTGGATCTGTAAATACCATAAACTTGTCTCTCTCTTGAGTTTCATTTGCGCCATAAAGTAAGTCTATCTTATTATTTTCTAAGTCAGAAAAAATTTTTCCCCAGTTATCAGTTTTTATCTTAACTTTTATTCCTAGATCATCACTTATATTCTTCATAAGTGGGGTAAGATAGCCTTGTATTTCATTATTATATTTGAAATACTCTGAACCTAAGTTAGGGTCTACTCCTAAAGTAAGAGTTTTATCCTTATTTTCTTCAAGCCAATTCTTCTCATCTTCAGTAAGACTTAGTTTATTATTCATCTTTGCCTTAACTATTCCTTTATTATTAAGAATAATGGTTCCCATAAACAAAACAATGGCAAAAATTATTATTTTTTTGGTTTGCTTCATTATAATGCACATCCAATCAAACTATTATCTTTATAACTTAGAATCATTATAGTATATCCAAGCTAATTCTTTAAGCTTTTTTACCAATATTTTTTCTATAAAAAATATCTCTAATGCCTAATCCATTATTACAGGATGACATTAGAGATAAATATCATTTTCTATTTACTATAGTGCTAATTTATATATATTTAATACATCTTGTGAATTAAGAGGTCTTAGATTTCCTAAATCCCCTCTTCTTGTAGCTTGATTTGCCATTATTTCTAACTTTTCAGAATCAATGCCCACTTGAGATAATCTTGATGGAATTCCTAGTTCATTGAAATATTCTCTAGTTTTTTCTATTGCTTTATTTGCTATAGAAACTTTATCTTCCTTCTCATCTATTCCCCAAACATTTACTCCATATTGAACAAAGTTATCTAAAGTATCTTCATTTAATATATATTTCATCCAATGAGGAGTTAAGATTGCAAGACCAACACCATGTGTAATATCATAAAAAGCACTCAATTCATGCTCCATAGCGTGAACACTCCACTCAGTTCGCTTACCATAGCTTAATAATCCATTTATCGCTAAGCTTGATGCCCACATTAAGTTAGCTCTGGCTTCATAATTTTCTGGTTCTTCCATTGCAATTGGTCCATATTTTATGCAAGTCTTAAGCAATGCTTCTGCCATTCTATTCTGTAAATATGCCTCTTTTGTCCTGCTAAAATATACTTCAAATATATGACTCATTATATCTGCAGTACCTGCTGCAGTTTGAGAAGCAGGTACTGTAAATGTATATGTTGGATCTAATATTGAAAACTTTGGTGCCATTAATGGATGTCCTGTTCCAAGTTTTTCATTTGTATCTAAATTACTGATAACAGCTCCCGCATCCATTTCTGACCCTGTAGCAGACAATGTTAGTATGCTAGCTAAAGGAAGTACATTTGTTATTTTTCTTGGATCCTTTACTATATCCCATGAATCTCCTTCATAGTAGTAGCCAGCTGCAATTACTTTAGCACAGTCTATTGAACTTCCCCCACCGACTGCAAGAACTAATTCTATATTATTATCCTTACATATCTTAACACCCTCACGTACACTAGTTATTCTAGGGTTAGGTTCAACACCAGATAGTTCCCAATATTCAATATTATTGCCCTTTAAAAGTTCAATAACCTTGTCGTATAGTCCACTTCTCTTAATGCTACCTCCCCCGTAAACAACTAAAACCTTAGATGCATATTTTTTTATTTCATTTGGTAAAACATTAACTTGCTCCTTACCAAAAAATATATTAGTAGGTATTGAATAATTAAAATTAAGCATTTGATTTATTCTCCTTAAATTTTTGATTTACTTACACTTCTGAAATGCCAAAATGTCCTTCAAGTGATAATTCTGGGTTTAATACACGTTGTACTGATGGTAATGATATTCCTAAAGCTTCTTTTATTACTTCTTCTATTGTCTCGACAGCTATTATCTCTAATTCTTCCTTTATTTCTTCTGGAACATCCTTTAAGTCAACAACATTATCTTTTGGAATTAATACTTTTTTTATCCCAGCTCTTTGAGCCCCTATAAGTTTTTCTTTTAATCCACCAATTGGTAATACAGCACCTCTTAAGGTAATCTCACCTGTCATTGCTAACTTTGGATTTACTCTCACTCCAGTAACTAAAGATGCTAGTGCTGTAAATAGGGTTATTCCTGCTGATGGACCATCCTTTGGAACTGCTCCTGAAGGTACATGTATGTGTAAATCTTTTTCTTTAAATGTATTCACTGCAAATCTTGATTTTAATAGACTTAATGATATTCTTGCTGATTCTTTCATTACATCTCCAAGTTTACCAGTTAAAATAACTTGTCCATTACCAGGCATATCTGTAGCTTCTATAAAGAGAATCTCTCCTCCTACAGGTGTCCAAGCAAGGCCTGTTACTACTCCAGCTGGATTACTATCTTGAGCTTTATCATGTCTTGATACCTTTCTACCTAGTAGTTCCTCTAATTGGTCTTCATTTACTACAAACGGAGTCTTTTTCTTACTTGACACCATTTTTTCAGTAGCTACTCTAGCTATAGTTGCTAATTGCTTTTTAAGTCCTCTAACCCCTGCTTCCATAGTATAATCACTGATAATTGCTTGCAGTGCATCATCCTCTATAATTAATTTCTTGGATGTTAATCCATGTTCCTCAATTACTGAAGGAATTAGATGATTTTTAGCTATATGGAACTTCTCATTAATTGTATAGCTTGATATTTGAATGACTTCCATTCTATCTAATAATGGTGCAGGTATTCCTTGAGTAGAATTTGCTGTTGCTATAAAGAATACTTGTGATAAATCATAAGGTACATCTAAATAATGATCAGTAAATGTACTATTTTGTTCTGGATCAAGAACTTCTAATAATGCGCTTGCAGGATCTCCGTTGTAACCAGTCATTAACTTATCAATTTCATCAAGTATCATTACTGGATTTTTAACTCCTGCATTTTTAATTCCTTGAATTATTCTTCCAGGCATTGCTCCTACATATGTCCTTCTATGTCCTCGTATTTCGGCTTCATCTCTAACTCCACCTAAACTTAAACGTATATATTCTCTATTAAGAGCTTCTGAAATACTCTTACCTAAGCTTGTTTTACCTGTTCCCGGAGGCCCTACTAATAATAAAATTGAACCTTTCTTATTCTTCTTAAGCTTCATTACTGCTAGATATTGCAATATTCTTTCCTTAACTTTTTCTAATCCATAATGATCATCATTAAGAATTTTTCTTGCTCTAACAACATTTATATCTTTTTGCTCATCAACGTTCCAAGGAAGTTTTAATAAAAGTTCTAAATAGTTACGTATAACATTATATTCTGAACTACTAGGGTTTTGACTTTCAAGTTTAGTTGCTTCCTCTAATGCAACTTCTTCCACTTCTGATGGCATTCTTGCTTCTTTTATTCTTTCTCTATAATCGGCGTCCTTCTTTTTACTTCCATCTTTTCCTATACTTAATTCCTCTTGTATTGCTTTAAGTTGCTCCCTTAAAACAGCTTCTCTATAACTCTTATTGGCTTTTTTATTAAATCTTTCAGCCATTTCGAATTGCAATTGAATACTTTCTCTTTGTTTTAAAAGATAATCTATAAACTTTAAGCTTCTCTCTTTTACGCTTTGAGTCTTCATCAAGTCATATTTTTCTTCACTAGATATTTGCATGTATTGAGTTAAGTATCCGATTAGAGCATTTAAATCATTCATACCCTCGATAATCTTAACGAAAGCTTCTGCCCCTTTAAAGTTTTCACCAATTTCTTCAGTTGTTTTCTTAATATACTTAAGCATATCTTCTTTATTTTTTCCATCAATATCATTTATATCCGATGCTAATTCATATTCAGCTATTATAGCATTTTCTTTAAAACTTGATGTTTTTATTTCAACCCTATCAATAACCTTAATTTTTGCTTGATGTGAATCATCCTTGTTAACTATATCAATTATCTTAAATAATACACCTACATTATGTAAGTCTTCTTCTTTCATGTCATCTCTATTAAAGTTTTGCCTTAAGGGTAGAGCAATAGCATTATTATCTTCAGTAGATAAAATCTCTAATTCCTCTTTTGTTAATCTGTTTATCTTTAATGTATAGGTCATACCTGTTAATAAAACTAAGTTTGCTACAGGTATTACTATTGCTTCATTATTCTTTAAATTATATTTTTCCATATTACTCACTCCTTTTAATAAATATTCTTAAGTGAATGTTCATTTATTATATTCTATTTTTTTAACGAGATTATTTATTATAATATTATAAAAATAGCCTCGCAAAATAAATGAATCATTTACTTATACTAATAGAGCATATTGAATTATTTGTATCATTTCTTCAATTAACTCTTTTTCCTTATCATTATCATTTTTGTTAATAGTAATTGCTTTTAGTGGTGAAAATAATATTGCAACTATATTTTCATTTTTATAATTTTTAATGATTTTCTTATCCTTCATTTCATCTAACAACTTATAAAGAATACATATTCCAGATTTCCCTTTACAATTATTAGACAGTGCTGGACAACTTGAGAATTGATCAACGAAATGAAAAACTTCTTCATTTTCATTTATATATGAATAATAATTTCTAATAAGCTGTTCTATTATTTTCTTTCCATCCATTTCATTTTTAAGTTTACTTAATAAATATTCAAATACTTCTTCTGAATATTCTCTATAAATATCCCTAAGCATTACTTCTTTATTATCATAATAGATATACACTGTTGCAGGTGAAACTCCAGCTTCTTTTGCAATTTTAGAAATTGATGCACCATGAAAACCTTCATGAAGGGTTAACTTAATAACTGCTTCCTTTATTTTCTTTTGTTTTTCATCATCTTTCTTTCTCATTAACTCACCTCTATTTTATTCTATAATAAATGTTCATTCATTTATTGTCAATAGTAATTATCAATTAAAAATTATACTTTTTTATATTATTAAAGCTGCCTCTTCACTATAAGGCAGCTTTTAATTATTCTACTTCTTTCTTAATTTCTTTTGCTGTTGTCTAAGATTAGATTCTTCCTTTCTCTTAGCAAATTCCGCTTCTTTTTTTAACTTCAAGTAATTATTCCAACGATCTTTTGATAATTCCCCAGTTTCTAATGCATCTTTAACTGCACATCCAGGTTCACTTTGATGACTACAATCTCTAAATTTACATTTAACAGCTAGTTCCTCAATTTCGGAGAACGTAATATCTAACCCATCTGTTACATTCCACATTTCCAACTCTCTCATTCCAGGGGTATCAATTACCATAGTTCCATTGTCTAGCATGATTAATTGTCTATGAGTTGTTGTATGCTTTCCTTTACTATCATCTTCTCTAATTGAATTTACCTTCATAACCTCTTTACCTGAAACTCTGTTCACAAGCGATGACTTTCCAACTCCGGAAGATCCTAAAAATACAATTGTTTTTTTGGGCTTAATATATTTATCTAATAAATCAATGCCTTTACCTGTATACGAACTTACTGGAATCACGTCTACTCCAACCGCTATATTTTCAATTTCGTTCTTTTCAGTTTGATAGTCATCACATAGATCAGCTTTAGTTAGTATAATTACAGGAATTCCTCCACTCTGCCAAGCTGTACTTAAATATCTTTCTATTCTCTTAATATTAAAATCTTGATTAAGTGATACCATAATAAATACATAATCAAAATTCACTGCAACAACTTGCTCTATTCTATTCCATGAATCTAACCTTGAGAATTTAGTTCTTCTCTCAAGTACCTTATAAATAGTACTCTCTCCATAAGGATTGTACTTTAAAAGCACAAAATCACCAACTGTAGGGTATATATTTTCTACTTTATCGCTATAAAAAATAGATCCTTTTAGTTTTCCTGGAACCTCGCCATACTCCGTAATAATTTTATACTGCTCCTTATGCACCTCTACAATTCTTCCTGGAATCAATTCATTATCTAAACTATCTAACTCTAATAATTGCTTTTCATAAAAATCTGTATAACCATACTTTTCAATAATACTATTATTCATCTAATTCCTCCAAATGCTTATTTATTTTTTTCATAATATAAAATAAATTTTTCATATAACATCACTCCTTTCAAAAAATAAACAATCTTCTAAAAATGGGCATAAAAATTCCGCAGAAGTAACCATAAAAAAATTATTATTACTTTCTGCGGATAAATATATTGATTTAAAATATTGTAGAACCCTAAAAAGGTAAAAAAAATACGCCCTTTTCACGGCGTTACTTATCCAAATAAGTTTTTATGAAAGGTTACTATACTCTGCGGAAATGTATGTTCATAAAATCACATTTTAATAACTACATTTTCGCCCATATTCAGTTTTAAATCATAACCACCTTTAATCTGTTACTCATTAATACCATCTCCTTTCATAAAGATATATCTATTAACAAAATATATCTTACTACCACAAATAATACTATTTATAGTCTAAACTGTCAACCACTGTATATATTCATCTCCTAAATATTTCTGTTGGTTTAACTCCTGATACCATAATCCTAACAAAATCATTTCTAATACTATCATATTTTTCAAAGATATTTTTTGCTTCTTCTATATTACTATATACCTTCCAGTATCCAACTAACTTACAATTCTCTTTTGTATCCTCCATAAAATGAGCAACATCATCTAAAGGATATCCTAAAAAAATCCCTATTTCATGGGGGCAAGATTCTTTATATCGGTCTTTTAATAATGATAGACTTTCTTTTAATGTCATTCCCTTCTTATATCCAAAGTTCTCAAGAAATTCAACATTTCCTTCTTCTCTTAAAACTTTTTTTAGAATCTCTTCATTATAGAACAGCACAACTGTGCTCTTTTGATCTTTTTTAAGTTCTAAAAATTTGACTCTTAACTTATCTTTAACTTCATCTTTAAACCTCTCCCAATCTTTTTGTAGATTACGTCTATCATTACTAAATATAAGCAGGGATGCCGCTTTTTCTTTAGTTAATGTTGGACCAGCACTATACATTATTGTTGAAAATAGATATTCAATATTATTATATGTATTTATAATTTTTAAGTAATTACTCAATTCATCTGTGCTCATATTTTTCTTCCTTTGCTTTATATTCTTACTCCTTATTTTTAATTTTTCAGCCTATTCTTATTCACTCGAATTTCACATCATTTTTATAAATAAAAAAAGATAAAGCTCCAGCTCTATCTTCTTGTTTATAAATCATATTTTATTTTCTGCTCCGCATTCTGGACAGAATTTAAATGGTTTATCTGCTTCATAACCGCAGGTTTCACATTTACCATCAAGTGGCTTTTTATTTCCACACTCTCCGCAGAACTTCCCCGTATTCTCAGCTCCACATTGACATATCCATGTACTCGATGCCTTTACTGGTACAGGGGCAGTTTTCCCACATTCCATACAGAATTTTCCTGTGTTTTCTGTTCCACATTCGCATGTCCAAGTTTGAGAAGGTTGAGATGTTTGAGGTTTACTTTGAACTTGGGCACTTTCTTCTTTTACCTTTTGTTCTTGCTGTGGATTTTGGGTTAATGAATTAAATAGCTGTGCCTCATCAAAGCCTCCATTACCGCCTGCTTGTTGAGCAAATCCCATTCCCATAAAACCGGTCATAGCCCCTGCTTTATTTGAAGCTGCTTTTTCAAGTGCAGCACCCTTTGATTGTATATAGCTTGCTGCAAGCATTCTTGGATCTGTATAAACTCTTGTGCTTTGGAATTCTTCTATCTTCTTTGCACTATCTGCATCAGGTGTTACTGATGCTAGTGCAAAAGATACTACTGATATACCTCTTTTCTCTACCCATTCAGAAGTCATTTCAGCATTTAAAGCTTGAGCTAGTTCTTTTGTAAATAATGTAAGTTGATCATATGGGATTCCTTTTAATCCTATTTTTCCTAAAGCGTATTGTAAATTATTTTGTATCTCTGACTTAAATTGAGAATCTATCTGATCCCTGGTAAATTCGTAGCCTATATTTCCACAAACATTAGTATAAAACATTATTGGATTTGTAATCTTATAGGAATATTCTCCAAAGCATCTTAGTTTAATAGTAAAATTAAACTCACTATCCCTAAACGGAATATCTCCTGCTCCTATTTTATTCCCCATTAGTTCCTTCATATTTACGTAGTAAACCCTTTGATCATGGTCTTGCTGCCCACCTGCTTTGAACCTATCCATAGCAGTTCCTATGCTTTTCATGAAGCCATCCTTTAATTCCTTCATTCCGCCTGTTAACATTGATGGTGATGTTCCTGTATTGTAAATATATTCGCCTGGTTCAGCGCAGAAATCAATTATCTTTCCATCTTCTACTATTATCATACACTGTGAATCTGAAACTACTAATCTAGAACCATCTGTTATGATATTGTCATTTCCCCTATTTGTACTTCCATCTAATCTTTTATTTTGTCCTTTTCTCACAAGTACATCCATAGGCATTGAATCACAGTACATAAACTCTTTATATTGATCCCTTAAAGTACCCTTAAGTGCATTTGCCGCTGCAGCTATTATCCCCATTTTTTTAAATCCTCCATTTTATTTATATTTGATAATTAATTTATAAATACTCCGCCATTTCCTACCTGGGTATCTTCATTTATACAGTCTAAATCGCTTAATACCCAATCATGCTCTCCTGTTGTTACAATAAAATCACAGTACTCACATTTACCAGCACTTGTAACCTGTATTGGTGCTCCACAATGTGGACATTGTTTTGTACTCATATTACTTGTAGCTGGGTCAGTTTTTACTCCAACATTTCTCATAAAAGTCAAAAGATATTTATTAGTGAATCTTGTTTCATCGTCCCCTTTAACTATCTTTCGCGTATCTTCATCTATGATATAATCATTCATTGATGCATGTAAGTATACAGTTAAATATTCATATTCTACATCCCTTACATACTTAAATAGATATGATTGATTTACTGAAATACGTTCAACAACATTAATTCTATGCATCCTCTTATATTCTTGTAATTGTAATTCATGCATTCTAAATAATTCTTCTTTTTCAAATGGTCTTATCTTAGCCCAATCTCTTGAGGTCCAAGCTTCTTGTAATGATACAAATACCTCCTGACTCCAGCCTATAAACTTATCAGGCGAGAATAATGGATCCATCTTTATAATCTCATTTCTAATTGCTACTGTATTATCTACTACTTCCTGTCTAACACTTGGTGAAATCTCTCTCTCTCTATTCTCATCATTAAGAAAATCTTTAAAATTATCTATGTCTTCTTGCTTAATTGCTCCCTTTCTTTTTAGTACAAAAACTATCAGTAGTACTATACCAATTAGAACTATTGCTCCTATTGATAGCCCTCCTCCGATGAATGATTTTTTTGACTTACTACTAGTTGTACTTTTGGAACTACTTGACTTAGCCTTACTACTAGGCGTCTTCTTTTGATTATTATTGTTACCAACATCCGCCTTTACATTGTCATAATCATAAACTGTATATTGAATACCTACCTGATTCAAAAACCTTCCAGTTGATTTTTCAATGTTATTAGCTTGTCCGAAGGTAATGAAGACCACTACAATAATCAATAAAATTCTAATGTATTTTTTCATTTTTACTCCCCCACTACTACCAATATATTAATATATAGTTTATAACTTATATAAATATAACAATTTTTATATATGTTAATTATTATATATATCTCTCTATTCAGTTAGTCCCTATAACTATAATTAACAAGGTAGCTTCACTCATCTGAAGCTACCTAATCAATTAGTCTTATTCCTAGACTTTTATATAGTTCTTTATCTATAAAATGATTAATAGATAAATTATTTTCTACTCTATATTCCATTATACTTTTCTTCATGCTTTCCCCATAAACTCCATCAACTTTTCCAAAGTAATATCCTTTTTCTTTCAATATTCTTTGTATCTCAAGAACATCTGCCCCTCTATCACCCGGTTTCAATGTCTTCAGTCCTTTTCCAAATGGTCCATAAGGACCAGCATATATTGTTACAATCATTCCTACTGTAACTTTTTCATATAATTCTTCTATATCTTTATTAAACATTCTTATACATCCATGAGATGCTTCTGACCCAATTGAACTTGGATTATTTGTTCCATGAATTCCGTATTTCCCCCAAGGAACATTTAGTCCTATCCACCTTGTTCCAAATCCCCCACTCCAAGCTCCCATTCTAATAACTTTCCAAGTTCCTATAGGTGAAGGAGTATTTGGCTTTCCACTTGCTACAATATAACTTTTAATGATTGTATTTCTATCCTTGTTTATCAGATAAAGTCTTTCTTCACTTAAATCTATTAAAATTGCACTATTATTCTTTTTATCACTAGCACTACTTCTAATAACAGTTATATTTGAAATAATAATAAAAACACATAAAAAACATATGGCTTTACTAAAAAATGTTTTTTTCAAGTACAACACCTCAAATTCGTCAATAATAATTTTATTTTGTCCTAAGTAGTTAACATAATTAGAGGTATTTTTTTCTTACTTTTGATTTTTATATTATTTTATAAAAAAAAGATGTGAAGTCCTTAGGACTCCACACCATTTGTATCATTGAATTTTACCCCTTATATGTACTAATTTATTAGCTATTTTCTAATTTATCAACACTCCAAAGCTTAGGAAATAGTTTTATCCACAAAAATACCACTATTATTGTACCTATTCCCCCAATTAAAACTGCATTTACAGGTCCAAACCATGCCGTTGTTAGCCCCGATTCAAATTCTCCTAGCTGATTTGATGTTCCTATAAACATTTGATTAACAGAACTCACTCTTCCTCTCATATTATCCGGAGTTTCTAACTGTACCAATGTAGATCTTATAACTACGCTAATTACATCTGATGCTCCTAGAACAAAAAGAAATGCTAAAGATAAAACAAAGGATTTTGATAGCGAGAATAGTATTGTAGCTATTCCAAAAAATATTACTGCAGTAAACATAATATGTCCTACTCTTCTTTTCAATGGTCTTCTTGCCAATACAATTGACATAAGTAACGCACCTACTGCAGGTGCTGAACGCATAACACCTAATCCTATTGGCCCTACCATCAAAATCTTACTTGCAAATACCGGTAATACTGCTGTAGCTCCCCCAAATAGCACCGCAAAAAGATCTAAGGATATTGCACCAAGAATTATAGGTTTACTCTTTATGAATGTAATTCCAGCAAATAATGTTTTAATGGTTGCTGCATTTGCTTTCTCTTGTTGCTTTCTTAATGTTATTAGTGAAATAAGAAAGCTTGTACAAAGAGATAATACTCCTGCAATAGTATATACAACATTTGCCCCAAATGAATATAGTACTCCCCCAACAGCTGGTCCCATTATTGTTGCAAATTGGAAAGCTGATGCCAGTAATGCAGCTGCTCTAGGAAAGCTCTCTTTACTAACGATATTAGGTAACATGGATTGCATTGGAGGACCCTGAAATGCATTTACTATTCCTAATATAGAGACTGTTACAAGAATTATTTCTTTAGTAATTATCCCTTTATAACTAGCAAAAGCTAAGAAGAGAACTGCGATACCTTCTAATGATTTGCACAAGCAAATTATAATCTTTCTATTAAATCTATCTGCCACATATCCAACAACAATGGTAAGAAGAAACATGGGAACAAACTCCACTAATCCAACTAAACCTAGATAAAAAGCACTATCAGTAATTGAATATATCTGCCAACCAACTGCAATAGTAACCATTTGAACTGAAAATGCTCCTATTATACGTGCAAATAACAAAAAAGCTAAAGATCTATTTTCTAGTAATTGTGATGTATTTACTGACGTCATAAAACTCAAAACCTTTCTACTTGTTTATTAGCTAATTATTAGTATAAAATTGATATTATAGAATTAGTTTTTAAAAACATCTAATTTCTATATTCCTAATTATTTCAACATAAAAGCTTTAAATTTAGTATTTTTATTTATCATTATAAACACTAATCTAAGTAATTTCATTAATAAATTTGCTACAAAATAGCATTATATTGATTTTTACTTTAAGAAAGGAATCGTTATGAATTCTTTATCTTCACCAAATTTTGATTATCCTAAAATGAAAATTGATTACGATATTAACATTGAATTTCCTATAAAAATTAGATGTCATGAACATACTGAGCCTGGCCCAATTGTAGAAAGTCACTTTCATGACCACTTTATGTTATGTTACATAGTAAATGGTGAATGCATAGTCCACTGTAATACTAAACATATTGCTGCAAATAAAGATGACTTAATAGTAATAAACAATAACGATGCCCATTATATAGAATGTTTATGTACTAATCTCGTCTACTATATAATAAAAATTGATTTTGCCTTCCTATTAGGAAACCAAAAAGATTTAGATAAAACTGATTATATTGAAGCCTTAATAAAAAATAACGTTAGATTTTCTAATGAGATCTCGAAGAATAAAGAACTATTAAGCGAAATAAACATATTAGTAAATGAATCTCAAAATAAGAACTTAGGATATGAATTGATTGTTAAATCTTCAATTTTTCGAATAATAGTTATGTTACTTAGAAATAATTTAGAGTCTATATCTATATCAACAAATAATAGAAAAAACTTATATAGTATGAATAGCTTGAAAGAAGTATTAGAATATATTGATTCCCATTATAATGAAAAGATAACTCTTACAAAACTAGCCACTATGTCTAATCTAAGTAAACACCATTTTTGCAGACTATTTAAAAGATTTACTGGTAAAACTTTTACAGATTATATCAACCTTTTACGTATAAATAAAGCCGTTTCACTCTTAAAAGATAAGGACTTAAATATAAATGAAGTAGCACTAAGTGTTGGGTTTAACGATAGCAATTATTTTAGTAGAATATTTAAGAGATACAAAAATATTTCACCGAATAAGATTAGAAACAAATAACTACTCCTTTATAAAAAACTATTGAAAAGCACCCTATACTTCATGAGAAGTTCATAGTTAATTTTTGATTTTATGGCTAATTTAATATTAAAATTTCATTTTTCATATTGAATTAATGTTATTGGACGAGTATAATTAATTTATAATATTATACAAGCTAAGGCAGTTTATATAATATGTAGTTAATGAGTTTTTTATTGTATTAAAATTAATATGTAAATTTTTAGCAACGGAGCTAGAGAACTTTCTCTAGCTCTATCTTTTTTTAATGTAATATTATCCCATTTATTCATATATATAGATGTCCGCAATATTATTATTATAATTTTAAAAATATAACTAACTTAAAAACAATTTGTCAGAATTAATATATTTTTCGTTGACAATTTATCAGTTATATTCTAGAATTTTTTTATAATTATTATTTTCACAAGTTAATTAATAACATTTTATATAATCTTGTCTATATTGAAAGGAGAATTTATTAATGAGTAAAGTCACTGAAATTTTTGGATCATATGTATTTAATGATTCCGTAATGAAAGATCGTCTTCCAAAGGCTACTTATAAAGCTTTAAAAAAGACAATTCAAGAAGGAACTTCTCTTTCACCTGAAGTAGCTGATGTAGTTGCTTCTGCTATGAAAGATTGGGCAGTTGAGAATGGTGCAACTCATTTTACTCACTGGTTCCAACCACTAACTGGTATTACTGCTGAAAAACACGATTCTTTTATTAGTCCAACCTCTGATGGAAAGGTAATATTAGAATTCTCAGGAAAAGAATTAATCAAGGGGGAACCAGATGCTTCTTCTTTCCCATCAGGTGGATTAAGAGCTACTTTTGAAGCTAGAGGATATACTGCTTGGGATTGCACTTCACCAGCATTTTTAAAAGATGGTTCTCTATGCATACCAACTGCATTCTGTTCTTATAATGGAGAAGCTTTAGATAAGAAAACTCCATTACTACGTTCTATGGAAGCTCTATCAAAACAAGCTTTACGTGTACTAAGAGTTCTTGGAAACACTACTACACAAAGAGTTATCACAACTGTAGGACCTGAACAAGAATACTTCTTAATCGACAAAAAAATGTATGATGCTCGTAAAGACCTTATTCTTACTGGAAGAACACTATTCGGTGCAAAACCTTCAAAAGGTCAAGAACTTGAAGATCATTACTTTGGAACAATAAAAGAAAGAGTTTCTGAATTCATGAAAGAAGTTGATGAAGAACTTTGGAAGCTTGGAATTTCAGCTAAAACTAAGCATAACGAAGTTGCACCTGCTCAACATGAATTAGCTCCAATATTCACTACAACAAACATCGCAACTGATCACAATCAACTTACAATGGAAGTTATGAAAAAAGTTGCATTAAGACATGATCTTTATTGCTTATTGCATGAAAAACCATTTGCAGGTGTAAATGGATCCGGTAAGCATAACAACTGGTCAATGGGAACTGATGATGGAGTAAACTTGCTTGAACCAGGTAAATCTCCACACGAAAATCAACAATTCTTATTATTCCTTTGTGCAGTTATAAAAGCTGTTGATGAATATGCTGATTTATTAAGAATGTCTGCTGCTAATGCTGGAAATGACCATCGTCTAGGTGCTAATGAAGCTCCTCCAGCTATAATATCAATATTCTTAGGAGATCAATTAACTGATATATTAGAACAAATTGAAAATGGACCTGCTACAAGTTCAAAATCTTCAAGCAAATTAACAATAGGGGTAAATACACTTCCTGCACTTCCAAAGGATGCAACTGATAGAAACAGAACTTCTCCATTTGCTTTCACTGGAAATAAATTTGAATTCAGAATGGTTCCATCTTCTGCTTCAATTGCAGCTTGTAACTTTACTTTAAATACAATAGTTGCTGAGATTTTATCAGAAATTGCTGATAGACTTGAAAAAGTTTCTGATATAGATGCTGAAGTGCAAACTATTCTTACTGAAATTGTTAAATCTCATAAGAGAATTATATTCAACGGTAATGGATATTCAGATGAATGGGTAGCTGAAGCTGAAAAGAGAGGTCTACCAAATATAAAATCAACTGTAGAAGCTACTAAATCATTAATTGCTGAGAAGAACTTAGCTGTATTAGAAAAGCATGGGGTTTTAAGCAGAGTTGAAATGGAATCTCGTTATGAAATAATGCTTGAAAATTATAACAAGACTATTAATATTGAAGCTTTAACTACACTTGAAATTGCAAAACGTCAAATCTTACCTTCAGTTATTAAGTTTGCAACTAGTCTTGCTGGTTCAATAAATACTATTAATGCTACTGGTATCAGTGTAGATTTATCTGCTCAAACTGAATTATTAACTGAAGTATCTACTTTAACTTCTTCATTAAAGAAAAAGGTAGCTGTTTTAGAAGAAGCTGTAGCTAAAGCAGATAATTTTGAAGGCGATGCATACGAATTAGGTATGATTTATAGATTCGAAGTATTCGAAAAAATGAATGAATTAAGAGAAGATGCTGATAAGCTTGAAACAATAGTTGACAGTGAATTCTGGCCACTACCAACTTATGGAGATATGTTATTTAACATTTAACTTATAAGTACTAAAAACAGAAGCCTTTTAAGGTTTCTGTTTTTCTTTATTTGCTATTTTTTCATAAGGCTATACCTAATTACTTTCTTAGGACATGTATCAATACATTGTCCACATAAGATACATTCAGAATTTTTCATATTTCCTTTTTGAACCATAGAACTAACTTCTAAGCTCATAGGACATTTTTTATTGCATAGCTTACAATCAATACACTTCTCCTTATCTGATTTTAAATGTAGTGAAGGATAATTAAACTTATCTTTAATCTTGCTGCCTATTATCATAAAAGGTGCCATCCAACAGCCATAATGACAAAATGCTCTTTTCCCTACTAATAAATTTAATAATGCAATTCCTCCAACAACAAAATAATAAATTATATAAGCTTGTACGCTAATTACAGATATACCATGATAAGTTTGATAGAAAAAGTCAACTTTATTAATTCCCCCTGCAGAGATAAACATTATGATAATTAGGATAACCCATGGGGCCCAAATTAGATACTTTATCCAATTAAGTTTACCACCTTTAACCTTTTTATCTACCGCCATAGAGCAACATTCTTGAAGTCCACCTGCAGGACATATCCATCCACAAAACCCTCTTCCAAGAAATAATGAAGCTAAAAACATTATCCCAAAAACTATAAAGCTTCCAGTAACTACCCCTTCAGAGGCTCCCATAACTATAAGATACGGGGAAAGATAATATAGGACTAATGGGAACAATAAAAATGATATTATTAGTAATGTACTTCTTATTCTTTGTCTTTTCATAATTATTCCTTCCTCCTAATATTCAATTCCATATTTATTTCCTTAACATACTTTTTCCATTGCAAGTAACATATTAACCAAACTATAAAATAAGTTGCAACAAATATTGTTATTGTTGAAATTATTACTTCTGAATCATTAATAAGCCATCCTGCCATTTTTGCACAAGGGATGTAAACTAGTGAAACACCGATAAAATGTACTATGGTTGCTCCTATTAAGCCTAATTTCTCAGATTGAAATAATATATTTAAAGCACCAAATGCAAATCCAATAATTGCAGCAGCAACATATTGATTAATTAAAAATTCTTTACTAAATGTTGCAGATTCCTTTGAGAATAACATCATTAATACTCCAATAGTTTGAATCAAAAATACTCCAATCACTATTCCTTTGAGACCTCTTCTTATAACATCTTTTAAATTCATAACAGTACCTCCTCTATAATCCTAGATAACTTTTTATCTTACTTACATATCTTCGTGACGAATATTCAATATCACCATTAATAAACTTAATACACATTGTTCCATTTAGGGACATCTCTAAATTTTTTATTTTATCCACATTTGCTATTACTGAATTTGAAATTCTTATAAAATTTGTTCCACTAACCTGTTCTTCAATCTCATATAGCTTCAGTTTTATTTGCAATATATCTTTTTCTGTTTTAGCTAGTACCTTTTGGTTTTCAGCATAAAAATAATATATATCCTTTGGATTTAATAAATATATTTTCTGATTCATGGTTCCATTAAAAACTTTATTTTGATTATTCTTAAGTTTATTAATCACTTCTTGAACTTGCTCTGTAATTTCATTTGTGAAGATAACTACTTTACATTCCTTTATATTTTCCTCTATCTTTACTTCTACCTTCAAACAATTCACCTCTATTCTTAACATCTCTCTTTGTTACTTAAAGTATAAAATATATTTTGCAGCTTAACTACAGTTCTTATATAAATGGTAGTTTTCTCTATATAAATGGTCTCAACCATAAAATATTATAAATTCCTAAAGAGTAAAAAAAACTGACACCGATGTACGATGTCAGTTCATTATTAAATAGTATTTTTTTCAAGTGCTATATTAACTTCAAATATCATGTCATTTACTTGCATTTCAACACAAACAACTTTATCTGAACTAGAATTTGCTGTAAATTCTCCATGTACTAATGTAGGCGTTGAAATGTTAATTTCAATGTTTTCTTTAGAAAAATTAATTGCTGCATTTGCTGTTAACATATTTGTTAATTCTGAGATAGCGCTCTGAGCTAATTCATCAAGTTCATTTACTGGCATTCCCATCATCATAGAAGATGCTATTTTTTTAGCGCTTTCCATACTAGTTCCGTAAATAACATTGCCCTTAATATCTCCCATTATTCCTAGAATAATCATTACCCCAGGACTTTCTATAAATCTACCCTTTAAGCTGATTCCTTTCTTTTGAACATCTGTCAAACCTACTTGAGGCATAACATTTAAAAATGAATCTAAAAAAGGATTTATATGCTTGACATCCATTCATCATCACCTCTTCCAAAACCTACATTTATGGACATGTCTCCAAATGCTGTTTTAACTTCTGCTGTATATGTAGTTTCTAATTCTGCTTTTGATATATTAATTGATTCTCCATGAAATATAGTTGGCGGTGCAACTCTAAGTCCAAATATCTTATTCTTTTTATTCATCATTGAACATGCATTTCCTGCTGCCATATTAGATATCTCGCCCATTACATTTAAAATTTCTTCACTATTCTTAGGATCTCTCTTTAATAATATTTTAGAGATATTTTCAGCTGTTTCAAATGACATATCAAAAATCATTCTTCCAGAACATTTTCCTATAATACCTAGTACTACAGAAATTCCTCTACTGCTTTTCTCTACATCTATATTATTTTCCTCAGTTACTTCAGGTACTGTCTTTGTAAGTTTATTAAATAAATCTAATAAAGCTTCCTTAAATACTTTAGAATATAACCCTTCTAATTCTAAGAACAATTCCTCATTTGCCATAACTCTATTTATTAATAATGTTATTTCCTCACTATCAACTGGCTTCTGAACATATCCAGAAACACGATTCTTTCTAGCTTTTCTTACAATTTCTTCGTCCATCATTGAACTAACAACTATTACTTTTACGTTAGGATCAATTTTATGTATTGCTCTTGTACATTCAAGTCCATCAGTTCCTGGAATAGTCATATCCATTGTTACTAAGTTTGGCTTCAAAGTCTTAGTAACCTCAATTACCTCTTCTAACGAACTAGCACTTCCGATAACATTGAATCCACTTTCTGTCAACAAATCCGTAAGGATTGAAATTTGGAAAGGAGAATCATCAACTATTACAACGTTTACACTACTCATACTTCCACCTACCCTTTCATTAACCCAATCTATTTTCCCTAGAAAACTACATAATAATTATCATGATACAATTATATTGTAAATTTTGATAATACTCAATAGCATTTTCCCAAATTTGAAGTTAAAACACATATAATTATCGTTAATCTTATATTAAATATTTATTCAGCTATACATCTACCCTTTTCGATTTCCAGAGCTATTTAGGGTTTCCAATCACCACAACTTATTACACAATTCTCCTTTACTCATCTTAATTCAACTTTCTAAATAAAACATAGAATATAATTATCTTCTATTGAGAAAATAATATTATGTTTTTTAATTGAAAGGAGCAGTAAAATGAGGATAGCAGTTATCGGATGTACTCATGCTGGCACAGCTGCAATAATAAATGTTGCAAAAAGGTATCCAGATGCTAGCATAACAGTCTATGAAAGAAATGATAATATCTCCTTCTTGTCTTGTGGAATTGCATTATATGTGGGTGGAATTGTTTCAGATCCTAAAGGTTTATTTTATAGTTCTCCAGAGGCCTTAGCTGAGCTTGGGGTAAAAACAAAAATGTCTCATGATGTATTAGATATTGATACTGATAGTAGGATACTTAAAGTAAAAAACTTAAAATCCAATGAAGAATTTGAGGATACATTTGATAAACTAATTATAACTACAGGTTCTTGGCCAATAATTCCCTCCATAGAAGGAATTGATTTAGATAATATATTACTTTCTAAAAATTACAATCACTCTAATACTATTATAGAAAAAGTTAAAAATTCCAACAAAATAATAGTTATTGGTGCTGGATACATAGGTGTTGAACTTGCAGAAGCCTTTGAACTTAATGGCAAGAAGGTCACTTTAATAGATAGCTTTGATAGAATTTTAAATAAATATCTTGATAAAGAATTTACTAGCTTGGCAGAAATGGCCTTTAGGAATCGTGGAGTTACGCTTGCTTTAGGAGAAACTGTAACAAAATTTGAAGGCATTGATGGTAAGGTTAACAAGGTCATAACAAATAAAGGAGATTATGAAGCTGATCTTGTGATTCTATGTATCGGTTTTAGACCAAGTACAGATTTATTCAAGGGAAAGTTAGATATGCTTCCAAACGGTGCGATTATTGTTGATGAATACATGCGAACAAATAAGGAAGGTATTTTTGCTGCTGGAGATTGTTGTGCTGTGACTTATAATCCGACAGGTGAAAGAGAATATATCCCCCTTGCTACCAATGCTGTTAGGATGGGTACTCTAATAGGAAGAAACTTAGTTATTCCAACTACTAAATATCTCGGCACTCAAGGAACTTCAGGAATAAAGATTTATGAGTATAATATTGCTTCAACAGGACTAACTGAAGAAGCTGCGAAAAAGGCTGGTTATGATATTAAAATAACATCAGTAACTGATAACTATAGGCCAGAATTCATGCCATCATTTGACGCTGCTACGATAAAAATCATTTATGAAACTAGCACAGAAATCATCCTTGGTGCTCAGATTATTTCAAAAACTGATTTAACTCAACTCATAAATACCATGTCTGTAGTAATACAAAATGAAATGACTATTGACGAACTTGCTTTTGTAGATTTCTTTTTCCAACCACACTTCAATAAGCCATGGAATTTACTAAACTTAGCTGCTTTAAATGCAAAATAGATAAAACTAATACTTCTATTTAATAACTAGAATGTGTATATTTTTTATTTATTTTTCAAACAATAGTTCTGAATATTACTTATATTTTTTTAATATATCAAAATTAAAGAGGTGGAATTTATGGCAACATTAACACAAAAAGAGACTATGCTTCTTAAGGATGAGAAATCTCATGAAGACTTATGTATAAAGAAATATACTAAGTATTCTAATGAGGCAGAAGATCCAAAATTAAAACAACTATTCTCTTCTATTCTTCAGCATGAAAATCAACATTTAAATACTATAAATAGTATACTTAATGGTCAAGTTCCAAATGTTAATCAACAAGGACAGCAAGGCCAACAAAGTCAGCAAAATCAGCAACAGAATGTCAAATCAACAACAGGATTTAGCCAAAAAGACTGTGATCTTTGTCAAGATGCATTGACAACAGAAAAGTATGTTTCTTCAACCTACAATACATCAATTTTTGAATTTAAAGATCACAATATTAGGCAAACTTTAAATCATATACAAAAGGAAGAACAAGAACATGGTGAACAAATTTTCAATTACATGAGTGAAAAAGGTTATTATACAACTCAATAGTTGTTTATATAACAATGATGCCGGTGAAGATAAAATTAATTTTTACTTCAACCGGCTATTTTTTAACTTAATCCTAAACCTTTTCTCTTTTCATTTATATGAGCTTCTATATTATTTGCAACTTCTACAGGATCATCACCTAAGGCAATTTTTCCTCCAGTAAGTCCTTCAACATCTTGAGTAAGCAATTTAACTAAATCTGGGGCCCCAGTTACAAAAGGTGTTGGTGATAAATGTGTATATGCACCATATGCTACTGCAAACACTCCATCTATGGTTGCTTTTTGTTCCATCCACTCTGGTGCAGTTACAGCTATAGGTAATTGTGGAATGTCTACATCTAAATGATTTGCAAGAGCTGTAACAAGCATTGATATTCTTCCTGTATCAGTGCAAGTTCCAAAGCTTAATACTGGTGGAATCTTTAACATATTACATATTTCTTTTAATCCTTCACCAGCCATATTTGCTGCTTCTAAGCTACATAATCCTGCAACCTCAAGAGCATGATTTCCACATCCTCCACTTACCACAAGAATATTTTTCTTAATTAATTCTTTTGTTAGGTTTACTGTATTCCAGTCTTGAGGACCATTTCTTAATGTAGAACAATTAGCAAGAGCTACTACTCCTTTAATTTTTCCTGCTGAAATCACATCTACTAATGGATCTAATTTATTTCCAAGAGCTCCAAGCACAGCTTCTGTTGAAAAACCTGCTATTGCCTTTTGTATTATCTTTGGAACCATTGGTTTAACATTATCCTTACGTTTTTTAAAGTTTTCAATAGCAAGATCAATCAATGCATCTGTCATCTCTTCTACCTTATCTGGATGATATGGTATTTTATGTTGAAGTCCTGGTATGTCTATAATGGTACTTATTGCTACTAAGGTTGCTTGGTACTTTTCTGCATAATGATCAATAGCTGGTGGAGAACAATTTTCTTCCATTGCTAACACATCAACAGTTCCTGTCGCAAGTAATGGTTCAATTGCTAGCCAATTTCCCATTAATCCTACGAAAACATCATCAACATCAAATCTTTGAAGCAATTCTTGACCAGTTTCTATTGAACCTACTACATGAAGACCTTTTGCTCCTACTGCCTTTGCTTTTTCTTGTATTTCTGCCATTCTAGCTTTTTCAATTGTTCGTGCTCCTGCCCAGGGTTGATGCCCATTAAATACTATATTTACATAATCTGGATCCATAATTCCTAAATCAACATTTACCTCATGAGGCATTGGAGTTCCAAATAAAATATCCTGTGTCATTTCTAAACCTATTTGTGCATTATATATAGTTGCCAAGCCTAGTTTTAGTGCTTTTGAAGCAAGAGAAACATAATTTCCATCCACATTTGTTAAACAACTTGCTACACAATTTTGTTCCTCGTGTTGTACTCCTGCTGGATATATATTTAAATCTCTCCATACTTGTTTTCTTTTCCTTGGAGCAAAGACTTCAACCATTAGATTCTTATCTTCTGAATCTATTTTCATTTGCTCTTCTAGTAAATCAGCTAACTGAATGGCCATTTTATTTATGTCCTGATTTGTATTGATATTTAACTGCTCACACATCCATCTCAATTTATTTTCATCTTTAATCTTAAATGGAGTTTTTCCCTCACCAGTAGCCTTCAATGTTCTAAATGCCTCATATGCATGATGACTATATGTACCTGCTCCCATAATATTACGTAAAAGTAGGTTTCTCATAGCCATTGCATCTGGACCTATTCCGCATACCCCTTTATCTTGGCCTCCTTTTTCACTAATTCTACAAGGTCCTTGTGAACATAATTGGCAACTTAATCCTTGAAGACAAAATTTACATCTTATTTTTTCTTGTAGCGCCCATCTATCAAATACATTTGACATGCCGTCTTCTCTGATTCTTTTTACCATCTCTTCTACGGAATCATGATAACTTATGCGACCTTCCGTTTTCTCTAAAATAGTTTCACTCATTTATTCATTCCTCCAACATTTACATTTTCAGCATAAGTTTTCTCTAAATAAAATAAAAATATTCAATAAAATTATCTTCTTTATGAATTCATTATCTAAGATTAGCAAATACTAGTGGGGAATATGAATTATTTAACTTATGTAATCTAATAAACTAGTTCATTTAGTATAAATTAATGAATTAACTTTAATAGATTATACATTATTTATTAAGGAGGAATTGATATGCCCAAGAAAATGAAAACCATGGATGGAAACCAAGCAGCTGCTGAGGCTTCGTATGCTTTTACTGAAGTAGCAGCTATCTATCCAATAACCCCATCAACTCCTATGGCAGAAGGTGTTGATGAATGGTCTGCCCATGGTAAAAAAAATATATTTGGACAGCCAGTGAAAATCGTAGAAATGCAATCTGAAGCAGGGGCTGCTGGTGCTGTTCATGGCTCTTTAGTTGCAGGTGCACTAACAACTACATATACAGCTTCACAAGGATTATTATTAATGATTCCTAATCTATATAGACTTGCCGGAGAACTATTACCTGGAGTTCTTCATGTTAGTGCGCGTGCTATTGCTACTCATGCTCTATCTATTTTTGGAGATCATCAAGATGTTATGGCAGTAAGACAAACTGGAGTCGCTTTACTAGCTTCTTCGAATGTTCAAGAAGTTATGGATTTAGCTAATGTTGCTCACCTATCTTCCATTAAATCAAGAGTACCTTTTGTACATTTCTTTGATGGATTTAGAACTTCTCATGAAATTCAAAAAATAGAAGTTATAGATTATGATGATGTTGCAAAATTAATAGATTATAATGCATTACAAGAATTTAGGAATAGAGCTCTAAACCCTGAGCATCCTACCCTCAAAGGAACTGCTCAAAATCCAGATATCTATTTTCAACAAAGAGAAGCTTCAAATAAATTCTATGATGCAACACCAGATATCGTGGAAAATTATATGAGAGAAATTGAAAAAATAACTGGAAGATCATACCATCCTTTCGATTATTACGGGGATCCAAATGCAGAAAACATAATTATAGCTATGGGATCAGTATGTGATACTATCGAAGAGACTGTTGATTACTTGATGAAAAAAGGCGAAAAAGTTGGTGTGCTTAAAGTACATCTATATAGACCTTTTGCATGCAATTATTTCTTTAACGTTCTTCCTAAATCAGTAAAAAAGATAGCTGTACTTGATAGAACTAAAGAACCAGGTTCAGTAGGTGAACCTTTATATCTTGATATTTTAAAAGTACTTTATAATGAACCAAATAAACCACTAGTAGTTGGAGGAAGATATGGATTAGCTTCTAAAGACACAAGACCATCTCAAATTTTAGCTGTATTTAATAATTTAAAAGAGTCTCAGCCAAAAGATAAGTTCACAATAGGTATTGTAGATGATGTTACACATACATCTCTTCCTGAAGCTGAACCAATTGAAACTACTCCAGAAGGAACTATAAGATGTAAATTCTATGGTTTAGGTTCTGATGGAACAGTTGGTGCTAATAAAACTGCAATAAAAATTATAGGTGATAATACTGATCTTTATTCACAGGCTTACTTCTCCTACGATAGTAAAAAATCTGGTGGAAGTACTGTATCACATTTAAGATTCGGTAAGAATCCAATAAAATCTCCTTATCTAGTTTTTGAAGCAGATTATATAGCTTGTCATAATAAATCATTCTTATATAATCTAGATGTATTAAGAGGTTTAAAGAAAAGTGGAACATTTGTTTTGAATTGTCCTTGGTCAGATGAAGAACTTGAGGATAAACTTCCTGCATCAGTAAAGAGATATATCGCTCAGAATGATATTCAATTCTACACAGTAGATGCTATATCAATTTCTCAAGAAGTGGGATTGGGTACTAGAATTAACATGGTAATGCAATCTGCATTCTTTAAATTAGCTAATATCATTCCTATAGAGCAAGCAATGGAATATTTAAAAAATTCTGTTGAGAAAACTTATGGTAAGAAAGGTCAAAATATTGTTGAAGCTAATAAAGCTGCTATAGATAGAGGTGCAACTGCAGCACATAAGGTTACCATTCCATCTGGATGGGCAAATGCTGAAGATAATCTTCCTGAAAAGAAACAGGTACCTGACTTTATTACAAGAATTGAAAGACCTATGGCAAGACATGAAGGAGATGAACTCCCTGTAAGTGCTTTTAACGGAATGGAAGATGGTACTTTCCCTCTAGGTATAACTGCATACGAAAAAAGAGGTATTGCTGTAAGAATCCCAGAGTGGCAAATTGATAAGTGTATTCAATGTAATCAATGCTCATTAGTTTGTCCTCACGCAGTTATTAGAGCTTGCTTATTAACTGATGAAGAGAAAGAAAAAGCACCGGAGACATTCTATACAAAAACTCCAATGGGCAAGGGCGAATTAGAAAAATTACACTATCGTATTCAAATAAGTCCACTAGATTGTACTGGTTGTGGAAACTGTGCAGATATCTGTCCAGCTCCTGGCAAAGCTTTAATAATGAGATCTGCTGAAGAGCAAATTAAAGAACAAGCTGAAAACTTTGAATATGCTATTAAAGTAGTTCCTAAAGAAGGATTAATGGATCTTCATTCCTTAAAGGGCAGTCAATTTGCAAGACCACTATTAGAATTCAATGGAGCTTGCCCTGGTTGCGGAGAAACACCATATATTAAACTGTTGACTCAACTTTATGGCGATAGAATGATGATTGCAAATGCTACTGGATGTTCTTCAATTTGGGGTGGTAGTGCACCAGCTATAGCTTATTCTACTAATGATTTTGGTAAAGGTCCTTCTTGGGGTAATTCACTTTTTGAGGATAATGCTGAATATGGATATGGAATGTTCTTAGCAGTTAAGCAAATGAGAGAAAAATTAGCTGACTTAATGAGGGAAGCTGTAAATATGAATATAAATTCTGGACTCAAGGATGCCTTTAATGAATGGTTAAGTGGCATTGATGATCCTGATACCTCAAAATCTGCTACATCAAAAATATTAGACTTATTAGGCAAAGAAAATCTTAATGAAAATAAAATACTAAAAGATATAATGGACAGAAAAGATTACCTAATCAAAAAATCTCATTGGTTACTTGGTGGAGATGGCTGGGCATATGATATTGGTTATGGAGGACTTGACCATGTATTATCCTTAGGTGACGATGTAAATATATTTGTTATGGATACTGAGATATATTCAAATACAGGAGGTCAGTCATCTAAATCAACACCTACAGGTGCAATTGCAAAATTTGCAGCTGGCGGTAAAAATATGAGAAAGAAAGATCTTGGTTTAATGGCTATGAGCTATGGTCATGTTTATGTAACACAAATAGCTATGGGTGCAAACATGAATCAAACCGTAAGGGCTATTAGTGAAGCAGAAGCTTATCATGGGACTTCATTAATTATAGCTTATGCACCTTGTATTAGCCACGGTATTAAAACTGGTATGGGAACTAGTATGGCTGAAGAAAAGAAAGCTGTTGAATCAGGTTATTGGCAACTATATAGATATAACCCTCTATTAAAGATTCAAGGTAAGAATCCATTTATACTTGATTCTAAGGAACCAAAAGCTTCTTACCAAGATTTTATTAATGGAGAAATTCGCTACTCTTCATTAAAGAATGTATTCCCTGATAGGGTTGAAGAAATGTTTAAACTTTCTGAAGAACATGCTCGTGATAGATATGATTTCTATAGAAGACTAGCTGAAATGGAATACTAATAAATATTAAAAGAGCTATCTTATAAAAGATAGCTCTTTTAATTAACTTCAATTATTTTTCATTTGAGTCTACATATTCTTTAGCATTCCTTACATCCATTTCACTAGGAATAACTACTTTAGAAACTGGCTTTGTTTTATCTTCATTGGCCCAAGCAGCAGTTACATGTTGTTCTATTGGTACTTCCATAAATCTATCTTTTACTTTTTCATCTGCCATAATAATTCCTCCTCTCTTTTAAATAGTATCTGCAATTTGGTGAAATGTATTATATAAATTATAATAAGATTAATTGAAAAACTTCTCTACCTGCGCTACGCTATCCATTGTATTTCCGCAGGTAAAGTTTTCACATATAAACATCTTATTTTTCCCTTCTGCTTTCCCTTGAATTTCTACTATGCTATTAATTTCATAAAGTCTCGAATCGCCATTATTTAATATTATTGATTGGAATGGATTATATTTATCATTTATTATTGATAAAGATTTCTCTACAAACGCTTCCTCTAAGTCTCCTGCTATAACTATCTCTCTCATAGAACTTATATTATACATGTAGGCTGTAATAAAATTCACGTATCCTATAGGGTTTTCCTTTACAGTTCCACTGAAAAAGTTTATTTGTTTTTCAATAAATTCTTCATATTTTAAACTTCCTGTTAAACTATTAAGTTTTATTTGATTTAATAAAGCAACTGAATTTCCTGAAGGAAGTGCTCCATCATATATTTCCTTAGGTCGTAATATTAATTCCTCACTATCCTTGCCATAGAGATAAAATCCCCCTTCTTCTTTATCCCAGAAAAGTTCTATCATCTGATCATTTAACTCAATGGACTTTTCTAAATATTTAATATCAAAACATGCTTCATAAAGTTCTATAATCCCCCATACTAGAAATGCATAATCTTCTAAAACTGCTAGTCTTGCTGCTTCTCCATCTCTATACCTTGCAAGAAGCCGTCCTTCTTTATTTACTAATTTACTTAATATAAAATCTGCTGATTTCTTTGCCACTTTAATATACTCAGGCTTTTTAAATATCTTCCCTCCATTACTAAATGATGCGATTGCTAAACCATTCCAAGAAGTCAAAATCTTATCATCTTTAAATGGATGAACTCTTTTCTCTCTATATTCAAATAACTTTTTCCTACTATTTTCTAAACTTCTTTGTAATTTTTCATCTTCTTCTATTTTGCCTAAATCCACATCTATTAAATTAGGTATGCTTTTCCCTTCAAAGTTTCCTTTAATAGTTATATCATAAGTGTCAGCATAAGTTTTTCCTTCCTCATCACCTAACACTCTCATTAATTCATCTAATGTCCATACATAAAATTTTCCTTCTATCCCTTCTGAATCTGCATCCTCCGCGGAATAAAATGCGCCTTCAGGTGAAATCATATCTCTAAGTAAATAAGTATAAACCTTTTCAGCTACTTCCTCATATAGCTTATTACCTGTTAAGCTATAGGTTTCTGCATATACCAATGATAATAATGCATTATCATATAGCATTTTTTCAAAATGTGGAACTAACCATTTACTATCTGTAGAATATCTTGAAAACCCAAATCCTATGTGATCAAAAATACCTCCTTTATACATACACTGGAGATTCTTCTCTATGATTTTTAAAACTTCATGATCTTTATTTTGATAATAATATCTTAATAAGAAATATAAATTATGTGGTACTGGAAACTTAGGTGCTCGGCTAAATCCACCATAATCTCTTTGAAAATATTGTTTTAACTGCAACGCAGTATTATTTATTATCTTTTCATCCAGTTCTTCAACATTGCTATTTCTATCAAAATCTTGTATTTCTTTAAGCATCTCTTCGCAAGTTGTGTCAAATTTTTCTCTATCATTTTCCCAAATATCGTTTATTTTGTTTAGTAATTCTATAAGGCCTATTGAACCATGTCTACTCTTCTTTGGGAAATATGTTCCTGCGAAAAATGGTTTTTTATCCGGAGTAAGTATAACTGTTAATGGCCAACCTCCACTACCTGTATAAAGCTGACAGAATGTCATATATATGCTATCTATATCTGCCCTTTCTTCTCTATCAACCTTAATTGAAATAAAACTTTTATTTAAAACCTCTGCTACTTCCTTATCTTCAAATGATTCACGTTCCATTACATGACACCAGTGGCAGGTACTATAGCCTATTGATAAGAATACAGGCTTATCTTCTTTCTTCGCCTTTTCAAATGCTTCATCAGACCAGCTATACCAATCTACAGGATTATGAGCATGTTGTAAGAGATATGGTGACTTTTCATTAATTAATCTATTTGCTGTTCTTTCCATTGTTTTGGGCATTTTTTAGACTCCTTTCATATTTTGTTTATATTACTATACCCCAAACAACTATAGCCTATAACCTACAACTGCTTGGGGTATTATAAATTCTGCTTTTGAATTTTAAAAATTGCTCTTTTCAATTTTATTTAGACGTACTCTTCTTATATTCATTTAGCTTTTCATTTAGTTCTTTTGCTTCCTCACGTCCATTAATATACATCATTGCAAAGACTACTGCTTTTACAACAAAAATTATTATGATATAAACCACTATATTTTCATTATCTATAATATTTCTTGGGCTAAATAACCAAAGCCACACTATTGTTATTATATCTGCCAAGGTAGTGCAAATGGAGAAATTAATGATATTAGCCTTTTCTTTTAATTCAAACTTATTGATAAAAGCAAACTTATAAAATGTAAATGATAAAGCTATTATTATAATTTGAAATAAAAATGAAACGTTAATTTCTGTTATAGAATATAGCCCTAAATATGCTGCCATCAATACCATTAAGAATCCACAAGCGGTAATAAAATCCTTAACCATAGATCCTAAATATTCTCTAATTTCCATAATAACCTCTCCTTTATAAATTTAATTTCTTTTTTAAGATAGGAACATATTGTCTAGATATATACACTTTTTCGCCATTTAGTAGCAATGCCTCAAACTTTCCATAAAAAATTGGATTTAAAGATTTTATTTTTGAAATATTAAGAATAGTTGATTTTGAAGCTCTAAAGAATCCTAATTTCTCATATTCCGTTTCAAGTTCATATAACCTTAGTCTTGACTCGTAGACCTTTTCTTTACAATAGATAAATACTTTGTTATCTACTGCTTCAAAATAAAAAACATCCTTCGGATTGATAATATTCATTTGTAAGCCTGTGAGACCAATCAGTTTCTTTGACGATGATTTAATTGAATAAATAAGCTGCAACAAAGATTCATCTAATTCATTGCATCTTACTATTATCTCTGGTTCACTTCCTTCAGGGATATTTTCAATTGTTATTTTCATCATAAACCCCTCCCTCTTACTATGATTTAATTATATGTTAGTAATTTATCTCCTTCAACCAGCTAGGGTGTATGATGCATTATTGAGTATATAAGTTGCATTGTAAGCGAAATATGTTGCATCCTAACAATTAAAAACTATCTCAATTTAACGTAACAGAAATACTTGATTAATTAATTTTAACAATTATATTTTAAAAATTAGTAAAAAATTGTTAGACTTCTCAAAAAGTTCATTATTTTATGATATACTATACACACCATTGCTGAAATTAGAATTTTTACATAATAAAGGGGGATAAAAATTGAGAAAAAACACTATTAGAAGAGGTTTTTCATTAAAACACAAAATCGTTGGCAGCTTTATAATACTTGTACTATTTTCTTCACTTCTTATAGGTTTCTATACCTATTATAAAGCTAAAGCAAACATAGAAAGTGCTGTAGGTAATACAGAGTTATCAGTTGTTAATTCTATTGTAAATACAATTGATACAGAAAAGTTTAACAATCTCACTTCTAAGGATGATATGAATTCTGAATACTATAAGGAGCTCCAGACTCACTTAAGTGATATAAGATCCACAACTGGTTTAAAGTTTCTTTACACAATGCGTAAAACTTCCGATGGTAAATACATTTATGTAGTTGATGGACTTCCAATTGATGACAAAAACTTTTCTTCATTGGGAGATGTAGAAGAGGATATGTCCAAATCTATGGCTAAAAGCTTTGATGGAACTCCAGGCTATGAATTAAACACTAATGAGTGGGGTCACTTAATGTCTGCATTCATTCCCATAAAAGATAAGTCTGGAAATGTAATAGGTATGTTAGGTGCTGATTTTACTGCTGACGGCATTGTTAATCAACTTGATAAGTTAAGTAGAAATATGATAATAATAATTTTTATAGTTATAGTTATTGGGATACTAGCTGGTCAAGCTATTTCATCTCTTCTAGTAAGATCGTTGAACAAGTTAAAAAACAATGCTGATTTAGTAAAAGAAGGCGATTTATCAGTTAAATTTGATAAATTTAGTACAGATGAAGTTGGTGAATTAACTCAATCATTTAGCAACATGGTAAGTAACTTATTAAATATAACTAACGAGATCAAAATCAATACTAAAAATGTAACTTATGAGATTGATACTATGTATAAAAGTTTTACTGAAACAAGTAAGGCTACTGAAGAAATAACTGACGTAATTAGTAGAATTGCAACAGGTACGTTTGAGCAAACTAATAATGTAGATAAAGTTTCGCAGTCTATGAATGATGTCTTTAAACAAGTTCAAAAATCTGTTGATTATGCTAACTTAGTTTCCGATTCATCAAATGAAGCAATGCTTCATACAACGAAAGCTTTAGATATATTTAAAACTTCTATCGAAAAAGTTATAACTGTAAATAGAACTATTGAAAATACAGCTAATATTATAGAAGAACTAGGATATAAATCAAAGGAAATAAACTCATTTAGTGAAACAATTTCACAGATAACTAAACAGACAAATCTTCTCTCCTTAAACGCAAGTATAGAAGCAGCACGAGCTGGTGAGCAAGGAAAAGGCTTTGCTGTGGTAGCAAATGAAATTAAAATGCTAGCTGAACAATCCAATAAAGCTAGCTCTCAAATAAGTGAAATAGCAAGCACTATGCAGTCTGAAATTGATATCGCTATTAAAACTATTCAAGATGGAGTTATACAAGCAAATGATGGAGTCAATTCTGTAACTGCAGTAGATACATATTTATTAGAATTAATGAATTCAAGTAATGATGCTAATAAAAAAGCAAAAGATATTATAGCTTCTATTAACCTAATTGAAAGTAATTGTAGAAGTGCTGTAGAAGACGTGTATGAATTAGCAGATATTTCAAATAAATTAAGCGCAGGTAGCCAACAAGCTGCTGCATCAACTGAAGAACAATCAGCAATTGTGAACCAATTAAATAAGAATCTAGATAATATTAGACAAATGATGTCTTCCTTGGGGAATGTCGTTAATAAGTTTAAACTAGACTAAATTTAAGTTTTACTAAACAATATAATCAAGCTTTGTAATTTTCAAAATTACTAATGTAAAAGAACTTAATTAATTCATAAATGACCTTTTATGAAAATATATTAAAATAGGAAAGTGTACCCTTACTAAAGTGGTACACTTTCCTCTATTTCCACATTCCTAATGTGAAATAATTATACTGCTTTTAATTAAATAGTTTATTTCATTGATTCTGGTTTTGGCATCACAAATAAATGTGGTTCTTGAAGGTAATCTTGAACTATTCTAAGAGCTTCACCAAATCTTTGATAGTGAACAACTTCTCTTTCTCTTAAGAATTTTAATGGTTCTATTACATCTGGATCATCAGCCATATTAATTAGGTATTCATAGGTAGCCCTTGCTTTTTGTTCTGCTGCCAAATCTTCTGTTAAATCTACTATAGGATCTCCTTTAGATTGAATATAAGCTGCTGTGAATGGTACTCCATCTCCATTTACAGGATATATCCCTTTACCATGATCTGCATAATATCCACTCATTCCTGCTTTTTGAATTTCTTCTGGAGTAGCTCCTTTAGTTAATTGACGAACAATTGATCCTACCATTTCTAGATGAGCTAATTCTTCAGTTCCAATATCATTACAAGTTGCTATAGCTTGAGGAGTGATCATACCAAATCTTTGGCTTAGATATCTTAGTGATGCAGCTAGTTCTCCATCTGGTCCCCCATACTGAGTAATAATTATTTTTGCCATCTTTGGATTAGGATTTTTAATTTTAACCGGATATTCTAAGAACTTATCATATGTCCACATAAATTATTTCTCCTCCCTTTCAAGCTTAAAATTAGCTTCTTCTTCCCATGGCCAAGGTTCACATATCCATTGCCATGGATATGGACTTAATGAGTCATGATCAGTTAGCATACCACAATGCATCTCATAAGCTTCTTTTAATCTTCTACATTCCATTACATAAAAATTAAATTCCTTTAATGCATCTCCATCCATTGGATGAGTGTTGAGAAATAAACCTAAATCTACCTTCATAAAGTGAGCTGCTCGAAGTTTATTTAATAATTCTTTTTCATTCATATCATGCATTTCATTCTTCATAGGTTTCTCTCTCCTTTCCATCCAATTTCATTAAATATGCTTCCTTTTCTTTACCTTCATAGGGACTATAAAGTTCAGGAAAAGCTGTCCCTCTCTTTAATGCTTCTACAGGTGTAAAAAGAGCACATAGATTTTCATAAGGAACATATGCGGCAGCTAATCTTACATCTTTTATGACTGTTTCTTGTGGTACACAATTACTCATTTTAGGAAATTGCCCCATCTTCTTAGTTGTTTCTACCTTTTTCAATTTTAATCCTCCATAGAATATTAAGTACATGATATAGTATTCAATCAAAGGATAAATTGACAAAATTTAACAATCATTTTTTCAAAAAAATATAAGAGAAGAAATTTTCTTCCCTTACTAATAGGATACTTACTTATTTAATTAACCCTTTGGTTTAAAAATAAGCGACGCAATGAATGCAAAAATTATTGCAGCTGATATTCCTGAACTGGTAATCTCAAATATTCCTGTTAATACTCCTATAATTCCTGTTTGCTCGGCTTCCATTAAGGCTCCCTTCACTAAGGAATTGCCAAAGCTACTTATTGGAACTGATGCACCTGCACCTGCAAACTTTACTAATGAATCGTATAATCCTAAGCCTCCTAATATTGCTCCAGCAACAACTAAAGTGCTCATTGTATGCGCAGGTGTAAGTTTAAATACATCCATCATTATTTGTCCAATAACGCATATTACTCCTCCAATTATAAATGCCCATATAAAAATTCCCACTTAATCAACACCTCTCTTTACATCTCTATAGATACTGCATGAGCAATACAGGGAATACTTTCCTTTTGCTGGTATGATAAAGGCGATAACAATGCTCCAGTTGCAATAACTAGTATTTTTTTCAATTCACCCTTTTTCATTCTATTTAATAAGTGACCATATGTAACTGTAGCAGAACAACCACATCCGCTTGCTCCTGCCATTACTGGCTGATCTTCCTTATAAATTAACATTCCACAATCAGTGAAATTTGTATCTGCCATATTAAAATTATCTTTTTTTAATAAATCTGTAGCTATTTTATGTCCAATCTTTCCTAAATCTCCAGTTGCAATTAAATCATAGTGTGATGGATCTATATTCAAATCTCTAAAATGAGCTTCTATGGTATCCACTGCTGCTGGTGCCATAGCTGAACCCATATTATATGGATCTGAAATTCCCATATCAACCACTTTTCCAATTGTTGCTGAAGTTACTCTTGGTCCATCCCCTTTTTCTGCAATAAGTCCTGCCCCTGCCCCTGTAACAGTCCATTGTGCTGTTGGTGGTTTCTGAGCTCCATATTCAGTTGGGTACCTATATTGCTTCTCTGCAGCTATGTTATGACTAGATGCGCCTGCAACTACATATTTCGCTGACTTACTATCAATTAGCAGAGATGCTAACGCCAAGCCTTCCATTGCACTTGAACATGCCCCATATATACCTAAAAAAGGGATTCCTAATGAGCGAGCTGCAAAACTACTAGAGATAATCTGGTTCATTAGATCTCCGCATAAAAGAAATTGAATATCTGTTTTTTTCATATTTGCTTTATTTATAGCTGTTTCACATGCTTCCTCAAGTAGTTTCTTCTCTGCTTTTTCTACACTATCTTCACCTAACCATACATCATCGTGAAGCAAATCAAAATCTTCAGATAATGCCCCTTTAGCTTCAAAAGGTCCACCTACTGCAGCTGAGGATATTATCACTGGTTTTGTTTCAAATAGCCATGTTTGATTTCCTTTTAACATTTACATCACACCTATCCACTTTAATATCAATTTTATTATAGATACTACAAAAGCTGAAAAAACTCCAAAGACAATTACAGATCCTGAGAGTTTAAACATATTTCCACCTACTCCTAATACATATCCTTCCGTTCTATGTTCTATAGCTGCAGAAGCCATTGTATTTGCAAAACCAGTTACAGGTACTGCTGTTCCTGCCCCTGCCCATTGGGCAATGTGGTCATATACGCCAAATCCTGTGAGTAAAATAGATATAATGATTAAAACTGCAGATGTAGGACCACCAGCTGTTTCTTCCTTAAAATTAAAGTATGTAATAAATATCCACTGCAAAAATTGACCAAAGGTACAAATTGCTCCCCCTACAAAAAAAGCCTTTATACAGTTCTTAACAACTGGACGTTTAGGCTCTCTATCTTTAGCAAAGTCTTGATATTGTTGTTGAACTGGAGTCAACTCCTTCTTACCTGCCATCTTCTTAACTCCTCCTCTTAGAATATGTGTATTCCTAATTAGCTTATATATTTTTTATGATTTTATTCCCCAATTGTCTTCTATCCCTTTAATAACTGCCCTCACCTTATCTAATTCTTCCTTATATGCAATTCTCTCATTATCACTTTTATATTGATTTGAGTTGTTTCTTAAAGCACTTTCAATTCCTTTAATTCCAGCTAATACTTGCTTACCCTTGGACTCTATTATCAATATTTTCACCTCCAAATTTAATTACAGTTATTATTATCAAAGCCTTGTAAAATTATAACTTTGATTTATAAATTTCTGTCACTCTATTAGTATTAAATATAAAAATTTATTTATACTTAAAGAAGGTAGCGATATTGATATTACTAATATTCATTTAAATAAAAAAACAGCTGACAATAAATTAATTGCCAACTGCTTTGAAGGGGAGAAATTTATAAAAAGAAAACTTATCTTGTATATAATACTACTCCTCTATTATGTTCTTTCAATGTGATGATTGTGTATTTTTTATGTGAACTATTTACCTAGTTTTTTCGATATTAGACTATCTACCATTTCAACTAGTTCACCAACCTCTGGTTTGCTTAACTGTCCATCTGCACCAACAGATACACCTTTATGCTTCAAGTCACTTGTAATAAGTGATGAAAATATTACAACAGGTAATTTTCTTAAAATTGGATTTTCTTTTATATTTCTTGTAAGTGCATGTCCATCCATTTGAGGCATTTCGATATCTGTTATTAAAAGTTGAACATCGTCTGTGAAGTTCCCACCTTTTTCATCTGCTAGCTTTAGCAAATAATCTAATGCTTGCTTTCCATCGTTAAATGATTTTATATTCTTAAAGCCTGCTTTAGTAAGAGTATTCTCAAGTAATTTTCTTATCATTGCTGAATCATCTGCAATCATAAGTTTAATATTTGATCTATCTTTATAGTCAACTTCAAGTATTCTATCTTCACTTATTCCTGTACTTGGATTAATATCTGTAACTATTTTTTCAAAATCCAGCATTAATACAATTGTATCATTCATAATTATATTACCTACAACTAGTGAGTTTGTAGATACATCATCAGGTTTTAATATCTCTTGCCATTTAATTCTTTGAACCTTAATAACATCATCAATTATAAATGCTACTTTTAGTTTATTGAATTCACATATAATCAATTTATTAAAATCACGACACTTTGTACCTTCAATAACATACTTCAAATCAATTACTGTTAATATTTCAGTTCTGTTAAGAATTAATCCAGCAATAGCAGGGTGTGATTCAGGTAATTTAGTTAAGTTTTCTGATTTTACTTCTAATATTTCTTTAATTTTTATAATATTAATAGCATAATGTCTATTACTTATGGAAAACTCAAGTATTTCTAACTCTCCAGTTCCAGATTCAAGTAGTATTTTTGATTCCATATTAAAACCCCTTCTCATAATCATTTTATACTTATTTTATCGAGTATAATATAGTTTACTTTATGTTGAAGATTCTACTGTTTTATAAACTTTAATTGTTAATTTATTCTACTTAACTATAGTAATATTGCAAAAAAAAAGCAACAGATTTTTATCAATTGAAAGATAAAAATCTGCTGAACTACTATATACTACTTCTTACTTTTAAATTTATCAATTTTATCATTTGCTTCTTCAGTAAGAGAATATATCTTTTTTACTGCGTCATTCATACTTAAAACTAATTCTTTTGTACTAACAGAAAGTTTTTTAACCTCTTCTGCAACAACTGAAAATCCTCTTCCTGCTTCTCCTGCTCTTGCTGCTTCTATTGAAGCATTAAGTGCTAGTAAATTTGTTTTAGATGCAACATCATTAATATCACCAGATATCTCTTCAATGAATTTTATATGTTTCACCAATTCTTCAAAAGTTGATATAAAACTACTCATATCATCCATTTCACTAATTTGTTCATTGTTAAATTCCATTATTTAACCCCCACTTTTAAATTTTATTTTCAATATCCTTATATATATAATGCATTAAAGAATTTACATGTCGCTGTCTAGCTCTTATACGCTTCAACTTAGAGTTAGACCGTGAGATGTAATATGATTTTTGCATTATATTTTACTTTAATAGTTTAAAACCCTATCCTTATATTTATCGTACATTTTAAGTAATTTTTCATTTTTATTTTATAACTTTTATAATTTTTTTATATCTTATTACATTAAACTAATTAAGTTATTGCAAAAACTAATGTCATTAGTTATAATTAAGAATATAATATAAGTAAAACTAACTATATTAGTTTTACTGTGAAAGGAGTTGTTATTATGAGACTTATTCATGAAAAGACAGTATATCAATTGACTTTTATGCCCATTCTCTTCCCTGTAAATTGTTATTTTGTTGAAGAAGAAACTGGCCTAACATTAATAGATGCAGCACTTGCTTTTGGATATAAAGATATAATTAGAGCTTCTGAAAAAATAGGTAAACCTATAACTAAAATTCTATTAACACATGTTCACGGAGATCACGTAGGTGCATTAGATGCTTTAAAAAACACCTTGAAAGATGTTCCAGTATATGTGTCTAAAAGGGACTCACGTTTAATGTCTGGAGATATTTCTTTAGATGTTGATGAAGAAAATCTACCTATAAAGGGATCTGTACCAAAGAATCTTAAAACTAGAGCTGATATTCTCTTGAGTGATGGAGATATGGTTGGCTCATTACTAGCTGTATCTGCTCCTGGTCACACCCCTGGATCTATGGCATATTTAGACACTAGAAATAATATTCTGATTGCTGGAGATGCTTTTCAAGTGAGAGGTGGATTTGCTATTGCTGGACAAAAGAAGTTTTTATTTCCTTTCCCGGCCTTAGCCACCTGGAATAATAAAGTTTCTTTAGAAAGTGCTAAAAAACTAAGAAGACTAAATCCAAATATCTTAGCTACAGGACATGGAAATATGCTTATTAACCCTCAAGCCGCTATGGACAAAATAATTAAAGATACTGAAATTAAAATAAACTAAAGGAGAAAAAAATATGTCACCTAGAATTGGATTAGATATGAATACAATTTTACTAGCTACATCAGAATTAGCTGATGCTAATGGTTTAGAAGAAGTTACTCTGGCTTCCTTATCTAAATTTTTGAATATTAAAACACCTTCTCTATATAATCATATTAATGGAATTCAAGATTTAAGAAAGAAACTAAGTATTTACAGCATACGAAAACTTCGTGAAGATATGGCAAGTGCTGCTATAGGAAAATCTGGTGATGATGCTGTTCACGCATTAGCTGATGCATATACAAACTTTTCAAAAAAACATCCTGGGTTATATTCCTCTATCAATAATGTGTCAGACTTTAATGATAATGATCTTATAGATGAAGAAACTGCACTTATCGAAGTGGTATTAAAAGTATTAGCTGCTTATGGTTTAAAAGGAGAGGGTGCAATCCACGCTACAAGAGGATTAAGAAGTATTCTACATGGATTTACTTCCTTGGAACAAAACAACGGGTTTGGGCTTTCTCAAAGTGTAAATGAAAGTTTGCATTTAACAATTGATGCATTAATAGCTGGATTTTATGTTATAAAAGATAATACTAACAAATAATTAAATAAAAAAATCACCTTCAAAATATTTTTTGAAGGTGATTTTTATCTTAATTAATATATATTATGACCTACCAATGAAACCAGTCCCACCAATGTTTTTTGGTAAGGTCTTTGTTAGTTATTATATAATTGCCATCGTGGTTAATCACAAATCTTATACTTCCATTATTGCATAAACTTGCTTGTACAAGACTTACTTTTTCCTTATTATCTATATTGTAAATATAGAGCTTTTCATTATCATATCTTGAATCAATCTTAACATTAACCTTAACTTGTGAGTTAAAATTACCATTAATAATATTACTATTTATAGTTAGGCCTTTAAATAATTTAGGCCAATATTTATACTTTAGCTTTTTAGCAGCGTTACTATTTAAAATATCATCATTTACATCTAGAGTTAGTCCAGTGGTTCCTGAATCTTTAACTGCCTGAAGTAATTTTCCTGAATCTTGCATGATAAGTGTAGTATCTCCTCTATTTATCACTGGCTTAATATTATTTTCCTTGCAGGCATTTATTACTACTGTACTTATTTCTTCAAGAATATCTGATACCACTACTTCTTTTTGACCTTTTTTAGCAGCTTCTTTAATTTCATTAACTACTTGCTCATCAGTTTTTGGTGCAGTAGTATTCTTAACTATATAGTTAGGATCATACGCATCCTTAACTCCATTAAGATTTACATTAAGCTTCTTATAATTATTTACTAGCACAACTCCACTTGTAGCCTCTAATTTTAATGATATTTTTCCTTGTTCTACAGTATAGCACTTTCCAGTTAAGGCATCTTTTAATACTGTTCCATTTTTAATATTACTAACGTATATATCTGTAGTAGTAGCTTTTTCACTTCTATTTATAGCTACCAAAGCCTTAGAACTATTTAAATATCTTTCATATGACAATACATCTTCACTTCCAACTACCTTTGCAGGAGATACTTCGCCAGTTCTTAACACTGGATAATTATTTCTTACACTAGTTAGCTTTGCATAATTTTGAACTGTCTGTTTGTCACCTTTACCCCAAATCATAGCTCTTCTATTATCTGGATCCTTAGCTCCAACCATACCAGCTTCATCTCCATAATAAATGCATGGTGCACCTGCATAAGTCATCTGAATAAGTGCTACCAATTGTTGAAGCTTTCTTGCTTTTTCTGTAGGATCTCCTGCTATAATGGCATCATTTTTATCCTTTACAATCCCATCTAAAGAAGTCAATATTCTTTCAGTGTCATGGGAATCTACAAGATTTAACATTGCATAAAAAGCTTCTTCTGGATACTGTTCTCTTATTAATTCAAGCTGATTCATTACTTCTGATGCTGGTTTATTGTCTCTTAAATAACCTAAAACAGCCTCTCTAAATCTATAATTCATTACTGAATCATACATATCACCAAGCAAATACTTAGATGCATCTGTCCATATTTCTCCGATTATTGCATTATCCCCTTCTTGTTTAACTGCTGTTCTAAAATTTCTCCAGGTCTCATCTGAAACCTCATTAGCAACATCTAATCTCCATCCACTAGAGCCTTCTCTTAGCCAATATCGGGTATTGGAATCTTTGCCATCAATTATTTCATTTGCCCAAGATTTCACATTATATTCAGATCCATTTAAGGCTTGTATAACTGGCATTGAATCATATCCCCACCAGCCTTCATACTGATAATGTTCTGAACTTTTTCCTTGATTGACTTTTACATTATCAATTTTAAACCAGTCTTTATAATGTAGATCTGTTATTCCTTGAGCTGCTAAGTCAGCTGTTACTTCTTTTTCTGCTTCTTGTTGGCTTAAGCCTTTAATATTCATAAGATCATACACTTTTGACCAATACTGATAAGCACCTAACGGTTTGTTTTTAGCCATATATTTGCCATATCTATCAAAATATACGGAATCATCTGAAACATGATTATAAACACCATCTAAAATAATATGCATACCTCTGCTTTTTGCTTCTTTTGAAAGGCTAACAAAGTCATCCATATATCCTAACAAAGGATCTACTTCACTATAATCAGTTGTATCATATCTGTGGTTAGATATGGATTTAGATACGGGATTAATATATAGTACAGTTACCCCCAATGACTGAATGTAATTTAATTTCTGTTTTATACCTGAAAGATCTCCTCCATACATTTCATTGCACCATATATCCTTATATGCATCACCTACGGTTCCTGTATACCCAGCTTTAATTATTGGTTTTCCATCCTTGTCTAATACAAAGTTTCCATTATCATCTTTTTCATATTCTAAGTTAGGATTTTCGGGTATTGAATACCAATTATTATAGAACTCATAGGGAGCTGTTCCTCTAGCATACTTTTGTAAATAATCATTATTCTTATCTCCATTAAAGAATCTATCAGGGAATATTTGATATACTACCGCATTCTTCATCCAATCAGGAGTTTTAAAATCAGGCTTATATATATTAAATTCATATGACTTTACCTTGCCTAATTCATCACCTTTACCTGCTCCAAAAAATCCATCATCATCTCCATAAGCCTTTATATCTGATCCATTGCTAACTATAAAATAATATTTGTAAGTCCCTATTTCATTAAACGTCTGTTTTAATGTCCATTTATCACTCTTATCATCAAAGCCTTCAGTTTTATTCATATCATAAACCTTAGTAGCACTAGAAGAACTTATTACCATCTTTGCTTGCTTTATTTCATCTTTGGTGGATTTCAAGTTAAAAGTGACCTCTTCTCCTGCCTTTATAGCTCCAAATGGCTTTTTATATTCTAATTCCTTAGAATTAAAATATATCCCATTGGTATTTATCTTTTCAGAAGATGCATCATTAAATACCATTTCTGACACTGGGTCATAACTCATTGTTACAACTTTAATATCATCCTTAATCTCTAGCATAGGAACTTTAACAGTCTTTGTTAAGGCTCCATTTTCGTCTCTTATTTCTAATACCAAATCTCCATAAATGCCTTTTTTAAAGCTAATCTTTGCAGAATAAATTCCTGTAAGTCCACTATCTGTTAGCTTAGTTTCTTCTATGCCTGTTCCCTTTAATGTAGCATCAATAGACTTATAACTTATTGAATCCACTGCAATATGACTATCATCGTTATAAAGAATTGTTACATCTTGTGCTTTATCAACTACTAATGGAATGTTCTCTCCATAAGACTTTCCGTTTAAACCATAGTTTTCTGGATCCCAAGCTCCCATAGCAATCTTATATTCATATTTACCAGCAGGAACATTTTTTATTATTAATTCATAAAGTCCATTTCCTTTATAATTCATTCTTGTTTTCTCAGAACTTGGTGTCCAATTCGTTTCACCAACTACTGACTGAATACTTCCTGCAACAACCACTTTTCGTCCACTATATTGATTAAAATGAAAAATTGAGTTTCCATTTGACACATTGTTGTTCAACGGATCTGTAACCCACTTATCTCCTACTATGAATTTATATTCATAATCTTTTTCTTCATCTCCCAATCTTAGGGTGATTGACCAAACTCCCTGACTGTCTTTTGTCATTAATTTCTTTCCATTTCCCCAATCAGTCATTGAGCCTGCTAGGTAAACATTTTCAGCTAAAGTATCTTTATAATTAAAGGTTACCGTACCATTAGCATTAATTACTGGACTACTAGTAATTATAGGTACTTTCTTTAACCCCAATGCTTCCGCTACTTCATCAGGATTATTTACTGAATCAAATATTTTATTTTGTGATAAATCAATTACAAAAACTACATACTTATCCGTATCTAGTTTTAATGAAGTATTACTACCTTGAGGCAAAGCCCAATTATCTAAGCTATAATTCATGCAAGCTTTATAGTTATATTCTTTAGCTACTAAAAATTTTGAATATACTAGCTTACTTCCTCCAATATTTTGGAATTCATAACCTTTAGCTGCGGCATCCCAACTATCTTTATCTCTTACATCCCCTAGTATTGAGTATATATTTAATATTTCCGGATTATTTATTGAATCAAGACATAAATTCAAATACGGATTTGCAAGTACTGTAACTTTTGAGTCTTTATCTAATTTAAATGCAATATTAGAACCTATTTCTCCATTACTCCAAGCATGGTTATAAGCTACTTTATACTCATAACTTCCTGCTTTTAAATCAAATTCTTTTTTATAGAATCCATCTCCTACATATTCTAAGTCATAGTTGGAATCAGCAGGATTCCAATCACTTCCTCCATTCTGAGCAAAGCTTCCAACAAGCGTTGAGGATTTTTTAAAATAATCTGAGTTATTTACGGAATCATATATCTTTTTATTCTTGTAGTCGAATAGGAAACTTATTTTTTCTGCCTTATCAACCTTTATTGGAATATTTTCGCCATTTCTTACTCCATCTTTTCCATAGCTCTCGTCCCAAGAGCTATTCATAGCAATCTTGTAATTAAAGCTTCCTGTTGTTTTAAAATCAATATCTACATAATAAACTCCATTGCTAAATTCCCTCATTACAATTTCGTGTTTATCTGGTGCCCAATCGCTTCCAAGTCCCTGGATATTGAGAAAATCTCCAGTAAGTATTGCCATTGAATCAGCTGCTATAGTTGTAGATTCTTCTGCCTTAGTCTTGATTGAAGGAAAATTAATAAGCGTGAAAGTAAAAATACAAGTCACTAACCAAGAAAGTAGTTTGTTAAAAGTTTTTCTTTTTTTCATTTCATTCCTCCTTTATTAAACTTAAATGTTTATACATTTGTAGTATTCTATGTTTTACATTTTCTTCCTCTTGTGGGTTTTCATGAATTTGTTTACTGCTTTTTGTGTAATTTCACATGCATAAAAAAAGTACTAGAGGTTTTCTCTAGTACTTTCGTATACACACAATTATCTTATTTAGATTTTTGGATTTCATTTATTAATTTATCTATTAAATCACCTACCTCAAATCCGCCTCTATTACTTATCATCTCTACTGTTGCCATGGATGACATCGTCTTAAACAACAAAGGGTTCTTTAATTTATTGAACTTAGGTGAAAGATTTATTAGAAAATCTTTTATAAAAGGATACTCCTTAACTAAATCTCCAATAATAGTTTCATTTGTAATTCCATATTCATTTTCATTTATATTCTCTTTTTTCTCTATCTCTTCTGTATCTTTCTTGGTATTACTCCATGATAATAACCTCTGGCTTCCTGATAATCCTCTGATTCTAGTAACATCTTGCATCATCTCCAAGACCCCTCTAAAATTCCCTTTATCATCTCTTACTGCATTATAAATAATATATATAAACTTTCCTCCGATTTCTAACCAGAATTCTGCCTGATCTTGCTCTCCAGATCTAAAAGCTCTAATTATTTCTTCAACAGTTGCTACACTTTCTCTTGGATGACAATTTTGAACCTGCCTTCCTATAACTCCAGCACTTCTAGGAAATACTCTGTGTTTTGTATCACTATAAAACTTTACTATTTCATTTTCATCTACATAAGACAAATCTACTTGAAGATGCTTAAATATCAAGTTTATTTGTTCAAGTGTTAGCTTTCCTTGACTTACATCTAAAGCCTCATTGCTTGATGAAGATGTGAGCATTCCATGTTTCTGAAGCACACTAGCCAAGTCCTTTATTAATTCACTATTTGAGGTATCGTTCATAATTTCTCCTCCTTCATTTCCATAAGGTACTGGTGGTTCAATTAAACAGTAACCAATCTCATCATCGCCTTTTCTCATCTGTATAAAATCTTCCTGAGAAAGAATATCCACTGCTGTAGGACAAAGTATTTCTTCTTCCTTCACCATCATATCTTCTACCATTTCAATCACTTCCGTTTGAAGTTTTAAAAACTCTTCATCTTGATTATTATCCAAATACAATTTTGCAGTTTTGATAATTTCCTTTATTTTGTTATCTAATGTCCACATGACTTTTGAAGGTTTATCAAACCCTTTATTCTCTAAGGCTGCAAAAAGTTGATTTTGTTTTCTAGAAAAATGAATGTTTATCTCGCTCAACCTATCATAAAGCTCAGCCCATTGATTTTTGATAAATTTTTTCTCAAGCATAACTCTCATTTTATTAAGAACTTCTCTGATTGCATGAATTTCGTTTATATATGTTCTGATAGGGTGCCCTGATGGTAAATCCAATTTATCACTTGTAAGTAGGCCCTCAAATATTTCTAATATTTCATTCATCCTCTGAGCTAACATATCATCGGATATACCATATCTCTGTAAATATTGTTCACATACTGCAAATTCTTGAGGTGTAACACTACTAACTGCTTCCTTCATCCTAGCTTTCGCTTGTTCTAAAGTTATATTTCCATTAAGATAGCCTAATTTTATATCCATTATCTTTTGAATTTTATCTTCATTAACTTCTAAATATTCACTCATCTTAATATTTTCAAGTTTCGTTTTTAGTGAAAAATAAACGTGAAATTCCTCATCGCTTATTTTTTCCACATATTTTTCAAAACCCTTTTCTTCCATCATTTTATATACTGGAAATGGTTCAAAATCCTTAATTATATGTATTCCAGTATTAGGATTTAAGTCTTTCACTGTCTGAGTAATACAATCTCTAAAAGATTCATGTTCTCCTCGACCATCTATCGTTATATAACTAATATCTTTTTTCATTTACTTACCTCACCTTTGCAAAATTTACATTTATTACTTAATTAAATTATGTATATTGATATTTATATGATAATACTTATCAGTTATAAAAACTGTAACTTAAATCACACATTTATACTTTTATTAAATATAGAAAATAGAAAAGTGTGCCATAAAGCACAATGCAATATGACACACTCTTAATTATCATTTCTTTGTTGATTTATTTTCTGACTTTTTTATATTTTCATCTACCCTAAACTTAACAATTCTACTTATTAGTTCGTAGGGAAGTGGCTTTTCTATAGGAAATTGTACTGACCCTTTTGCTCCTTTATATTCAGCTAATTCCTCTTTAAAAGCACTTATGCCACTAGGCGTTGGATAAAATCCAATATGATTTTTATAGGCAGCAAAATGTACTAAATTCCCATTTAAAACGAAAGTAGGCATTTGATAACTTATCTTTTCCTTTGCCTCTGGTGCTGCTTCTCTAATAACCTTTCTTAATGTATTTAGTATATCTTGAACCTCTGCTGGAAACTTTAGAATATATTCACTTATAGGATCAATGCTAATACCTTTCTCAGCCATAATTTCTCCTCTCAATCAAATTTATTCATTTGTTCTAGTAATAATATATTCTTATTTGAGGATTCTATTAATTATTGAATCTGGTACTGCACCTGTTCCACCAAGAATTCTTTTCATCTTCATAATATCTTTATTATTTCTTATTGCACTAGCTACATCATCTGGCATTGAGCTATCAACTAGGATTATAGGATTATTTAATGTTCCAGCTAAGGCAGCTCCAGACAATGCATCAGCAAATGATTGTCCAGTTGCAAAATAAGTTTCCCCATAGAAGAATGGAAAATTTGAAAGTACCTCCATATTAGTTTCATATCTATTATTACCTGCAACTCTATCAGCATTAGGTAATGTACTAAGTACATTATCACTTACAACGCCTGGCCCTCCAATAACATAAGTTTTTGTTATCCCTTCACTACTTATATAATTCTTCACACTAGTAGGAAGTTGATTCTTATCCGTAAGTAATATTGGTATATGTTTATTACCTGCATATGAAGCAATTGATAGGGCATCTGGATAATCATTGCCAGTTACTATAAACGCTTCTGAATTAGTAGGGCCATTAACATTTTGAGCTATTGCAAGAGATGTTTCATAACGATCATTTCCTGAAATTCTTGTAACTTTAATTCCTTGGCTTTGAAGTACATTCTTTACATTGTCAGATATTACTCCAATTCCTCCTACTATAAATATCTCTTTTGGATTAAGACTAGTAATTTCACTTTGAACTGCTGAAGGAAGCTCATTTTTATTAGTCAATAAAATTGGAGCTCCATATTTTGTAGCTAGAGGTACTGCACACAATGCATCTGGAAAATCTTCACCAGTAGCAAGCACAACATAGTCTGCATGATTCCCTCCAAATTTTGCAATCTCTACACTGGTTTCATATCTAGAAGGACCTGATAACCTCTCATATTCTGCTCCAGTTGTAAAAGTTAAGTTATAATCTCCTGATAACTGTACTCCATTACTATCCTTTAGTGCAGCTGCATTTAATTTAACAGTATAATTGGTATTATAATTAAGATTATTATAATAAAGCATTAATACATTATCCGTAGTTTCTTGTTTTACAATATAATTTTTGATTGTACAATCTCCTAAAATATCTTTTGTAGAATCTATATTTACAGCGCTATTAAACTGAAACGCAATAAATCCAATAATAGGCGCTTTACTACCATTATTAACTGGATAACTATTAGTAACATTAAATTGCGTTACAGCCTTAACTTTATAGGTTCCAAATGACAAGCTAGCGGATGTAATTAGCAAGAAGACAAGCATTAATATAAACGATTTTTTCTTTTTCATATTATTTCCCCCTTATTTCATAGTAATTATATTGTACCAATATTTTACTTAATAAACAATTGTAACCCTTATCAAGGGAACTAAATAAAAAAAACATCTCAAACTATATAAATCTGGGATGTTTTTTTAACCTATTATCCAAATATTTCTTTTAATTCTTTTCTACTAGTTTCACCAGTTAACGCCAATATATCATCATTTACTAAAATTTTTGTATCTCCCTTTGGTATCAATAGAGATTTTTCTCTTGTAATAGCAATAAGTACTGAATCCTGAGGTATAGATAGATCCCTTAATAATCGATTTGAAGCTTTAGCATTTTGTTTTACTTTGAGTTGAACAATGGAGAATTTTCCTCTATTGAGCTTTAAAATAGTAAACATATCTTTTAAGTCCATTTCTTCAGCAACGAAATGCGCCATCAAATCTGCTTGATTAACTCTAATATCTACACCCATTCCAATATTAAATAGCCATGCATTTTTTGGATTATTGACCCTAGCCACTACTCTTGGAACTCCAAATTCCATTTTAGCAAGTGTTGATACTACTAAATTGGTTTCATCTGCACCTGTAACTGCTGCCACTACATCAGCTGAAGCTATTCCTGCTTTTTCAAGTACTTGAGGACTTGACCCACTACCTAAAATCAACACTTCTTGTGGTAACTCTTTTTGTATCTTATTATATGTTTTTTCGCATTGTTCAATTAACCGTATTTCATTACCACTTGCTAATAATAAGGATGCAAGATAGGCTCCGACTTGTCCGCCACCTATAATGATAACTCTCATATTTTTTCCCCCTTTTTACCCTATACCCAACATTGACTTTAACTTATTTATTGCAGAAGCAATTACTGATATATATATAACATCTTCTGCTTCAAATACAGTTCCTCTAGTTGGTATAAAGGTTTTATTATTACGGCTAATAGAAACAATTTGTATTTCTCCAATAACAATTAATTCATTTACGGTATGTCCAACCAATAAAGAAGGTATCTCTATACGTACTAAATTAACATGTCCATTTCCCATTTCATAAACGCTATCTAATTGATTGTAAGTTAGCATTTCAGTTGCTCTTTCAATACCCCAAGTTGTTGTTGAAACAGCTTGTATTCCTAATCTGTGATAAATATCTGCACTTCTAGAATCATAAAGCCTTGCAACTACGCGTGGTACTCTATAAATATTTCTTGCTATCCTAGCTATAACTGCATTAATTTCATCACTTGTAGTGCAAGATACCACAGCATCGACTTTGTCAATTTGAGCCTTACTTAGTACATCTCTGTCAAACCCAAAACCAACAATTTTTGTTCCTTTAAAGTCTTTACCTAAGCCATTAAATGCTTCTGGATTAGAATCTATAACTGTTACCTGGTGCCCTTTTTTTACAAGATTAAGCGATAAACCTGTTCCCATTCTTCCTAAACCTACTACAATAACCTTCATGTCTATCACCTCTTTATTTATTTTTATAATTTTATAAGTGTATTAGACTAACTATTTTTTTTAAACTTTTTTCTACGAAATATAGCTTTTCTTACTTCTTCCACTAGTAATATTAGTGGTGGCCAAATAAATAATAGCAAGCAGTCAGATAAATCTAATGCTGCTGTATGGAAAATTGATTGGAATAATGGTAAATATACCAATGCTGAGATTAGGAAAATCTCAAAAATGACTCCAAAGTTTACTTGCTTATTACTAAATATCCCAACTTTAAATACAGATTGTTTTTCTGTACGGCAATTAAATACTGCTCCAACTTGGCTAAATACAATTGCTGCAAGGGTCATTGCAGTTGCCTTTATATATATTGGATTATCCCCTCCTGCAAGTGGAACCTTTGGCCATCCATTTTGAAAATTAATAAAGAAATACGAAATAGCTGAAGTTATTGAACCTAACATTCCATACCACAAAAAGGCCTTAATGACTAACTTTTTATTTAATAAAGGCTCTTTTTGATTACGTGGAGGCTCATTCATAACTCCTTTTTCTGGTTTTTCAGTTCCAAGTCCTAATGCAGGTAACATATCTGTACCTAAATCAATTGTTAGGATTTGCATAACTGTAAGTGGTAATGGAATAGCCCCGCGTGAAAATAGGAACATAGCTGAAGGGACTGCCTCAGGTACATTTGAATTCAAAATATAAAGCATAAACTTTCGGATATTACTATAAACAGCACGGCCTTCCTCTATTGCATGAACGATCGATGCAAAGTTATCATCAGTAAGAATCATATCAGCAGCTTCCTTAGCTACATCAGTACCTGCAATCCCCATTGCAACACCTATATCAGCTTTCTTAAGTGCTGGTGCATCATTTACCCCATCTCCTGTAACTGCTACTATTTCTCCCATTTGCTGCAAATTTGTTACTACCCTTAGTTTTTGTTCTGGTGCTACCCTTGCAAAGATAATTTCATCCTTTAAGTATTCTTTTAACTTTTCATCAGAAAGTTCTTCTAATTCTAGACCTGATACTACTCTTGGATTATTTCCTTTTACAATACCAATACGTTTTGCAATGCTTTCTGCTGTTAATCCATAATCTCCAGTAATCATTACAATTCTGATACCCGCTCTACGACATTCTTCAACTGCATCCGATACCTCTGGCCTAGGTGGATCTGCCATAACAATCAACCCTACAAATACTAAGTCTTTTTCAATATTTTCTGGTGTGTAGGCACTCATAGCAACCGGTATATTATCATCCTTATGAAGCAACCGATATGCCACAGCTAAAACACGCAACCCTTCTCGAGCATATCCATCATTAGCTTTCATTATTTCATCTCGCATCTTATCTGTAATTGCCTTTACTTCGCCATTTATTCGAATAGTTTCACTTAACTTCATTATCTCTTTTGGAGCACCCTTTATATAAGCTATGCGCTTAGTACCCTCTATCTCTTCTTGCAATTCATGAATAGTTGTCATCCTTTTTCTACGTGACTCGAATGGCAACTCTCTTAATCTAGGTGTCAATTCTGCTTGTTCGTGCATATTAATACCTGCTTTTTCAGCAACAACTCCCAAACAAGCTTCTGTTGGATCTCCTAAAACAGTATATCTACTTGATTCTTCGCTTGGAGGTAATAGCCTTGCATTACTACATAGTGCTGCTCCTGTTAGCAATAATTTTAGATCTTTATCATCCTCTGCCTTAACTTTTTTATTTCCTTCAAAAATATCTCCCTCTGGCCCATACCCCACACCAGTAACTTTAAACTCTTTATTAATTAACCATAGATTACTTACTGTCATTTCATTTTGAGTTAGTGTACCTGTTTTATCTGTACAGATAACTGTAGTACTTCCTAAGGTTTCAACTGAAGATAGTGTCTTTACTAAAGCATTTCTTTTTGACATTCTTTGTACTGCCATGGCAAGTGACAAAGTAACTGTTGGGAGTAACCCCTCAGGAATAAATGCAACAATCATTCCTAATGAAAAAATAAATGATGATGCAATAGGCTCATTTACTAAGAATAATGCTGCAATAAAAAAGAAAACACCAAATGCTATAGCTATTATTGATATTTGCTTTGTTAATCTATTCATTTCTTTTTGTAAAGGGCTATCCTCTTTCTCCATGTTCTGGGTAAGCCCTGCAATTTTGCCAAATTCAGTTTTCATTCCTATTTCAATTACAATAGCCTTTCCATTTCCCTCTGAAACGCTTGTCCCTGCAAAAATCAAATTAGGTATTTCAGCTAATGTAAGGTCATCTTTTAATACTGCATCCTTTACCTTACGAACTGGATTAGACTCCCCCGTAAGAGTTGATTGATTGACCTGTAAATCACTGCACTCAATTAATCGTGCATCTGCTGATATTTTATCGCCTTCTTCTAATAAAACGATATCTCCAATTACTAAATCCTCAGATAATATTTTTTGCTCCTCTCCATTACGAATAACACGTGCATAAGAAGGTAGCATATTTCTTAACGCATCTGTTGCTTTGCTTGCACGATGTTCCTGCCAAAAACTAAAAATTCCATTTATAACATTAACCAACCAAATAGCAACTGCTAGTTCTGGCATCCCTGCAAAAAAGGCAACTATACCTCCAACCCACAATAGAACAGCCATTAAGTGAGTAAAATTTCCAAGGAAGATAAGCAGTACTGACTTTTTCTTTTTCTCATCGATGACATTTTTCCCTTGTTCTTTCTGATATTCTACTGCTTGCTCCATAGTTAATCCCATGTAGCTTGATCCAAACACTTCATATACCTTATCAGCTGGAAGTTTGTAAATACTTTTCTTAACATCTACTTTTGCTTCATCAGTGTTCATTTCTTTCGCCTCTCCTTCTGGTAAATAATATGCAAAAATACAAGCATAAATGCTCTCTTAAAATCTGCATTATTATTATTTGCAATTAATTTTTCTATCAATATATGTATAGGATGTTTAAAATAGTATCTTTCCAAAATAAAAGTTTACAAATAAATATGTCCTTTTTTCTATTTTAAAACTTATTAGAGCACAAAGTCTATATTTTGAATATTTTAATTATGTGACTAATAATTAATAGGAAATAAATATGTATCAATCAATGCCAAATTCTTTTGCAGTTCCAATTACTTATGTAAATTGTGAAATTTTGGAGATGAAAATTTGTACAATATACAATAGAAAACAAATAGTAATAGGTGTTTCTTTTCCCAATCAAGGAATACCTAGATGGGTAAAAGATAAAGAATTTATGGAAAAATACGGCTATCAAAGAAATGTCATCATGAAAATTGAAAATGCTAATTATAATATTGATTTACAAGGAAAGCAGGTAGAGGAATTAATATCAGAGAATATAGATGTATTAATTATAGCTCCTTTAGATTCAATAGCTTGTGCTGATTCTGTTAAGGCAGCGAAGGATGAGGGGGTTAAAGTAATCTCTTATGATGGACTCGTAGCAAATGCTGATTTAGATTTATTTGTAACTTTTGATAGTACTCAAGTTGGCGAGTTACAAGGAAAATATCTTACACAAGTTGTTCCTAGAGGCAATTATATTATTATGTCTGGAGATCATAATGATCCAAATTCTAAACTCTATAAAGATGGTGCAATGGAATATATTAAACCTCTAGTCAATATAGGCTCAATAAATATAGTTACAGATAAAGAAGTAATCAATTGGTATCCAGAAAATGCTTATAAAATAGTAAAAGATTCGCTGCTTACAAATAACAACAAAATCAATGCTATATTAGCTCCTAATGATGATACAGCTGGTGGCGCAATACGTGCTTTAGAAGAACAAGGATTAGCTGGTAAAGTGGCAGTTACAGGACAAGATGCAACAATAGATGCTATAAAAAGAATTATAAGTGGAACTCAATCAATGACTGTTTTTAATGATTCAAGAGAACTTGCCAAGGTTGCTATAGATTCTGCAATTAAACTAGCAAATAACCAATTTGTAGAACATAATATACTTTTAAACAATGGTAAAGAGAATGTTCCAACCATAATTATTCCCCCTACATTAGTAACTCGAAATAATATAACACAAACTATAATAAATAGTGGATATTGGAAAAGTGAAGAAATTTATAAATTTTAAAAAGATAAAATAAGGTTTAACTTTAATTATTTCTAAATTAATAAGCGCATAAAGTATACACCTTGAATATTTTAATATGAGATTAATAAATGGGAAGTAACTATGTATCAATTAATACCACACTCTTTTGCAGTTCCAATTATTTATGTTAATAGTGAAATTATAGAGATAAATACATCTTCAGAACGAAAACCAGTAGTTATAGGCATATCTTTACCCAATCAAAGAATTCCCAGATGGATTAGAGATAAAGAATTTATGGAACAATATGCTGAGCAGAAGAGAGCAATTACTAAAATAGCAAATGCTAATTATGATGTAGATTTACAAAAAAAGCAGGTAGAAGAATTAATATCTCAGAATATAGATGTATTAATAATAGCCCCCTTGGATTCAGTAGCTGCTGCCGAATATGTTAGAAAAGCCAAAGATGAAGGGATTAAGGTAATATCTTATGACGGACTTATAAAAGAGGCAGATTTAGATTTATTTATATCTTTTGATGGTACAAAAGTTGGTGAACTTCAAGGCAAATATCTCACTCAATTAGTTCCCCGCGGTAATTATATTATCTTGTCAGGAGATCCTAATGACTCCACTTCTAAGCTCTATAAAGATGGCGCAATGGAGTATATCCAGCCTTTAGTTAATAGAGGTGAAATAAATATCATTACTGATAAACCAGTAATTAATTGGTATTCAGACAATGCTTATAAAATCGTGAAAGATTCATTAATTCAAAATAATAATAAAGTAGATGCTATATTATCTCCAACAGATGATATAGCTGAAGGTGCAATTAAAGCCTTAGAAGAACAAGTTTGGGTGGTAAAGTTGTAGTAACCGGACAAGACGGAACAGTGGATGCTATTAAAAGAATAATAGATGGAACGCAATCTATGACTGTACTTAAAGACACTAGAAAACTAGGAAGAATAGCTATAGATTCAGCTATTAAATTAGCTAATGAAATACCTATAGAATCTAATACCTCAGTGTATAATGGTAAATTTGATGTTCCTTCTATTATTATTTCACCTGAACTCGTTACTAGGAATAATATTAGTACGGCAATTATAAATAGTGGCTTTCTAAAGAGTGAGGAAATTTACGGATAACATAAAAAATTATAAAGGCAATAGAAAGTAAAAAGCTTACCCTTATAAGGTAAGCCTTTTTACTATACATTATTTATTGTTAAAACTTCTTTAGTTCTTAAATCTATTATTCTCGTTCTTGTATCTGATTTTGATACATATATAGGATTTCCATCACTATCTATAAAATATGATATAGGAATAGATACTCCACAATTTCTATATGAACCATCTGCGTGACTTGTTCCAACTATAATTGTATTGTACATTTTTGCTATTTTCTTAGCTTCATTTATCCATTCTTCAAATTGTTCATTGCTAAACATTCCTACCCCAATTGGGTGTGCAATAAAACTTATCTTTTCTCCTATATTTTTGAAATCTCTAATTCCCTTTAATATCTCCATACATAACAAATATCCAATAGTGGTTTCATTATAGCTAGTCATCAATGGAGTATATAACTCTATATTTTCATCTGGTGGAGTTTTTGCTCTTTCCAAAATTATTTCGCCACTATTACTTATAATTACAGCTCTATCTTTATTCTCTTTTCTATAAGATGTAATTATTAAAACATCCTTCTTTTTTGCTAAAGTACATGCGTCTATTAATGCTACTTCATTTGAGATATAACCTTCAGGATAAAGTACAGCATCGATTTCTTCATTCTTATTTATTTCATTTTGAAGTTGAATAATGCCTTCTTCATGCAAAGGTTGACCTATTAAAATCCTCATTTCCCCCTCCATAAAGCTTCAATTTATTTATCTTTATTACTATATTGCTTTATCACACTTTCTAAGGTATTTACATAATCAATGAACTCTGATCTTCCTTCTTCTGTCAAATTGTATCTTGTTCTTGGTTTATTATCATGGAAGTCTTTATAAACTTCTATATATCCCCCATCTTCCATCTTTGACATCTGCACACTTAAGTTTCCATCTGTAGCTTTTGTAATTTCCTTTACCTCTTTGAATGTTTTTTCTCCAGTCATTAGACATGCTATTATTGATATCCTAAGCTTTGATTGAAATATGTCAGGTATAGAATTAATATCCAAATTAATTCCCCCCTGATTGCTTAGTCTTTAAGAAAAAACCTGTATATAAGAATGTAAATGGAAGCATTAAAGAAAATACACCTTGGAGCAATCCTTCATCAACCATTGGAAGTCTTACATAAGCATATACTAAGCTGATGCCTATATAGACTATTCCCAATTTCATTAGATGATTATAACCAGTAAATAGTGCTGTTACAATTAATGCAATCGCCAAACTAAAAATCATCACTGAAAAATGATTTGTTTCAATTACTAGTTTTGTCATATCAACAGATGAAGAACTAGTAGAGCTTATTCTAACTTTATTTGGTATAACATTCATAATTACTATTAGCATCCACACCTTCATTAAATGTTTTTCTAGACCTACAAGTGGGATTTTTTTAGATATGTGCCTATAAACTAATGCTGCCAATATTACAATTATACCTATAGGTAAAATATAACTAAGTACAGGAAACTTTATCATAAAATCAAATGTATTCTCTCTATTTCCTAAAATCACAAAACTCACTATACTGTTTACAAGAAAAAGAATTCCCCAATAAATAAATATTCTACTAAATGCCGTTAATGACTTACTTGTTCTGTCAATTACCCCTTTTATAAGAGATATGTTCTCAACTGCCTCTTGCAAAACTTTTTCGTCCATCAAAACCACTCCTTATATTTTAATAAAGTACTTTATAATATAAAGTGTATTCTTCTAGGAATATTTTGTCAATACCATATATGTAATTTTATTGAAAAAAACCTAAAACTATTTGTTTTAGGTTTTTAAATATTTATTTTATATTTAATAATATTTCTTGAATATATTTATAAAGTTCTCCACTCATTCCACTTCCTTTTGCCGCGCTAGGATTCTCAATGTAATAGCGTTCAGCAGAATGTATAATCCCTTTATCTCCACCAGTAAAGAAATTCATGCCTTCTTGCCATGCCTTTGCTAATTCAATTACTTTTGGGTCATCAACTGGAGTACCTTTATCTAGCTCATCTTGAAATGAAGTAATTAATTTAGTCCATTTAACAGCTTGAACATTCATTTCTGAATCATCTAGTTTATGGTATTGCTTTTTTAACTTCATACGTTGCTCTCTGGTGAAATATTTCTTTTGATTTCTAATTAGTTGAATTGAATGAATAAGCTGTTCAAAAGATGGCTTATTCCAAGAATTAAAAACATCTAAAAGTTCTTTTAATTCACCTTTAAGCTCATTCTTTAATTTTATTTCTTCATCTAATCGTTTAAGTTGCATCTCAATAACTTCTTTAGGATTATATTTAGGATTACCAAAAAACTCTTTAATCTCATCTAGCGAAAAATCCAATTGTTTAAGGGACATTATTTGCTGAAGTTTTATTATGTCCTCTTCAGAATATAAGCGATGCCCAGCCTCAGTATGAAATGTTGGATGTAGTAATCCTATTTCATCATAGTGGTGAAGGGTTCTTATTGTAAGCCCTGTTAGCTTAGATAAATCTCCTACCTTCCAAGTTTTGCTTTGCACTACTATCACTCTCCTCTTTCATGCGAAGTTATATAAGTTTTCCTATATCATCTTTTTCAAAGACATATTTTTCTCCGCATATATTACATACCATTTCAATAGACTTATTATTTTCGTATGCATCTACAAGTTCTTCTCTATTTAAAGAATGTAACATTGGATAAAAAACATCCTTTGAGCATCCGCAAAAGAAATTTATTGTACTCTTTTCTAAAATCTCAATGTCCTCAAATAATAAGCATGAAATTTCATCTAGTTCCTTATCATTTCTTGATATAATGTGTTGATTTTCAACTATAACTTTCTTTATATCATCAATGATGTTACTAGGGGCACCTGGCAGTAATTGCACCATTATACCTCTACTTAGTTCAATTTCATTATTTTCATTATATATCATGTTTACATGAAAAAAAGACGGAATTTGTTCACTTTGATTAAAATAATATGAAAAATCATCCACAATATTTCCATAGGGCATTCCAGTTATACCTGTAAATATACTGTTCATACCTAAATCCTTTAACACTTGAATACATCCTTTATCCCCTATGATCTCTTCAATAGACAATTTATTTATTTCATTCAATGGGACATTTAGCAATTCATCATTAATATATCCACGTACATTCCCCATAGAGTCAACATCAGTAAAAATTTTATATTTTCTCTCACTTGCACTTATTTTTATGCTTACTCTCTGATTTCCCTTTAAGGTTCCTGATATTAAACCAGCAATTGATACAGTCTTTCCAAGTATATTTTTTAAAAGCTTATTCATATTTTTATTATCACAAATTTCTTTTATCATATCAGTATTATCTATCCATAAAATACGTACCTGTTTGTTATATGCTAAAGTTTTTATAATGTAATTATTCATTTTAATTCTAGCTCCTTTTAAAATTTAATACCTTACGTTAGGTTCTAAATATACTATATAACCTAACGTAAGGTGAGGTGCAAGAATTATTTTTCAACTTTATTATAAAATAAAAAGATAACTTCTTATCTAGTGATTTTAGTCCTAAAAATACATGTTATAATAATTTTAAGTAAAACTAAAAAACAAAAGCAGGGGTGAATTAATTGAAGAAAGAATTTAAAGCAGTTATAAAACAACATGGAGAAAAAAATGCCTCCTATATTGAACCACCATTTGATGTTAAGGAAGTATTCGGTTCTAAACGTGTTAAGGTTAAAGCAACTTTTGATGGGGTTGAATATCGAGGATCTGTTGTAAGTATGGGCGGATGTTACATGCTTGGAATTACTCAAGAGATTAGAAATAAAATCGGAAAAGGATTTGGGGACGAAATATTTGTAACTTTAGAAAAAGATGAAGAAGAACGTTCAGTTGAGATTCCTGAAGACTTTAATACAGCAATGAGTAAAAATGATGCTGCTGTATCAACCTTTAAAACACTTTCATATACCGCACAGAAAGAATACATAACTTGGATTACTTCAGCTAAACGTGAAGAAACTAGATTAGATCGTATAGCAAAGGCTATCACTCTGTTATCTGAAGGTAAGAAACTAAGATAAATATTTTTAAGTATAGAGAAACGTCGGAATTTTATTTCTAATTACCGACGTTTCTCTAATATGGCTTATTTAGATATTTAAGTGTTTCTCTGTCTTTAATATAAATTTTTCTACTGCTTCATTTATATCTATATTCATGCGTTCAGCTAAAATTATTAACCACCATATGCACTCTCCTAGCTTGTGTTCTAGTTCCGATACATTATCTCCATTTATTGGCCAACGTCCTTGATTCGCCATAGTAAGGCGACCTACTAATCCAGCATCAGTAAGAAAAGCCAAAGCATCTTCCTCTACTGTCCACTCTTTTTCATGATAATTCTTTTCTAACTTATGATACATTTTTCTTATTTGCATGGAACGTTCTACAACTTCACTAAAATTTATGTCTTTCATTTTATATCTCTCTTTCTATGAAAATTTATATACTATCTATTCAGAGAATGAAATGGACATGTTCTTTTGTGATCATCTACCATTCCAATTGCTTGCATAAATGAATACATGGTTACTGGGCCTACAAACTTGAAATTACGCTTCTTTAAGTCCTTACTTATTTGTTCAGAAATACTATCTTGAGCTGGAACACTAGCTTCTGATTCCCAGTTATTTATTACAGGTTTAAAATCAACATACTTCCATAGGTAATTAGAAAAGCTGCCGAATTCTGACTGTATCTTAATAATCTCCAGTGCATTATTTCTTACAGATTTAAGCTTTAGTAAGTTTTTAACCACATTATATTCTTCTCTTATTTTTTCTAAATCATCGTCGCTTAACCTTGAACAATACTCAATATCAAAATTCTTAAATGCTTTTCTATACTCCTCTCTTTTAGAAAGTACTATATTCCAAGAAAGGCCTGACTGTGCTCCTTCTAATGTAAGCATTTCAAATATGTATGAATCATCATGACTTGGTATACACCACTCATTGTCATGATATCTTCTCATCATTTCACTATTTCCTGGCCATGAACATTCACCCAAAGTTAATTCCTCCTAATTATTTATGATATATTTCTATTATATTTATTTAAACCTGACGACTGCATGTCATGTTATCTAATTAATTTCAAATATCTAATCTGATCTCTATTATCTATAAACACCCTATCAACCATTTCAAAACCCACACTTTCATAAAACTTACGAAGCTTTGGTCTTGAAGTACCACAATTAAGTCTTAAAGAACTTACACCTTGTTTTTTGCATAATAACTCAGCAGATTCAATTATTTTTTTACCATAACCCATTTTACTATATTCTCTACATACCGATAGCTTATGTAGAATTCCTGATTCCATCTTATTTAATTCACTCCAAAAAAGAGGGTCATACCATTGTAAAATATAGACTCCAATCAAAATTTCATTATCATAACATAACTTCATTTCATCAATATCATATTTCTTCAGCAGTGCATTAGGAGTTAAATCATCCAACTTCCACATTGATTTATTTGTTAAATCCAACCACCTTGCTGATTCACTTAGAACTTTAGAAAATATGTCAATATTATTTTGAGTTACCTTAACAATTTCCATATAAATATTTCCTCCATACTATTAATTATATATCTTTTTTTATAAATTAAGCGCAAAGAAACCGTAAAATTCAATTCTAAACTTTACGGCATTCTATAATCACTTATTTTCTATTCATGTACTGTTGGTTCAAGTATTGTAAGTGTATTATCATAAGTATTAAGATTAGCTTGAGCACCTATAGGTATAGCCATCTTAAATCTACCATGACCTGTTGCTAAATTGGTCATAAGAGGCTTATTAAGTGGTATCATAACTTCATTAATTAAATCTTCATAATTCTTATCATATGCAGGCTCACATAATGAACATTGACCCATGATTATACCTGCACAATCTCTAAACTTACCTGCTAGTCTTAAATGATTTATATACCTATAAACTGTATTAATTGGTTCATGAACCTCTTCAAGTAAAAGTATCTTACCACTTGTATCAAGTTCAAATGGAGTTCCAAGATTTCCTACAAAGGATGCAAGATTACCTCCTATTATTGGACCTGTTACATTTCCAGGAACCCTGCTTACTAATTGTCTTCCTGGAGGATTCTCAAGTTTTCTTGGTGAGGTTACAGTTGATGTTGCTGTAAAGAATTGGTTGAAGTTATATGCAGGAGTTGTAGGTCTAAAATCAATTAACATAAGACTATGAAATGTAATCAAATTAGCCCATCTATATAAGGCATTTAGTAAAATTGTTATATCACTATACCCAGTAACAATTTTAGGATTCTGTGCGATAAAGGGATAATCAAGATATGGTACTATACCTTCCACCCCTACTCCACCTCTTGAAGGCATAATCGCCTTAACATTGGGATTTCTAAACATCTCCATTAAGTCTGAGGCTCTTTCTTGCTCTGATGCTGCAAGATACCCACTATAAGAATATACATATTTACCCAAAACCACACTAAAGCCCATATTCTCAAGAGTCTTTATGCGCTCATTAATGACATTTTCAAACAAAGGACTTCCTAAAGTAACTATTCCAATTGTATCTCCCGGACGTAAAATTTCTGGTCTCGTTGCCATTATAATTCACCTTCTAAATAATTTAATAGTATATAATATATTAACTATATCCAATTTGACATTGGCCTTAGAAGATTTGTATATGATTATAGGTTATATGAAAAATCCCTCAGATTATTTTTCTGAGGGATTATAAAAATCCACTTTTATCTTCTTAGACAAAATATTTGCTCTTTTCAGATCACAAATTAGCACTCTTGTCTAAAGACTATCAGGAATTTCAATATTTTTTTCAAAATATTCTCCATTTTGCAGTTTAGCCTTCACTATATAGTCTCCCCCTTCTATATTGGAAAATAAATAGACCCCATCTTCATTAGTAACTTGCACTTGAACTATCCTTTCATCACCATTATTATCTATTTCATATAAAAATACTTCGGCGTCTGAAACCACAGAGTTTTTTGATGTTATTATTCCACTTATAGTACCTTTATAATCATTGTAGTTTTTTAATAGATATAGGTTCAATAGGGCATATTCATATTTTTCAACACTTATCTCTATAGGCTCTTGCGAATTATATCCATTTCTCTCAACTTCAATGGTATATTTATTAGGAGATACATTATAAATCAAATATTGTCCTCTGCTATTAGAAGTTGTCTTATAAATTACTCTACAACCCTCTTCCAATGGTTTCATAGATATCATAGCATTTGATATAGGTTTAAGGGTTACCTCTTCTAATACTTTTCCATAGACTATTCCGTTTGCCAGTGATGGATGTTTCTTAAGCGTAAGGGCTATTTTAGTAACTTCATCTTTTCTTATTCTAACTTTTCTACTCATGGATGTCATATAGTAATTTGCTGAGGCAATAACTTCATATTCTCCAGGATATAATAAATTCTTAAATTTGAAAATTCCATTTTCATCAGTGTTAGTATGAAATAATGGATTAAAATTTTCATCAAAAACTTTAACGGTTGCATTAGCTATTGGCGCACCTCTGTCTACCACTTTTCCTATTAAGAGAGTATCATAGCAGGGAGGTAACTCTAATAAATCTAAGTTAACAGTAACCTCTTCATTTTCATTTATTACAACTGAATCACTGTCTGTAAGAATATAAACATCTTTTATTATCATCTTATACCACTTGATCCTGTAAGGTTGCTTTAACTCTATAGGTTCCTTGATTTAAACTTCCAAACAAATATCTTCCTGAGCTACTAGTTTTAGTAAGGGCTACAACTGTTTCAACTCCTCCAGAGATTGAATATAATGCTACTACCGCATTGGGAATAGGTTGCCCTGTGGTTTGATTCTTTATAAATCCACTTACTGTTCCTGTATTAGATTGAGGATCAGCTGTTAAATTTACATCAGTAAGCACATAATCTTTGGCTCCAACACTTATTGGAGCTGAATCCTTAGGCTGATAACCTAATTTAGATGCTGAGACATAATAATTGCCTGATGCTAATTCTGTAAATAAATATTGCCCATTAGCATTTGTTGGCGCTATACCAATGAAAGTAGGTGGCTGCCCTTGAACGGTACTATATAAATCTACAATTGCATTTGCTATTGGTAATAACGTATTATTATCTCTTATGATTCCAAATACTGCACCTAGGTTTGCATTTGGATCTGGTTGAATAACTAGACTTACTGTTGAAGATTTATTGGCTTGTATCGTAACAGGTGTAGATGTTGGTAAAATATATCCATCTTTAATTGCAAGTACCTGATAGGCCCCAGCAGCAAGATTCGTAATTGTAAATTGACCATTTCCTCCAGTTGTTGTATGCTCAATTGGATTATTACTTGTATCATATACCTTAACAGTAGCTCCTGCTACTGGGTTTCCACCTGAGGTTACTGCTCCTGTTAAATTTCCGCTATTTGCAAGAGGATTTATAACTAAATTTAAGTCTTCTGTTTTTTCCTCTCTTCCTGTTATATCAAATTGCTGACTATAACCAAGTACATATTCATCTTTTGAAGACATTTTTCTCTTCTCCTTATTTGTATATTTTGTTGTCGAATCATACTATATAATATAAGAATTTAAAGGTATTTGTTACTTTCTACTCATGTAAATGAGACATAATATCTAAATACCTTTAAAATAGTTTTATTTAAAAGTAAATCCCCCAGATTATTTGTCTGAGGGATTATAAAATATTATTTCTATCTTTACAATTTTATAGTCTTTGTTGCAACATTTTCGCAAAATGCACTATCATGTTCAACAAAAAGGATTGTAGGTCTATATTCAATTAGTAATTTTTCAATCTGCATACGAGAAATGACATCAATAAAGTTTAATGGTTCATCCCATATATACAAATGAGCCCTTTCACATAGGCTTCTTGCAATCAATACTTTTTTCTTTTGTCCTCCACTAAAATCTTCAATATCCTTTTCAAACTGTTCTCTTGAAAAATCAAGCTTTATAAGAATAGATTTAAATAGACTTTCGTCAATGCCATATTTATATGCGTACTCAGATAAGTTTCCACTTAAATAAGATGTATCCTGAGAAACATATGAAATAATTAACTGATTATTTTTAACTAACACTCCATTACAAGGAATATCTTCACCTAAAATCAATTTCAATATACTTGATTTTCCGCTGCCATTCTTTCCTTGAATAGCGACTCTTTCACCTTGCTCTACGCTAAAACTTATTCCTTCGCATACAACTCTATCACCATAACAAATAGAGATATCTCTTAGTTCCACTAGCTTACTATCATGAAATTTAAGTGATGATATCTTTAAACTTTCATTGCTTTCAATATTTTTAAGAAGCTTTGATTTCTCCTCAATCATATTTTGTTGCCTGGTTTCTATATTTTTAGAACGCTTCATCATTTTTGCTGCTTTATGTCCTACATACCCTCTATCTATCTTACTTCCTGAATTTGTAGTTCCATATTTGGTGCTTTCAACATTATCTGACCATGATGATGTACGTTTCGCGGCCGCAGAAAGTCTATTAATATCCTTTTTTAATTTTTCATTTTCTGCTAGTTCAAAATTATCTTGTAACTCTTTGTTCTCCCACCACGAAGAGAAATTTCCTTTTTGTATTTCAATATTTGTCTTATTTATAGCCAAAATATGATCAACACAATTGTCTAAGAAGGCTCTATCATGGGATACTAAAATAAATCCTTTCTTTTTATTCAAATAGCCACTAAGTTTTTTTCTAGCTTCAGTATCTAAATGATTTGTAGGCTCATCAATAAGAAGAAATGAGTTTTCCTTTAAAAACATAGCAGCAAGTAATACCTTTGTCTGCTCTCCTTTTGATAGAGTATAGAACTGTCTGTAAAGAACATCATCCTCTATATCTAGCAAGGATAGTTCTTTCATTATTTCCCAATCCATTGAATTAGAGCTAATTTCCCTAATTATATCTATAGTGAAATTTTCTTGGTCCTTAACTTCATAAGGAAAATATTCAAATGTTACACTAGCTGAAATATTTCCAGAGTATTCATAATTTCCAAGCAAAAGATTCATGAAAGTTGTTTTTCCTCTTCCATTTCTACCTGTAAAACCTAATTTCCAATCTGTATCAATTTGAAAACTTACATTTTCAAAAATATTATCATAACTGCCTTCGTATGCGAAGGTCAGATTTGTTACATTTATTAAAGACATCTTTTTGTCCTCCTTTGTAATCTAATTATACAAATGACAAAGTCGGCACAATAGGCGACTAGTATTACTCCATATAAATGTCACCTATAGCATCCGGCTTATATGGAGATTATCATGTGCCAACATAGTATCTTTATCAATCATCATATTATCCCTCCTTTAATTCATAAAAAAATAAGAGCTGCAAGAAACTATTATTCTTACAGCTCATAAATATACTTAATTAAGCTAGTATTATAAAATAACACTAGAGTATATATTAAGAGAAAAAATAACACTTTTCTTGCATAAATAAGTACAACAAAATTAACAGAATAGCTCTGTTTATCTTTTAATAATATTGTACTTTAATAAATTAGCAAGAAAAATTAATCATCTTTTCACCTCAAATTTCATTTTTTTATATTCTAACATTATATGATAAAGAAATCAACAACTACTAATGATATCAGTATTATTCTCTATTAGCACTTGCATTTTTTCTAATATTATAATATTGATTTATAATTTCATCTATTTTTTTCCCAATGGTAATTACATTTTCATTAATTGAATTACCTGCTATTTCTATTTCATATTGAAATCTTGTCTTTAATTCTTCTAATTTTACATAAACTTCATCTTTTGTTTTCATTCAAATATCTCCCTGTATAGTTAATTGTTTTGAGAAGCAGCTCGTCTATCGTTTTTTTGCCGACTTACCTACTTTTCTCACGTTGTTTTGCAAATATAAACTTCCCATTGCCTGACTAAGCATATCTGAAAATGATACCTTCCCATTATTGCTATTTTGTTTTGTATTATATTGGCTAGTATCATTAAATTTTCTCTGTTCGTTATATTTTGCAGCCCCCACAATTGCATTAATTCTCATGTTATCACTTCCTCAATATTATAAATACGTAAGGTATTCTATAATTAATGGGGTAGTAATCCAATTTATAGAGGAGTTACATAATTTAATTTGGAATACATAAAAAAGAAGATTTAGGTACGCCCAAATTTCCATCCTTGGATTCATCCAAAACTGGTACAGAAGATTGTATAATCTATAATCATTCTATACTGTACTGATTTGTACTAATAGGACAGTTCTAATCATATTATTATAAAAAATCAATTAGTAGGAGACTTGATAAGTTGATAAAAGTTAGCTTACGGCCCATTGTTAGCAATATAAACTTACCCACTGTTTTGAAGACAGCCATACTTCCGGGTGAATCAACTGAAAGATTATTTATTGCAACCCAGATAGGAGAAATATTTTACATAGGAAACGGAATTATAAGTACTTTTTTAGATATTCGCCCTAGAATCATAAAATTGGGAGCTTCTAGTGGTGGATATGATGAACGTGGATTACTTGGACTTGCATTTCATCCAGAATTTCATTATAACGGTCTGTTTTATATTCATTATTCAGTTGCTGGAACACAAGGTCCAGGCGCTCTTTCTGAATCTTTTAAGCCTAATCCATGTGACTCTAACACTTTAAACTTAAAATGGCTAAATAGAGAAACTCAATATGATCATATTGACACAGTGGAGGAATGGACTTTACAACCTACTGGTCATCCTCAAAAGCGACGGACATTACTTAATATAAGAAGGCCCTTTTTAAATCATAATGGTGTAAATAGCTTAAACTTTTCACCTGAAACAGGAAAACTCATTTTAACAACTGGAGACGGGGGTTCAGGCTATGATCCTTTTAATTTAAGCCAAAATGACATGGAAATCGCTGGTAAAATAATTGAAATTGATGTATTTAAAAATATTTTTATTGATAATCCTCCCGTTGTTACACGATTTAATGAACTTCCTATTCCTATTCAGGAAACTTTTTCTGTAATAGCTAAAGGTGTTCGTAATATACCAGGCATTTCATTCCAAAAGTTTTATAATCAGTATATAAAATACGTGGGGAATGTCGGACAAGATTTAGTAGAGTCCATTTTTTCGTTCGTTTATTATAAACCAATACCAGTTCCTCAGCTTATTAGTGCTTCTTTAATGAAATCTAAACTTGACCTAGAAGGATTTATTAACTTTGGTTGGCGGGGATGGGAAGGTGCTTTTCCTACTTCGATAATAAATGGTTGTTCTACAGATCCCACTTTAGATGAGAAGACAATAGCCTATTATAATGAAGCATTAGAAACCTCTGTTAGCCGTCTTCAACCTCTAACTAGTTATTTTCATGAAGATCCACGCTCAGATAAGTTTGGAGCTACTGCACTTACAGGAGTTCAATCATATATGGGAAGTGAAATTCCTGATTTAACTGGAAGCGTTGTGTTTACTGATCTGGCTCGAAATGAAAAATCTCTAGCTAAAGTTAGAGGGGTTTTGGCTTGTACCAGGGTAAGATCAGATTGTAAACTAAATGATTTTAATATTATTGAGACCAATTATAACTTTGGATCTCAATCAGCTTATTATGTTAGTTTGGGTACAAATCTCAATCAAACCAAGCTCTATTTAGGGGTTTATGGCTCCATGAAAGTTGCTGATTTTAATCGAGGTACCGTTTTTGAAATTGTTCGCTAATTCCTGAGATAAATACAAAAAAGAAGATTTTAGAATATAAGTTACTACTCTAAAATCTTCTTTATTTTAAATTCTTTAATTATAATCTATAGATTTCTAACTGCTAATAACACGAAATTTAATATAAACAAACCTGTAAATATATAAATAACAGGGTGTATATTCTTTGTTTCTTTCTTAATAATACTTATGATAACAAAGCTTATAAATCCAAATGCAATACCAGTTGTTATACTATAAGTAAATGGCATAAGTGCAATTGTTAGGAATGCAACTGCTGCTACACTGAAATCTTTCCAGTCAATTTCTCCAATTGATGACATCATTAGAATACCAACAATTACAAGTGCAGGTGCTGTTGCAACTGAAGGAATCATTCCAATTACAGGTGCAAATATTAAGCATACAACAAACATAATTGCAGTTACTACTGATGTTAACCCTGTTCTACCACCAGCAGCAATACCTGCTGAGCTTTCAACATAAGTAGTTGTATTAGATGTTCCAAAGAATGAACCTACAATTGTTGCACTAAGGTCTGCAAATAATGCCTTATCTAAACGTGACTTAATTCCCTTACCTTCAAGCATAAGTTTTTCATCTTCTGCATCAAAGATACCTGCACGACGGCCAGTACCAATAAATGTTCCTAGTGCATCAAAAATATCTGTAAGTATAAATGCGATCATTGCAGTAAGTGCTAAGAAGAACTTACCACTATTAGCAAATAGTCCTGCAAAGTCCATTTTAAATGATGTATCTTTAACTGCTGCAATAGAACTTCCTATACCACTTAATGATATATTAGCTGATGAGAAGAATTCATGTGAATCTTTAGCATGGAAGCCGAAAGTTCCTGGGTTTACACCAAAAGAAATTTCGATAAATGTAAGAGCTGTTACTGAAACAATACCAATTAAAATTGCCCCTTTTACTCTTAATACCATCAATATAAGTATTAAAGCAATTCCGAATAGTGCTAACTGTACTGCTGGATTAGAGAAGTTAACAAGTGCTGGAACTGCTGATGAATTAGCAACAACAGTTGCATCTGCTGGAGTCTTACCGAAGAAAAGGTATGTTCCAGGGTCAGAAGTAAATTTTAAAAGACCACTGTCTTTAACACCAATATATGCTATGAATAGACCGATTCCTCCACCTATAGCCTTTTGTAAAACTGCTGGAAGAGAACGGATAATTATCTTACGAAGTCCTGTAACTGTGATAATTATATTTACAACACCACAGATAAATACCATTGCCAAAGCTTCTTGCCATCTAAAGCCCATAGTACCACATACAGTAAAGGTGAAAAATGCATTTAATCCCATACCAGGAGCTAGTGCATAAGGTACGTTAGCGAAAAAGCCCATAACAAATGTTCCAACTGCTGCTGATATAATTGTTGCAACGAATATAGCTTGTGGATTAAACGGATTGTCAGGAGTTCCTGCCAATTGCAATATACTTGGATTAACGAAAATGATGTACGCCATAGTAAAGAATGTTGTAAGACCTGCGAAGATCTCAGTTCTCACGTTAGTCCCGTAATGCTTTAACTTAAATAAATTTTCCATTTCTACAACTCCTAAAAATATAATTTATTGGGAAATTTCGTTATTAAAAAACAAAATAGGCTGAAACACTATTCCAACCTATCGACAAAACTGAATTACAAACTATAAATAAAAATTATAAATCCAAACTCTAAATCAATTTCACGATAGTCGGGTAATTTACGGTCACCCGGTAGAAACTGCCAACCCATATATGTTAGCGATATATCGAACCTATTCAATTAATTAATAAATTTTCCTCTTAAATTATAGTTTAATTTGTCGAACTTTACAAGTGGAATTTTAATTTTTATTCGTAATTTTTATAATTATTTATAAACTTAGTAATAGGTCAGTTCCCAAAATATTTAAGTTTGTTTAATTCATAATATTATAGTCTCCCCTGTTACTACAAAGTAAATTCATACCAAATTATTCTATATAAGTAATGATTACATAATATAAAAAGCTAGGTATATTACTACCTAGCTTTTTACAATAATCACTTTATTAAATACTTCCATATTTCATTGTCTGTTTTTATATTGCCTTTTATGTTCTGATACTTAGTTTCAAATTCTGCATGATCTCCTAGCGCATGACCAGTGCTTATTGAGATTCCCAAGGAGTCATTTGTAAAATACATAAATGTATCAGACTGCTGCTCTGTACCAATATTGTCTAAAGAATCTGCGTTCATAAAGTATTGTTGAATTTCTTCACTAGTATAATGATTTAACACGTCACTATGATATACATGTAACGGCTTAATATCTCCTCTCAAAACCTTATCAGCAAAGTTCTTATCAATATTTATCACATTTTTTAACCTTAGTCTATCTCCAGTATTCATATTGATGTTTGTAGTATAAAACAAACTATTTGGATGTGCTGCATTGCTAACAAAACCAGATCCAGTATATTGAACACTTAAAATATATGGACTTTTCAACGTAATATTATAATCAATATTTAATTCCAATGAACCTAAGGCATCTTTATAGTAATTTAGTACTTTCAAAGCCTCATCTTTCAAAATTGTATTAATCTTTTTCTGCTTATCTATATCATTTAATCCTGAAACTTCTGGATATTTTATATTGTATTTTATTTTATTATCATTTTTCGATGAGCTTAACTTATTTACTTTATAATCAACATTATTTTTAGTTTCTGTTTTCTGCTCAGTATTTCCATTACTAGTACTTTCATTGTTTTGAACTGAAGCATCTGTCGTAGCCGTCTTAGACCCTGCATTATCCTTTGCTTCTTTACCACTACATGCACTTAAACTTAATGCAAGTAGTGAACAAAACAATAATATTATAATTCTTCTTACCATTTACCTTCATCCTCCATTCAGTACATATCATACCATTTTGTTGAACTAATATATATTTTGGGTAACATTAAATGCTCAATAAAATTATGAACAACTTAACCTTTATTGATAAATATCTCAATCAACGTGAAGCTTTGAATTTAATTTGTTTTTCAACATTTTCTTTAACATAACCTCAGTTTTAATTAGGTTTTCTTTCTGCTTTTCCACTTCTAATATCTTCTTTTGTAAAAGTTCAATCTTTGTATCAACAGAAACTGAATTATCATTGTCTTTTTGTATATCTTTAATTTCTGTTAAAGAGAAACCAACGGAATGAACTGTTTTTATCATTAGTAAATATTCAATTATATCTTCAGAATAATTACGATAATTATTTGTCTCTCTACTAACATATTTTTCAGAAATTAACCCTTGCTTTTCGTAAAATCTAATAGTAGAAATAGCTAATCCTGTCTTTTTTGACACTTCATTTATTTTCATAAAACACCTCTTTAAATTCACTTGACTATAAACCTTACTTCATAGTTTATACTATATCTAATCATTTAAACTAGTCAACATAATAAAGTAAATGGAGGGATTATGATGGAAAATACTAAGAAAGAAACTCGAGCAGTAGTATTAGGAGGTGGAGGAGTAACTGGGATGGCTTGGGAGATCGGTATAATTACAGCCTTATTAGAAAAAGATATTGATTTATCAGAGGCTGATGTTATTATTGGAACTTCAGCTGGATCATTTGTTGGTTCTTCACTAGCTAGCGGTTATGATATGAGAAAACTTTATGATTCACAATTTGCCCAAAATATATCAGAGGTGAATACATCAGTGAGCCCTGAGATTATGGGATTATGGGCTGAAGCATTTCGTTCTGGTAAAGATGATACGAAAAAGATTGGGAAGCTATTTGGGGACATTGCGAAAAAATACCCTCCCTATATTTCAAAAGAGACACGTCAGAGAGTTGTAGAATCTAGACTTACTTCAACTCGTTGGCCTCAAAAATTGAAAGTAACAGCAGTTGATGCTGATACTGGAGAACTTCATGTATTTGATGGATATTCAGGAACTACACTTTTAGATGCAGTAAATGCAAGCGGTGCTGTCCCAGGAATCTGGCCACTTGTAAGTTTTAATGAAAAATATTGGATTGATGGAGGAATGGTTTCAAGTACCAATGCCCGTTTAGCTGATGGTTATGATAAAATTGTAATCTTATCACCAATGCCTCAAAAGTATGGTTTAGTTCCAAGCGTTAAAGAAGATGCTTCTGAAATGCAAAAGAACTCAAAGGTTTCTCTTATTATACCTAATGAAGATAGTATTTTAGCAATAGGGAAAAATCCTTATGATCCAAATCATGCAGCCTCATCTGCTAAGGCTGGATTTAACCAAGGAATAAAAGAAGCAGCTGATATTTATAAAACATGGCTATAATTTTTTCATTAGTTATTGCAATTACAATATTCCCTCAAACTATAAATTTGAGGGAATATAAAATATACTAAGAAATATTAACTTTTAGTGCCGGACGTACACCATCACGGGCTGAGCTGTTATTTGCATAGCTACGAATACTGCAATTTGTTCCAATAAAAAATGCTCTAGATGGTTTGTTACCTTGTGTTCTTAGCCACCACCAGGAACAGCCAACTTCTTCTCCATTTCTTATAATATAGTTATTTTTATTTGTTTTATCATATACATATAAATTGCATCCATCAACTTTTTCTTTTTTAGCAAAGTCCGTTCCAACAGCGCGTCTTAAATCCTTACCATGTATTTCAGATAAATACTGCATCTCATTAACGCTAAGTAAAAAAATCTTGTCCTCAGTATCTGGGGTACCTTCTCCATTATCAGTGCAATAAGTATTTTTTATAAATTCCTTTTCTTCCTCATTAAACGCTATGTTATAGAATTCATAATTTAACCATTCACGTAAATCGCAATCTTTCCAAGTTATATCAACACAATCGCGCCACTTAATATCCTTGGACTTGCCATGATACCTCTTGCAATCCAAAATATCTTCACTTAAAAGGAACAACTCACTTCCTGAATTTTGTAACACTATCCACCTTATAGGTGTTGGATCAGTTCCATCTGCAGTTTGGGGATAAGTTCCAAAGGTAATAATTTCTCCAGGTTCTGCATTTCGAATGCTATCCATTATCCTCATGTTCCAGTCCTCCTCCTTAATTAAATATTCTGCTCTTTACTTATTAACTCTTCTATATAACTAATTAATTCCTTAGCATTACTTTCAGCCTCAGGCATTAAGGATGTTATCAAATCATTTTCCTTACTTTTAGTTTTCAAATTTTTAAGCATGTCGCATATGCACTGGGTTCTGTAGTTCTCCTGCCTTAAGACTTTGATGATTCTAAGTAGTTTTATTTCATTTTCTCCATAAACACGATATCTATTTTTGTTCCTTGGTACTTCAATGAGTCCATTTCTCTCCCAGTTTATAATGACATTTATTGAAACTCCAATAAGTTTTGCAGCACCATTTCTATTTAATTTAATATTTTTTTCTTCCAGTGAATCATTTTTCAGTATTCCCTGAATTACTTTCATAACTTTAAATTCATGATTCTTTTCATTTTGTATATGTGTTAAATATTCTTTGCTTAGCTTTAAAGCTTTTCTCAAGTCACCTTGGGCTACACTTCTTATAATGTTTCTAACTTCAAATCTCATATAGTATTTAATCCAATCACTTTTCAATGCTATTCTTACTAGTTTTATCTGATCTAGATGTGTTTCAGTATAAACCCTGTAGCCATTTTCTTTTCTTTCAACAGGCTCTATGTAGCCCCACTTCTCGTATAACATTATAGTATTGGGATGCATCCCAACTATTTTAGCAATTTCAGAAGTACTGTAAATTCTCATTGAATACCTCCCTTTTTGGTTAACCAAATTGCCTTCTCATTATAACATACAGCCAAAACCCTGGCAGGATAGTGGAGGGTTTTGATATTTTAAAGTTATTTGGAAAATGAAGATAATTGTGACTTATCACTTTTCTATAAGTATGACATAAAATAATAGAATGAAATAATTTGCAGGAGAGTAAATATTACATGGTTATTACACCAGATATTCCTACACTTAAGTGTACTATTAGAAATGGTATTAAGTTCTTTGAACTAATAGCTGAACCCGTAAATCAAGAAATACTTCCCGGAGTCTTTATCAATGGCTGGGGATATAATGGGAGTATACCAGGACCTACTATACAAGCCTATCCTGGGGACTATGTTAACATACGTGTAATAAATCATTTGCCAGAAGCAACAAGTATTCATTGGCATGGGCTTGATGTTCCTAATGTCATGGATGGTGTACCCCATGTAGAACCTTCACCACTGATTGAACCTGGGAATTATTTTGATTATCACTTTAGGATAACTAACCCACCAGGAACACATATGTATCATTCTCATGTTAATGTAGCAAAACAAGATATGCTAGGCCTTTTAGGTGGTTTTATAATTCTTGATCCATATGAAAGACATATTAATAAAGATTACCTCCTTCTTATGCAGGAGTGGAGTCTTGTTGGTTTAGACAAAGGAAAGGAAATAAAACCTGGAAAGTATGATCTTAATCCTTTTGCTATGGACTTCAATATGTTTACTATTAATGGTAAAAGTTTTCCATCAACCACTGCTATGCCAGTTGAATATTGTGATATTGTACGTTTAAGATTAGGCGCTATACAGATTAATCATCACCCTATGCATATTCATGGACATCAATTCGTTGTTGAAAAATCAGATGGCAATCCTATAGCTGATAATAATAGAATTTTAAAAAACACAATATTAGTTGCCTCTGGAGAAACTTGGGATGTCTTATTTGAAGCAGATAACCCTGGAATTTGGCCTTTTCATTGTCATATTTCCCACCATGTTTCTAATAACTTTACCGATGGAACTGGAGGCATGTTTACAACCTTAGTTTATAAATAATGTTCCCTTGAATCATACTTTTTTGGTATTTACAATACCTCTATCATCAACATATTATGTAGCAAATCCAAATGACTTTTTATTTCACTCAAAAAAGGCCATGGATTGAGAACTTATTTCCCTTACTCCATGGTCTTTTTATTCATATAAGCTTATTTCAGTTTACTATATTCTTCAGTTGTATGTTAAATTTTAGACCCTTAGTGAGCCACGAAATCCCCTTGCACCATAGTAGGATTCAGCACCGTTATGATATACAAAGACATTACCATAGCGAAAATCCGTAAAGATGGCTCCACCGAGTTTTCTAATCTCAGAAGGTGTTTTCACCCAGTTGGATGTTTTTATATCAAAATTTCCAAGCTCCTGCAGTTCTCGATACTGTTCTTCAGTTAAAATATCAATTCCCATATCAGTTGCCATGCCAATAGCACTATTTTTAGGCTTATGCTCTTTCCTTGACTCTAACGCTTCATGATCGTAACATACACTTCTTCGACCTTTAGGACTTTCTGCTGAACAATCATAAAATACGTATTCCCCAGTTTTCTCATCATGACCAATAACATCTGGTTCACCGCCTGATACTTCCATTTCATTAAGTGACCACAATTTTTCAGTATTAGCTTCCAGTTTTTCTTCTACTTTAGCCCATTCAAACCCTTTATGTCGATTCATATTTTTCTCAAAACGGGATTTTAATGTTTTGATCAATTCCTCACGTTGTTCTGGTAACAACTCCTTTTTTTTATTTTCCATAGTGAAACCTCCTCATAATTAAATTTTCATAATCTTATATAATCGTAATCTCTCTTGTAACACTTCTAATACTTCTTCCGGCATTTCCTTCACCTTAATATCCTCACCTAAGAAAAGTATCCAGTTTATTATTTCACTTAACTCTTCAGGTTTATTAATGTCAATAAAAGTTTTTAGAATTGCTGTTGTTTGGTAAGGGTTAGTATATGAAATTGAAACAGCTACAGGGTGGTATTTTTTAAACTGAGCAATTGCTTTAGGACCAAGTTCGAGAATGAGGTTAATTACTTCTTCCTGCTTACTTAGTTTTTCTAATATCTTTTTCTTACTTAATCTTTTTTTCTCATTATAAGGACTCACATCAATTAGATGATCCACAGGAAAAATATGTTTCCTTTCTTCCTTTAAGTCAAAACCTTCAATTAACCAAATACTATTTTCATGATAAAGGTGCAAGAGATACATTGGGTAAGACTTTACTATATTCTCTTCTTTTATTGTAATTAACAAATAGCTATCCAGAAGAAGGACTTGAATGAGTTTTTCTAGCATTGGATGTGGAAGATCTGAAAGATCAAGCAAGTCTGGATTATAGGGATTGGTTCCTTCAAAAAGTAATATTTGATTTAAAAGGACAAGATCTTCTTGCTGGCTTTCTGAAATGAGACCTAGTAATTTTTCGGCTAAGGACTGACGACTCTTTAAATATGGTAGTTGCTGATTTCTTGTTGCCATAAAGGCAATAAAAAGGGCTTTCACTTCATTATTAGTAAATCGAACAACTGGAAGAACAGAGTTTTGCATGACAAAATACCCGCCATCCCTTCCTACTTCAGCCACCAGTGGCATCCCCATTTCCTCGATTTCTCTGATATCTCTAATTGCTGTAGAACGGGATATATTAAATTCTTGTATAATTTCAGAAATTGTAAAGTGACCGCGATTGTTGATATACCTCATTATTGTATTAATCCGTTCTACTTTTTTCATAGAGCCTCCTAAACAGTATCACTTTTTGACATAATTTAAGATTATTATATACTTATCAACTAAATATTACAAATTCATTAGATAAATTATAAGAAAAGGAAGGTTTTAAATATGGCAGATTATACATTAGTAGAAAAAGACGGTTTTGTTGTTTTAGGTTTAGGAACTGAACTTAAGAGTCATTACACAGACTTTGCAGGATTAAACAAGGAAAAATCAGACTTTTGGATATCAGTTAGCCAAGATGGAAGGCTTGATGCTTTAAAATCTATCGCTACAAATGACTATATTTTTACCGTAAACGAAGCGGTAAATAACAAGATGATGTATTATGTTGGGGTCCTTACAGATGCATCCCTATCAGAGGAAACTAGAGCTATCCAATTTCCTAAAGGGGAATACCTAGTTGTTAAAGGTGACGGAAATACAATCGATGAATTGAATAATAAACTTACTGGAATCGCCTTTGGTCAGGTCTTACCAGAAGCAAAGGATTTTGCCTATGTTGGTGGTCCAAATGCAATGGTTGAGATGGGACAGCAAAATGGTTTAGTTTTTGGTGAAATGTGGATTCCGGTTGTTAGAAAATAAATAATTATAAAGGAGGCATAAATATGTCTTATATTGTTGATTTTAAAAATGTATCTACAGTTGGTTTAGAGTCTTCACCTGTAGTTGATGCACTTGCTGGATTACGTGCTAATGAGGCTCGCTACTTTATGAACAAATACAAGCATGAATTTACTGTTATACCTGCTAGTGAAAGCCAGGATACCCTTGATTATGTGAATCAAATTTTGAAAAAAGAACGTGATATTGAGTTCTCAGCAAAGCCCTTAGAAACATCACGCTTTCAAGTAGAAAATATCAAATTTGCTTATGTTTTTTATGAGGATGGTCTTTCAATTAACGTTATGTATACTGTTGATGATCCTAAGAAACGTGCCGTTGGTTTGAAACTTTCTGAAGGAATGGATATACCAAAGGAGCTTGAAGGTAAATTTAAGTTTGCTAGGCAAAAGTCTAAGCTAGCTGGAACAATTAGAGGCTCATTTTTTATAATTAAAGGAGAATACTAACGTAATCTTTTAAATGTTATGAAATTAATTAAAATTTTATTTGTACATAAAAGTAACAGGCTCATGAATTATGAGCCTGTTACTATAATCTATTTCTTATCTATTATAGAATTTCTACATACCCTTCTGTTCCATGCACACGAATTCTCTGCCCATCTTTTATCAGCTTTGTAGCATTTTCTACTCCAACAACTGCCGGTAAGCCATATTCTCGTGCTATAACTGCCCCATGAGTCATAAGTCCACCAACTTCAGTGACTAGACCTTTTATGGATACAAAAAGTGGTGTCCAACTCGGATCAGTAAATGCTGTAACTAATATATCTCCCTCTTCTAAATCAGCTTCTTCCATATTTAAAATGACACGTGCGCGTCCATCAATAACTCCAGAAGAAACAGGTAGACCTGCAATTGCATCCTCTGGGATATTTTCTCGACTGTACTTACCTATACCAATTTCACCATCAGAGGTGATTACACGAGGTGGAGTTAATTTTTCATATAATTTGTACTCGCCTTTTCGCATATCTATAATCTGATAATCCAATTTACTTGTTAATACCACTTCCTTAAACTCATCAAAAGTTAGATAATATATATCTTCTTTTTCATGAATAACACCCTTCTGTAAGAGCTTTTCAGCTTCATTAAGTAAAGCCTGTTTATAGATGAAGAAACGACTTACCATACCATACTTTGGATATTCACGATATCCCATGAAGTTTCTAATTAGGTCAATCATCCTTTTTGTCTCTTTTACCTTTTTCACACCATCTGGTAACTCTTTCAGTCTTTCCAATAACTCTTGTTCTTTTTTTAATGCTTCTTGCCTTCCTTGCTCAAATATTCTACTGCCTGCATTAGGTTCAAAGTTTTTAATATTATTAAGAATCATAGGGACAAGAATAATTGGTTTTTCACTCCAACGAGTTTTAGTAATATCTATTTCCCCGCTGCATCTCATTCCGTATTTGTTTAGATACGACAAGATTGCTTCTTTAGCTTCCTGCCCACCATTAAATTTAGCCAATTCATCTAAAAAATTATCATTCTTTACATTCTTTAAATAATCAATTACTTCTGGGTAAGGGCGAATCACATCTGCCACGTTCATTAGCGCCAGTCCCATTTCTGAAGTAATATTATTTGGTACAGATTGAGAAAGTATGTCTGCTACATTTTTTTCACCTAACCACTCAATCATTTTTTCATTAATCCAATATGAAGCATTTATTGCAGCCATAAATACAGCTGTACTTTGTGGATTAAATAAAATCCTCTTTAATTCATTAATATCTTCTAGAATAAAATCAAATAAATCCAATCCTGATTTGGTTTGAATGTTTTTCTTTAATTCTTCTATGGACTCTTGAGTACTTCTAATCAACTCTGAAACAACCTCTGGATTACTTTCCATTAGATTATTTGAATCTGATGGCGGCACACTTTTACCAAGATTCTGCTTTTCTTTATCATTTGGTATGGATTTTATATAGTCTCGCTCTATTATGTTAGCAAGTGCATCTTTCATAAGTGGATCGTGTTGTGCCATATTCTTTAATAAAATTACTCTACTCTCAGGTGAGGCTAGCATTTGGGTAACATCAACAAACATTCTTCCTCCTGCTTTAAACCTATGCCCCATAGATGTTAACTCGTATATGGACATTCCCAATGGTTTCAATGGGTCTGTCATCATTTGTTGATGACCAACAGATAAGTAAACGTGGTTTTCATTATCCCCTGCTTCCGGTATTGGATATAAAGTCGTTATTGGACGACTTTGAACAATATAAAATATATCATCATCCAAGCACCATTCTATATCTTGAGGACACCCAAAATGTTCTTCAATTTTTCTGCCCAAATGCTCAAGCTGCAAAATCTGCTCATCACTTAACACTTGCATATTTTGCTTCTCTGGCTCAGTCTCCTGTTCTTTAGTCCCTCCATCTTTTAAGGCATAAATCCCTAACTTCTTAGTGGATATCTTCTTATCAATAATGTTGCCGTTACGCACTTTATAATTATCAGCATTCACTAGCCCTGAGACTAGCGCCTCACCAAGTCCAAAACTCGCATCAATAGATACCGTCTTCCTATTAGAAGTTACTGGATCAGCAGTAAATAAAATTCCTGAAGCTTTTGGGAAAACCATCTTCTGAACAACTACAGACAGTTGAATTTTACTATGATCGAAACTATTTTGAATGCGATAAGTTACTGCTCTTTCAGTAAATAGCGATGCCCAACACTTACTTATATGCTTCAGTACTTGATCTTTTCCGATAATATTCAAATACGTATCCTGCTGACCTGCAAAAGATGCAGTAGGCAGATCTTCTGCTGTTGCACTAGACCTCACAGCATAGGCAATGTTTTCACCAAACCTTATTAAGTAATCCTCAATGTCTTCTGCTAATTCCTTTGGAATAGGTATGTTTTCAATGACTCTACGAACTTTCTTGCTAACTTCACTTATATTTTCTCTATCTTTTATTCTAAGCTTAGATAATTCATCTAATAGCCCGTTAAGTTCATGATTATTTTCAGTCACTTTTTTATAAGCTTCTGTGGTAACACAAAACCCTTCTGGGACTAGAATTCCTTTAACTTTGGATAATTCCCCTAGATTAGCACCTTTACCTCCCACCTGGGATAGCTTTGTTTTATCAATTTCTTTAAAGCTAAGCACATATGAATTCATACATATTCTCCTTCCTATTTTCTAAGTGTTGATGGAGCAATTCCCTATCAAGTTTATCTGCTCCTATACTATCCTAAATAAGTACGAATTATAAGCCTATTATTTAAAAATTGCATATGATATAATTAAACTGGGAGGAGTAGTTAACTACAAAACTCAAACTCCTAAAGCAAAATTCCCCCAAACCTTTTAGTCTGAGGGAATATAAAATATTTACCTTTCATTACCCTATTTCTTTAGATGGTGGCTCCACCAATTCAACAAAACTCCAAGTTACTCCCCTATCCTCTGATTTATATTTTGCCATAACAGTACCTCCCTTGAAATCACCTTGTTCCCCTTGTCCTACCAAAAGAAACAATTGTCCATTTTCAATATAAGGAGTTTCTGGTTGAATAAAAGGCTCGAGGGTGATACCATTCCATTCTTCAGTATGAACAGGTATCTTTATTGGCTCAAAAGTTTTACCTCCATCTTGTGTTCTGTAAAAGTTGGTAACTGCTCCTTCCACCTTTGGATAACATACAAAGCCTAGATTTTCATCTATAAAACCTGCTGACTGCAAAAGCCAAGTGCTAGGCCCATTTCCCACCTCATTCCATGTGTCCCCTCCATTTGTTGTTTTACAGATTACTTGTCCTTCTTGAGACATAGTCCTTCCATTTGTTACAATAACATAACCTACTGTATCCGTTGGGAAACTGCAAAACCTCACCCTTGCACTATCTATGGTTTTATTTATTTCAGATGTTTTCCAAGTGGTTCCACTATCCTCTGAGTGAATCATCATAAGCGGATTTTCCCTAGTTCCTCCATAGACGAAGGCTGTTTTTTCAGGAGATATTACATAACTTTTTTCCTGCAACTTATTAGAATAAGGTTTCCCATCTCCAACTGCTACTAATGTTTCTAGTGGAATAGGGACCTTTTTCCACGAACTTCCCTTATCATAACTTACATATAAGATTCTATTTTCTATCTTATATGTATACTGCTTATTTTCATAAGGAATTTCAGCTTCATGTTCATTTCTATACTCGTCGCTTTCTTTCGCACCACTAACTTGGTATTTTTCTAAATCATATCCAGCTGGTCTTTGCAATTTATTTACTGTATAAGTAATAGTTCCATCTGACTTTGTTTCTTCATTAAACCATAAAACCCATTGAACTTTTACTTTATTTTCCTCTACAATCCCATTCCAACTATAGGCACTTCTTTCATCTATCTTCTTTGTAACAACTGAAAAGTCAACTTGAATTACATTAGTTTCTTTGATTTCAATATCATCAATAGAATAGTCCATTAGTTTTTGATCTTTAGGCACATATTTCCCTCTGTATTGTTCCGTATATGATTCAAGCCACTTTTTCCCCACTATAGTAAGATCCTTGGTATTAACTTCAACTTGGAAACCTTCAGGCGATTGAAACTTAATCTTACTTTGCTGGTATTTATAATAACCGAAATAACAAGCCAATAGAATCAAAATAATTATAAAACTTATTAACCCTATCTTATATATTTTCTTTTTTTGTTCTTTAATATTATTTATAAACACGTATTTATTCTCCTTAATAACTATATCAATTATAATTATACTCTAGCCTAATGAAATACAGACATTTATTTTTTCTTTCTCTCTCTTCTAGATTTCATAAAACTCTTTAATAATATAATTAATCCAGTTAGTACGACCCCCACTACCAATATTGGAAGTACTATATAGATACAGATAATGAATATCTCCGTTTTCTCATTCCACTCCAACTTTACCACTCTCCTACCTTATACTTAGAGGTTTTAGGAACCTCTTCTACTACAGCAAATTATATAAATCCTTAACTTAATTATATCAGTATTCGTTAAAAAATTAGTGCTCTAAAGCAAAATTCCCCCAAACCTAAGTCTGAGGGAAAAAACACACTTCCATATCTAGTTAAACTTGTGACTAAAGAGTTCCCATATCCCTAGCAGTATAGATAGAATGATATTTTGGACGGAAATTAAGTTCATTTTTAATACGCTCTGTATCAGCTGTCAATTCCCATAGGTTAGTCATAAGCCACCCGTCTTTAGTTGGTACCTGTTCTGGTCCTCCATAGAGCTTATATAATTCACCAATAGCTATAGGATTATCATCTGCAACATTGTATATACGCCCGCCAATACCTGGTGTACTAGCTGCAAGTAGTAGTGCTTGACTGACATCTTCATGATGCACCATGGATTGTTTTTTTAATGGGTACCAGTTAATCATATAAGGCAAAATTTCTTCAATGTGTGGATCACCATCTCCATAAACAAATGCTAACCTCATAATGCGAATATCTAGTCCTTGCTCACGATGTAATCTTAGCAGAGCTTCTTCTGCAGCAATTTTTGTTTTAGGATATATCAGTTTAGCTGGCATAAGAATATCATCTTCTCTGCATAGCCTATTTACACTAATGTCACGATACACATTTCCGGTGCTAGTAAAAACAAATCTTGTAACACCTGCCTCTAGAGATGCTTTAGCTAGTGTAATAGTTGCATCTAAATTCACTGCTCTAGCTACTTCTTCACTAATACCACCTCGAAATTGAGCAGCAATATGTATAACTGCATCAACCCCTTGTATAACTTTTGTGAGATTCTCATTATCTAAAAGATCTCCCTCTATCACTTCTGCTCCTAATTCTTTTAATTCTAGTGCTCGTTCAGCATTTCTTACAAGAATACGTACAGCATGACCTTGCTTAAGCAAATATGGTACAAATCGACTTCCTACCTTACCTGTTGCCCCAGTTACAAATATCTTCATAAATTAATTCACTCCAATCCAAATAGTTTTGTTTATTAGTTATTTATGTTATATTACTGATTATATAAGAGCCAAAATAACTCAACCACATTGTAGTTATCATACGATTGAGAGTAGTAGGATATAAGGAGGATAATATATGAATGAGATTACATTACAGCAATCTCTAGGTGAATTTTTACGAGCTAATAGAGAACGTCTTACACCAGAACAGGTTGGATTACCTTCAAATGGACGTCGCCGCACACCTGGACTTCGCCGCGAGGAAGTAGCTCAACTAGCCAATGTCGGTGTTTCTTGGTATACATCTATAGAACAAGGGAAAGACGTACATCCTTCTCATCAAGTATTGGAGAGTTTGGCTGCTGCATTAAGATTATCTGATGATGAAAGACGATATCTTTTTTTATTAGCTAAATCAGATGAAATGGGTCAATCAGAAATTTATAAAGATATTAGTATTGGATTAGAAAGAGCTGTTTTCGCATTAGAACCTCATCCTGCATATATAATAGATAAATACTGGGATATATTATTATGGAATCGTGCTGCAGAATATATATTTCAATTTCCTCCATATTCAGAAAACATGAATACAAAACCAAACTTATTACATTCTTCACTAATTGACCCACTTATAAAAGAAAACATTTCAGATTGGGAAGAACGGGCTAAAATCGTTATTGCAAGATTTAGAGCAGATTGTGCTCGCTCCCCTAAAGATGCGAGATTAAATGAAATGATTGAGAAATATAAGCAAGAAAGTGAATTCTTCCGTTTATGGTGGCCTCGTTATGAAGTTAAAACTGTTACTGACTGTCATAAGTTATTGAATGATCCTCAAATTGGAGAATTGGAGTTTGATCATGTGAACTTACAGTTATCAGACTATCCTGATTTAAAATTAATGATTTATACTGCCTCCCCCTCTACAGTAGATAAGCTTAAGGAAAAAATATATTCAACTAAATAAATACTCTTTTTAGTGACTAAAATGTTTATAGTATAATAAAAAAGTGAGGAATTTCAAATAAAATTCCTCACTTTTTTAACGAAAAGCATCTTTAAAAAATAAGCTCTCCAGGTTTATAACCACTAGGCAATTCTTCTTCGCTTAAGAACTTAAAATCTTCATCACGTAGTATTGGTAAAAATACTTCATATGGAATTTTTGAAAATTCACAGCCATAACTACTAGCTCCAAACCACTTGCCCTCTTTGCTGCTTAAATTCAAATCTCTCGCAAATTTTGTGTGGTTTGAACAATCATGAACTACTAAATCCCACTTTTCTTCATCGGCTATTTTCATAAACTTTAGAGTTAACTCCCTACTCCAAGTTGGAGATATGTATCCTTGTCTTGATATATACATATTTTCTCCATAATAATTGTCTATGTTATTCTCATTTAAATGTAATTCTGCACAATTTATAAAATCAAGCTTTGTATCTAAGATTACTTGCTTTTTCTCAAAGAAAGTTTCAAAAAACTCAGGTGTCATTGGAGTTTCAATACCTACTTTTTTAATATATTTTTTTGCTATTCTTATATTTTCAATAACTTTATCAGAGCAATTCGATGCACCTAGATTAAAACGTATCTCATCAAGACCAGCTTCACCTAATGCTTTTAGTGTCTCTTCTGTTGCTAGAGTACCATTTGTATATAAATGTTGATGAATCTTAGCATCACTAAATTTCTTTACTACAGAGTAGTATTTTTCTATTTCCATAAATGGCTCTAAATAAACATATGCAACCCCTGTAGGCTTCTTGTGGATAGAAAGAAGTAAATCAATATCTTTCTCATAAAATTTTGTATCCCCAATTTGCCACATACCTTCGCCAATCGGAGGAATAAAATCTAATTCTCCATAGTTGTAACAAAACTTACACTCTATATTACATTTGTTAGTTTTTCTAATTGCACTTAAACCAGTTCCAAATAGACATGAACTACATCCCCTTGGAAATCTACTTTCCTCTCCTACAAAAAATGTTCTATTCTCTAAATTTTTTAAATTCTTAATTTCTGACATTAACATATCATTTCTATGATCAATAGCTGCTTCAATTTGTGCAAAGGTAGCATAAATGATTTCTTGTTGTTTTATCATCGGCTCCTCATCTTCTGGTAGCATTGAAAAAAATTCAAACCACATTAAAGCATCTTTCTTTGATATTTTCATAACTTATCCTCCTCTTGCAGTGCCTACATACAAACACATACTACTCACTTATTATATAGTCGACACCTCTATAAATCAATTTATTTCAAGCTAGAGTATTAATTTATATAAGATACGGCACTTAAATGCAGCTCCAGTCATTTACATCACATTGACCATATTCATTATCACCAACAGCAACCACCCTGCCATCTGATTTAAGGCCAATTGTATGCGCACAACCAGCTGCAACCGCAACAATATCACCCCAGTCACTTACATTACACTGGCCATATTCATTCCAGCCTACTGCCACCACATTACCATCTGCTTTAAGGCCAATTGTATGACTACTCCCCACTGCAATTGCTACAATATCGCTCCAATTACCTATATCGCATTGACCTTCTCTGTTTCGCCCAGCAGCAACCACAGTACCATCAGATTTAAGCCCTACAGTATGAAGGTAACCAGCCCTAACTGCTACTATATCGTGCCAATCACCTACATTGCATTGTCCATATCTGTTATTCCCTACAGCCCTAACCCTGCCATCAGATTTAAGACCAACTGTATGCCAATCACCAGCTGCAACCGCCACAATATCACTCCAGTCACTTACATTACATTGTTCTTCATTGTTTCTACCCACGGCAACTACTGTACCATCCGATTTTAATCCAATAGTATAACGCCAACCAGTGGTAACTGCAACAATATCTCTCCAGCTAATTACATCACACTGGCCATACTGATTCCAGCCAGTAGCAACCACGGTACCATCAGCTTTAAGACCGATTGCATGAGCATTTCCTGTGTTCCTTGCCATATGAACATTACCAGCTGCAACAGACACAATATTACGCCATCCGCTTACATTACATTGGCCACATTTATTATCACCAACGGCTACTACAGTGCCATCTGATTTAATACCAACTGTATGCCGGCGACCTGCTGCTATTCTATTTCCTATATGCCTATTTTCCTTATTCACCATAATTCTACCTCGTTAAGTTTTTTCTTTTCTTCAGTAGGGGTTAAGTATCCCCCATCCCCAGTATAGCATGCAACTAAAACATTGGTGTGATAATGGAGAGTTTATAAGTGTACTTCATATTAAAGCAAAATCCCCCAAACCTAAGTCTGGGGGGAGAATAAAACATACTTTAATATTGATTTTGCTTAAATATATTTCAGCGAGTAGTAGGACTCCTTATCTCTATTTTAAAAGAATGAATTTTATATACTACCTGAAATTCCTCATCATATTATTAGAATTACTCCCATTCCCAATCATTGAATTGTGCATCTGGACCATTCCTTCTTTACCTATAGATTCCATCATTTGTGCCATATAACCATAACCGTTATCCTTCATGATACTAATCATTTTGTCATAATCCTCCTGTGATAGTTTATTCATATAATCTGCCATAGCAGTATAATTACCGGTCTGCATATATCTGGCTCCATCTTCAAATCCATTGTCTTTCATTATTTTTGCCATATTCTTATATGTTTGATTTATATCATTACTATTTTCATTAAGGCTAGAATTATTAGCATTAATAGTCTCTACTAAATCCTGCACTTTTGTATCACCATTTTGAGCAGCTAATGGACTTGCTTTTATACTACCATCATTCATAGCAATTGGTTGATTAAATTTAGAATTGTTATCAATACCACTTGCAAAAGCTACTCCACCAATTGCACCTACTAGAATTACTGCTGAACCTAATATAGCTATTAGTTTGTTCTTCATAATACTTCCTCCTTGTCTTTATCATAATAAAATATTTGTATATTTTTCTTCATTTCTGATTCTTTAATTAAATTATATATTGCAAATATGGAGGAATTGTGGAGAACATACTAGCTTATTTTTTATCTACATAAATATTTACCTTAACGTAAATATTCCTAGCTCTGCGTAAAAGTTGAACTACCAAAAGCAAAATTCCCCCAAACATAAGTCTGAGGGAACATAAAATACACTTTAATTAATTTTCGGTTCTTATATCTTTTAGCAGCTCTTCAAACCACTCAACATTTACTATGTGATGCGAAAGCGAATTTTCTAGCATCTTTTTAAAATAAGTAGGTACGATATCATTATGTTCAATAGATTGTTCTAATAAAGAAATCTTCTTTTTAGTTTGTTCTATTTGTGTTTCTATTAGTTTTGTTAGTTCTTCTCTCTTATACTCATTAGCAAATAACATCGCTGCATAAAAAGATAAATTTATATAATCTGTCTTAGATCCATACTTATACATCAATTTTTCAAATTCTTTATCCCCAAGTTCAGTGATGACATAATTTCGTGTCTCTCTAGAGTTATCTAATTGGTCAACTCTTTCAATTAATTGTTTTTCCTCTAATTGTTGGAGATTATAATAGAATGATCCTTTAGTGAAATTTACTATATATTTATAGTGTCTCTCTTCCATTAAGGCTAATAATTCGTATCCATAAGAACCTGGGTTTTGTTTTAATAAGCCTAAAATTAGTAATGGTATCAAAAAAACACATCCTTTATATTTTTAATCAAAATTAGATTACTAATTATAAGATTTAATCATTGTTAATTTGCATAACTTGAGACATGAATTCATCATATGATGTTTTTCCTAATGCAAAATTCATACTTTCTATATATATCTTTTCTGTTTTGGTATGTGTTCTAGAATCATTTATATTTAGAAGCTCATTTTCATTAATTAATGGCTTACGTACATGTTGTCTTTTAGAAAAGGCTTCAAAATATCTTAGCCCAAATTTTCTTTGAGAAATTGCATTAATATGTATTCCATCAGGATTAGAAGTTAATCCTTCAGCCGTTACAAAATAGCAATTCTCTTGTTCAAGTGCAAACTTCTGTAACTCTTCATTTATGAAATTATATTCAGTGCAGCTTTTTCCGAATCCTTCTTTCCCTAAAAAGTCTCCTAACCCACCAATAATAATTGGAATCTCAGGTGCATTCAATTCCTTTCTAAGAGTCTCTATAATCACAAGTAATTTTTTATAATATACTTTGTAGTTACCATTAAGACTATCGCTTTCTCCTTGATGCCATAGGATTCCTGCTAGCTCGCTACTTTCCATAGCAAATTTAGCTTCAGCTATTGCATGTCTAAAAAGCACTCCGTCTACAGCCCACTCATCTAGTGTACTTCCACCTTCAGCACAAGGTATTAAGCCAATAACTTCTTCTTGATTTTCACTACACCATGCATCTGCAAATGAGCCCACTAGACTTATTCCTGAAACAGGACGGTCATAATTAATTGGCTCAGTCATCATTTGCCATCTACCATTACGTAACATTTGTATTCTTTCATTATAAATTGGGGTTACTTCATGAATAAACCCTCTTCCAGCCATATTTGATTGTCCTAACATTAAAAATGATTTTATCATTTTTTTCATCCTTTCTTTGTTATTTAATATTTACGAGAAATGTGAATAAATTAATTACTACTTGCGATTTTTATCATAGCTGTTAATGCTCTATAAATGTCAATAATTGATTTTCCTCTATATGATACAATATTAGGTTCAACCAATTCTGTTCCAGGCATTATTGATGCAAATTCGGCTTGCCCGCTATTTAAAAAAGTAACCTTCATTTCAGGCGACTCTTGTAATTTTACAGGATTTATATTCTTGGCATTTATTAAGGCAACTTTTACTTTTTCTTTTAATTTTTCAGATACTACAGAAGGTGTTAAACATTTTGCTGCATATCTTCCATATGAGGTTTTAACTACAACTGTTTCAATTGCAGCATTCACCTCTTTTACTTCCTCATCTAAAATGTTGTCACCTGAAACCAAAACAACTGGAACATTAAAGTGACCTGCAACGCATGCATTCATATAAAACTCTCCAACATCTTTATTATTTATATTTATGTTTGAAATCACACCTCCATGAAAAGAGTGACTCAAAACTCCACTTACATTCATTCTGGGATGATATCCGATTAATATTACTGCGTCAAAGGATGAATCTAATCCTTCCATCATAGCACCCTTATGCGATGAACCTGTAATTAATTGTGCTTTATTGTTTAAAGATTCTATAAGTATATTAGTTCCAGCACCATGTAGATCATTAACAACAATTTCTGTTGCGCCAATCTCAATTGCTCCTTCGATTGCCGCATTAACTTCATTAGTCATAAGTTCTCTTGCCCTTTGATAATCTCTCTCCCCAGGTATTACCTGATTAATAGCAACAATTCCACCTATTCCTTCAATATCAGCTGAAATATAAATTTTCACATCATCACGCCTTTCATATTAATCTCTAATAAAATATCAAAACCTACTAAATTTACCCCTAGTCTAATTAGACTAACGATACTTAAATATTATAGTCTAATTAGACTAATTGTCAAATATATTTTTGTATATTCACCACGGGGTGACAAATCACTAAAACTATTTACCTAAGAAACACAAAAAAGGGAGAAGATTTCTCTTCCCCTTTACTGCTGCCATATTTCCTCTCTATCAATAACGTACTTATATAAATATAATTTATAATTTTTTATAACTCCTCATTGCAAATATATAAGCAATAATTATTATTGCTATACACCAAGCAAGTGCAACCCAAATATTATTACCTACTGGTTGGTTTCCTAATAAATTACGAATAGCTTCTACGATAGGCGTTACAGGCTGATTTTCTGCAAAGACACGTACTGCTGAAGGCATAGTATCTGTTGGCACAAAGGCAGAACTAATAAATGGTAAAAAGATAATTGGATATGAGAATGCACCTGCACCATCTGGTGTTTTAGCAGCAAGTCCAGCAATTACAGCGACCCAAGTCAATGCAAGTGTAAAGACCCCAAGAATTCCAAATACCGCTAACCATTGTAGTATTCCTGCTGAGGAACGAAATCCCATTAATAATGCAACTAGTATAATCACTACTACAGAAATTCCATTAGAAATTAATGAGGTTAATACATGTCCCCATAATACTGTAGAACGCGCTATAGGCATAGAGTGAAAACGCTCAAAGATACCACGTTCTTTATCTATAAACAAGCGGTAAGCTACATATGCTATACCACTACCAATAGCCATCAACAGTATACCTGGTAATAGGTAATTAACATAATTTTCTGTACCTGTTTTGATTGCTCCACCAAATACATAAACGAATAATAACATCATCGCAATTGGTGTGATACAAACTGTAATAATTGTATCCATACTTCTAAAAATATGACGCATAGAACGTCCAAACATAACACTCATATCTTTCAAAAAATATTTATTTGTTGATTCCATTTATTTTTCCCCCTCTTTACCTATAATTGTTAGGAATATTTCTTCTAATGTAGGTTGCTTTTCAACATATTCAACTTTTGCAGGTGGAAATAATTTTTTCAATCCTTCCAGTGTATCTAGAGCAATTATTTTCCCTCCATGAAGAATAGCAATTTTATCTGCAAGCTGTTCTGCTTCCTCTAAATATTGAGTGGTTAAGAATACTGTAGTTCCTGAAGCTGATAACTCTTTTACAATCTTCCAAACTTCTAAACGTGCCTCTGGATCAAGACCTGTGGTTGGTTCATCTAGGAAGATAACCTTTGGATTTCCCGCAAGACTCATTGCGATATCAATTCTTCTTTTCATACCTCCGGAGTAAGTACCCACTCTTCGGTCTGCCGCCTCTGACATTCCAAAACGATTAATTAATTCATCTGCTACTTGATTTGGATTTTTAAGATGTCTAAGTTTTGCTATCATTTGAAGATTTTCACGTCCAGTTAAGATTTCATCAATAGCTGCAAACTGACCTGTAAGACTTATAGACCCTCTAATGCCTCCTGAATTTTTTTCAACATCAAACCCATTGATTACAACACTTCCAGCATCTGCTTTAAGTAAAGTAGCCATAATTCTAATCATCGTTGTTTTTCCTGCTCCATTGGAACCTAGTAATGCAAAGATACCTCCTTCCTCTACTTCAAAATCTACTCCTTTGAGTACTTCTACATCTTTATAAGATTTCTTTACCCCTTTAATTTGTATGATATTTTTTTTCATTTTCTTTTCCTCCTTTATAGTGAAGCTTAAATATTTATCATAAAAAAAGAGCCGATAACTGTGATTTCATTCACGGTTATCGGCTCTGTGTCTTAGCATCTGGCTCTCTGATAACTGATATATTCAGTTGTTTTACATTGATTATAGTTTCCTGTTTACACTTGGGACAAAATAGTGGAAAGTTTTCAAGAACCGTATCAGCACCTATCTTGACCCGTGTTTTGTTTCCACAGACTGGACATAATATCCACTCGTATTTATTCACTATACCATCCCCCTACTTGACGTTTTAATATCCACTATTTATTTTGTTTTATCCATAGCTTTTTTCACAGCCTCACTAACTTTTTGTTCAACAGATTCCTGATAGATGTCAGCATAAGTTTTTGAGTCTTTTATTAAATCATCACAGAAAGCTGCTACATCACTGCCAGTCACTTCGAGTACGCCTTTTCCTACGGCTACCCCCTCTTCAAAAAGATCGATAATTCCTGATAGTAATCCTGTGCCTTCAGTTAACTCAACAGGGCCAACCTTGAAAAGATATTTTTGAATTTCTTTATAAACAATCTGATAATCTTTTGGTAGAGCTTTGACACGCGCTACGTGTGCTCGCCATTCTTTTTTGCCTTCAATTATATCTTGTATTCTCATTTCATCCTCCTATTTACCTAATTTTTTAGCGATATTGCTATTTAGTTGCTCGCGCCATTTGTCGCGATAAGACTTTGCCCCTTCTTCGCCTACTAGCGCTGAGCAGAAACCTTTGATATCTTCACCCAAAACTTCTTGGATACTCTGCCCGTCCGCCGCTGTTTCTTCTAACATACCAAGCACACCATCAAGAATTGGCATAAGGTTACGACCAGTTAAGTCTGAGTGTGGCCAAACATTGGCTTTAATTTTTTCCCATGCCTCTTGGTAATCAGCCGGTAGCTTTTTAGCTCTTGATTCAAAAGTTTTCATTTCCTTAGTCATGTCACTTCCCGTAACTTTTTCCCAAAAATTCATTATATATTCTCCTTTAACTCATTAATTTTTGATTATACGGATTCCCACCTTTTCCAGAACTTTTGTAGTTCTTTTCCCCATTGTCGAAGTGGGTGCCTTCATAACCTCTTTTTTGTGCTTTTTCAATCCTTTTATGGTTATGGCTAAATCAGTTATTTCGAAGCATTCATCTTTCCTAATTTATTCACTACGTCTCTATTTAGTTTCTCGCGCCAGTTTTCCGTATATGTTTTAGCGTTGCGGAGAAGTTCATCACAGAACGCTGCTACATCTTCGCCAGTGATTTCCAATACATGTTTGCCTTCAGCTGCGCCGGCTTCGAACAGATCTATCAATTCATATTGAATCTTTAACATGTCATAGCCGTTTCCTGCTGCAAAATTCCACATATATTCTTGTATTTTTTTATATACGAACTGATAGTCATGAGGCAGCACTTCTACCCGTGCCATCTGTTCCTTATACTCTTTTTTATCTCCTACTATTTTTTTTAAAAGTTCCATCATAATCACTTTTCCTCCTTTAATTGGTTGATTTTCGACTCAACGAACTCCCATTTTTCCCAGAACTTTCGCAGTTCATCTCGACCCGCATCGTTAAGTGTGAAAAACTTTCGTGGTGGTCCCATATCTGATGGTTTTTTAGTAGTTTCCACAAGTTTGTTTTTCTCTAGTCTCACCAAGATTGTATAGACTGTCCCATCTACAATATCCGAAAACCCCAGAGCATTTAGCCTCTTGGTAATTTCGTAACCGTATATTTCCTCATGACTGATGATTTCAAGAACACAGCCTTCTAGTACGCCTTTTAACATTTCTGTGATATTTTCCAACTAAGTCACCTCTTCACTATCTAGTATTACCGGTATTCAGTATTACTTGCTACTACTATATAGTAACACTAGGTAGTGATCCTGTCAATATAGTTTTTTTATCTTTTTTTGTGCTTATTTTTGCCAGTGAGATTTAAAATAATACTAAAGATTACAAACACCTTCTGATCTAGCAAAATATTATTAAACTCAAATAAAAACAGGCCAACCAGTATAATTCCTTTAGTTAGCCTGTTTTTAGCATTTTTTAAACAAATTAATTTCTACTAAATAATCTCTTAAAATCTTCTTTTAAAAAATATATTAATGAAGCTCCTCCAAACAATATTGCTCCACCTTCTTCAAGAAACTCTCCTGCTGTAGGTATAAGTTTTGAAAGACCTTCCCCGAACAATTCAGCTCCAACGAAGATTAGTATAATTCCTAATACCTTAAACACAATTTTAATATTAAACTTTACTGATGTCTTAAATAAAGCGTAACCTAAAAGTACAGCTAGTATGATACCAATTCCTGTTCCTACCGCAACACTTGAGGCTTTTTCACTAACCTTAGTCAAAATAAAAGCTATAAGCTCTATTCCTTCTCTAAAAACTGACAAAAAGGCAAGTATAAAAAGTCCAAATCCTGTAGATGTTTTATCTACACTACTTTTGATACTTTGAGATATGTTTTTGTTTTGGTTAGACATCCATACTACAAAGTAGCCAATAAGCCCAGATGCCACAAGCATCATGATAGCTTCAAATAACTCATCTCCTTCTTCTTCAAGTTCCTGTGCTTCCTTGAATCCTATGTATCCGCCGATAACTCCGACCAAAATACCAAGTATTGTACCATAGTACACAAACTTAGCTAACTTTTCTTTATTTGTTTGCTTAAGATAAGTTAAAATAATTCCTACTACTAAAACGGCCTCAAAACCTTCTCTGAAAGAAAGCACTAAACTAGATAACATGATTATCACTCCTAATTGAAATTTATTATCAATTATAGAATATCACTTTGTTATCTAATAATCAACACCTTCTAATAAATACTCACAGATAAAAAGCACCCTATGCCGTTTTGTTATAGCATAGAGTGCCTTGATTTATAAAGAAATATTAAATTGCAAAACTCGAGTATCATTGGTTATTTTTAGAGTCTATCTTTTGCTATAACTTCTTTATTATATGAACAATTCCTTGTCCACCATCAACAAGTACTCGATCTCCAGTCTTAAGTCGTGCGGTAGCATTGCCGCATCCAACAACAGCTGGAATACCTAGTTCTCTAGCTACAATGGCTGCGTGAGATAAGGGCGCTCCTATATCAGTAATAATTGCTGCCGCTTTAGGAAAAAGAGGAGTCCAGCCTACATTAGTGGTTGATGCTACTAATATTTAATTTGTTTTAAGTTTTTCCCCTTCCTCTGGATTAGTCAATACACGCACAACTCCCTCTATCCTACCTGCTGCTCCTGCATAGCCATTGAGTGTTTCAGAATTAGGTGTACTAATAGTTGTTAATGCAGGATCATAATAATCCACTCTTCTATTTGGATCTTCTGCCCACTTAAATGGATCAAATCTTCCACGAATAATTGATGGCAATGGAGGTAGTGTTTTATATTTTTCATAAGTTTTGCGTCTAGTTGGAATATTCTTCAACGCTGATTGGTCTCCGGAAAGCAAATTCAAAACTTCATCTAAATGGAGAAAAAATACATCGTCTCCAATTCCTGTGAGCTTTCCTACTTTAATCGCAAATGCACGGTTAACCCTAAATACTCTGGTCCATTCTGAACGAACAGCCTCTCTTAAATAACTTCCTTCAGAAGCATTTGCAATTTGATTGATAATCTTTTTTGCCTTTCCTGGAAAACGTTCTTCAAGCTTCTTTAAAGTTTTTTCATACTGAATATGCTGCTTTTTTAAAAGTCCTTCAGCATCTACATTAGACTTTTCAAATTCCTCTATCTGTTTTTCAAGCCAAGCTTGATTCTCTGAAGGATCAGGTATGGATATCTCAAACTCATGAGGACCTCGATGCCCGTACTTCATCAAGTATTCATCTTTGCTCATCTCTCCCTTAATAATCTTTGATATTCCCACAACTGGACCAAGACTTTCAAGTTCAGAATTTCCCCTTAAGTTTGACAGCAATGTATTTGCGTCCTCTTTTCCTAAAAGCTTTGGAAGTTCTTCATTTAACTTGAATAATCCCATCAATTTTTTTCGAGGAGCAAAACGTCCAACCCATAATGCCTTACAGTTATAAGGCCAAAGTTCTTCTTTCCAAAGATCAAGCAATTCTTTATTACTCTCTATTCTATCAATGCGTTCTTTCATTGATCTGCACCAGCTTGGTGTGTCCTTAAGATAATTCGGCATTGCCTTCGCAACTTCTTTAGAATTTTTTGAAGTATTCTTTATTCCTGGTATCATTGCTTTTATTAATCCTAACCCCGAATATGGGTAAATAGGAATATTCATTCCTTCAGGCATCTGACCAAATATATCATTCATTTTTTTTAGCACAGGCTTATAATCCTTACCAAAGGCTGGATATATTGATAATGCCATGTTTACATTCGAATACATTCTTCCGCATATATTACCAGAAAATAAATAATACCCTGGAACTACCATTTGTTCCTCGTCAAGAGCCCTTATTACAGACCAACTTAGTGGAGTAAAAACGTCAGCCATAGCCTCACCAACATTTGTGTTGGTCCATAAGAAATCCCCATCAAATGAATCATTCAATTCATAAGTATCTGGATTACCAGGCTTCAAGGTTGTAATAGGACGTGCTTGAAGAATATATAACTTTCCTTTTGCAACAGCCCATTCTATATCTTGTTGACTTCCTGATTTCCTCACTAGTTTTGAAGCATATTTATACACCTCTGAGGCATACTTCTTAAAATCACTTGGCCCTTCATACTTTCCTTTTGGCCTCATCAATTTAAATGGATATGCATTAGCTTCTCCAGATACAAGCTGTTCTCCCAACCCATATACAAAATTACCTGACATACTTGTGTGGCTACCTGTAATCGGATCAGCAGTAAAAAGTACCCCAGAAATTTCAGACTCTATCATAAGCATAATCACTACTGCAATCTGATGAGATTCCTCCATTCCTTGAACAGAACTGTATGCTTTTACTCTCTCTGATTCTCTTGATCTAAAAACAGTATAAATTGCTTCCTGTATTTCTTTATCAGTTTTTACATTAAGAACAGTCTCAAACTCTCCTGCAAATGATGCTTGTGCTGAATCTTCACTTAATGCAGATGACCTTACAGCAAACAATGCTCCTTCATGATTTTTTCTAATGGCATCCATATAAGTCCTTATTTCATTCCAAGCTTCATCATTAAGCTTTTCCTTCTCAAATGCAGATGGTAAAACAACGAAACCTTCAGGAACAGGATACCCATCTTGATACATTCTTGCTAGGCTGCCTCCTTTTCCTCCTGCAAGTACCTGAAGCTCAGGAGTCAAATCTTTAAATCTTTTAACCATATTTGACATATCATGCATCTCCTTTTTCCTTACTTATAAAAACTGTCTTTTAACAGATCAAAATAAATATCCATTTCCGATAATATTTCATCGAAATTAAGATTAGTTATAGGGTTAGTTTTTATCTTTTCCTTCTCTTTGGCTGTAAATCCTTCCATAGTCCAAATAATAACATCTACAGCTCTTCTTATATCAATATTCTCTTTAAACTTGGAAGTATCGAAATTGTTTAGTACTTTACTATAGGCATTTATAAAGTATTCTTTATTCCTTGACTCCATATCATCCTTTACTTCATCAGCATCTTCAAAATTCGCAACTTTGACGAAGTCAAGCATATCGGGATATTTATTAACAAGCATAAATTCAACTAATAAAACTTGTCGCAATCTTTTTAATATGTCTTTTTCATTTAAATCTATTTTCCCGAAAAACTCATTCATAAGAATCTCTAATGCATGGTCATACAAAAATAAGAACAGGTCCTTCTTACTATTAAAATAATGGAATAATGCTCCTTTTGAAATGTTAGCTTCCTTGGTAATCTCATCTGTAGCAGTATTTTTATATCCTTTTCTTGCGAATTCCTTTATTGCTGCATTTAATATTCGCTCTTGTTTTTCAGGTTTTAAGCTTAAAAACTTTGTAAAAATGCTGTTCACCTTCTTTCTAAATAAAAAAACGAAAATCCATTGACTGGATTGGTCAATTTAAATATAACACTATTGACTGATTTAGTCAATTATATTACCACAAAATTATCAAAAATTTCTATATTAAATTTTTTCAATAATAAACACCTCTAGAATTTTATTCTAGAGGTGTTATTTTATAAAGTTTATCTGTAAAAAATATGTATGCAATTTAGAAAAATAGACTACTAAATTCAAATATTTATTTATCAATCAATCCAAGCTCAATAAAACTTGGCATTTCTTTCGTGGTGATACCATATTAGATGGCTTTTTAGTAGTCCACAAGTTTGTTTTTTCTAGTCTCACCAAGATCGTATAAACTGTCCCGTCTACAACCCCCGTAAATCCTAGACCATCGAGCCCCTTCGTAATTTCGTAAACGTATATTTCCTAATGATTGATGATTTCAAAAATACAGCCTTCTAGTACGACTTTTAACACTTATGTGATAAATTGCTAACAATGGAGTGCTTTTGATAATATATATTCCTACTCAATTAAAGAGTGGCTTACAATTAGGCATAACTTGCTTACAGTATTGAATTTTTTCTCCAGCCTTTTCTTTCATATTCATTTTCATATATGTTTTTGAAAGACAGTACGCAATTAAAGGCTTGATTAGTATTGGAGATTCCTTATATTTACCCTCTAAAGATTCGATTATATTATTATCTATGCTCCCATTTAGTAATTCACCAATTTGTATATATGTTTCATAAAAATTCTGAGTTTTGTTGCCTCCTGGAACATTATCAGATACACTGCCTAACTGTTTAGATAAAATTGATAGCCTTATTCCCTCATTATAGTTTTCAGTCTGTAGATAGCATATTAATGCTTTTATCGAAATTTCCAACGATTGAATGTAAGAAATTCTAAAACTCCAATTTATTTCATTTAGCATCTGCTCAACTTTATCAAATTCCCCATAATAGCAGCATACTACGCACTTAGAATATATTAACATAGCATCTTTATCCTTTAGTGTCGGAGCTAGATTACTATAAATTTTGTCATAATACTGTAGTAATTCTGCAGAAGTCTCATTTTGAAATCTTTTACTTATATTTTCCTTACCTTTATTTCTAATAAAATAAATAAGTACAACTGAAATCACTATTATAATGATTATTAGAATACCTCCTTGAGCATTTCCATTTGTAATATTCTTAATGATACCAAATGAAAGTATGCACACAATAGGTATTAAAATAAGTAAAGATTTAATCCAAACTTTTGAAAAATATAATTTATTCTTCTCCACCTTTTATTCCCCCATTTTAAAATATGTTTATTATCTGGTGTAATTTATTAAAATTGTGTCCCTATTGAAATTATATAAAATCTCAATATTTACACTTATTATCGTTTAATTAGACCGTTCCCTTTAAACGATTTGTTCACAAAAAGAAAAGCCCCTCCCAATTCCATCTTTCAGAATTAGTGTGGCTTCCCATTTCCTACATTATCAATTATATCTGGTATTGCTATTTCCAATGCTGTACTTAATCTCTCTACCTATTTATTACTTCATACATGAATAAATTCAATTCATTATCTTCAACTGTATTTAAAGATGTTTTAAAGAACTTCGTTTTAATACTTTCTTTATTCACCAACTTTAAAGGAGCATTATCTCGGATTAAATAACTGTGATTTTCCTCTATATCTCCACCATAACCGATTATAAATATATATTTTTTACAACCATTTTCCTTATCGCAATTTTAATCTCACACAAGTTAGAAAAATAGCATACTAAATTCAAATATTTATTTATCAATCAATCCAAGCTCAACCATACTTTTCGCAGTTGCTATGATTGCTTCTTCTGCTGATCTTGGCTGCCAGCCAAGCAACTTCTTGGCTTTTGCATTGCTACAGGCAGTATTTTTTCCTAAGAAGGTCGCTGGCATACGTAAATCTTTATTGAAAGTCGCTAGAAATTTCACGACAAAATTAGGCATTTCTTTAGTTGAGACTTTTTTTGCTGTACTCCCTAAACATCTTTTCAAAATTTTTGCTTCTTCTTTGTATGTCAGATTTTCACCTGTGGTAGCAAGAAATCTCTCTTCTACGGCTTCTGAACGTGTCATCGCTAGCAAATGTAAGTCTGCAACGTCTCGTGCATCAACGCAATCAAATCCAGCTTTTAAAAGAAATGGCATCTTACCATTTAACATGGCACGAATAATTTGATTGGAGTGTGAAAAGTCCTGGCCAAGTATAGGTCCCATGACAGCAGTCGGATTGATAGCTGAAAGCTCCATATTTTTTTTCTTCGCAAACTCCCAAGCTGCGAGTTCTGCCATAGTTTTTGAACGTTGATATGCATCAATATCGGCAGACAAGTCTGTCCAATCTTCCTCAGTAAAAATCTCTGGATGAGATTTATGCCCTGCAAGCACTGCCCCAGAAGCAGAAGTTAAGACTACACGTTTAACTCCCGCTGCCTTGGCAGCCTTCATCACACGCAATGTACCATCAACAGCCATTTTCACCATTTCATCACCGTCGTCTGGACGGGTGGCTGGTGTTGGAGATGCTACATGAATAACGTAAGTTGCACCAGCTGCAGCTTCCATCCAATTCTTATCACTTGTTAAATCTGTCTCGATGAACTCCAAATTCTCAAAATCAGTTACTCCACCTTGAGCGAGCATTGATTTGACCTCGTCCTGACGTGATATTGTGCGAAGTGTTGTCCTAACGCGATATCCTCCATTCAAAAGTTTCAAAATTATGTGTACGGCTATAAAGCCACTTCCGCCTGTTACTAATACCAATTCTTTTCCCATTATAAATTCCTCCCTTAACTGAGGTTTCACTTGTAACCTCTGTGCCATTAGTATATACTATCATCAGAACGAATTCAATTCAGAAACGATCATCTGTGACAGATAAGGAGGTATTGTAATGGCTGCTACTAATCACGCACAAGCCATCAAAAAAGATACAAAAGATTTTATCACAACAGCGTTGCTGCAAATGCTAACAAAAGAGAAGTTGTCAACACTGACAGTTTCTCAAGTCTGTAAAAGAGCTGGAGTGAGCCGTATGGCTTTTTACCGTAATTTTGATGGACTTGAGCAAATTTTATACGAGTATTACAAGCCAAAGATTGCAGCTGTCTTTGACATAATTCATAAAAATTCACAATTCTCTATCAAATTTGATAGCCAGTTGAATTTTTTCAACACCTTTGGTGATGATTTGTTACTGTCTAATGCCCGAGGATTTGAGCCAATTATTCAGAGGATTTTCATAGAAGAAATACAAAGATTTTATTCCGAAGATAGCGATGGATACTGGACAGCTTTCATGTCAGCTGGGGTTTACGCCATTTGGAGAAAATGGTTACTTGATGGTAGGCAAAAACCACTCGAAGAGATAATGGACTTTTTGAAGCAATTTGATATGTTTCCGCAGAAATAAGATAACAAGACACCCTACAAAATTTAACGTATGGTGTCTTGCTTTAGTAATTTACCTATGACTTTTAATATGTTTTAGTATTTACTACAGTTACTGTTTTATTAAATAAACTTTACATCTGTCAACTTTTCAGATTCTTCCCAAAGCTTTGAAGCAACCTTAATATCCTCTGCTTGTGGTGCAATTTTAGCTATTTTAGGATACCCTCTCATTTCGTTCATTTTCGAAGGTCCGTAATAAGTACCACTTTTTGACTCTTCAGCTACAGCTGCGTAAAGTGCTGGCCACGCTCCATGAGCTGCTGGCTGAAATAAAAATGGTCCAAATAAGCGACGAGCAATTCCAGCTGGGCTGTTTTTTCCTGCTCCATTAGGGATCAATTCTGTTCTAGATATCCCCGGATGTGCACCTATGCTGCTAATTCCCCATCCAGCTGCATCACTTCGTCGTTGCAGCTCTAGTGCAAACATTAGACACGCAAGCTTTGATTGAGAATAAGTTACCATTGGTCTATAATTTTGTTCTGATTGTAAATCCTCCAAGTTTATAACTCCTGAAAGATGAGCCAGACTACTCATGGTGATCACCCTAGGCTTATTTCCTTTCTTCAAAAGGGGAAGCATATGTGCTGTTAACGCAAAATGTCCAAGATAATTTGTCCCCATTTGCAGTTCAAATCCATCTTTTGTAACTATACGTTTTGGAGGATTCATTACTGCTGCATTATTTACAAGAATATCTAAGCTTTTGCGTTGTTCCTTTATCCTTTCTCCAAATTCCCTTATAGATGAAAGATCCGCTAGGTCAAGTTCTTCAAAACATATACTTCCAGCTGGATTTATTTTATTAATCCTTCTTATTGCTTCTTCCCCTTTATCTCTATTTCGCCCCGCCATTATAACTTCAGCTCCTGCGCCAGTCATCTCCAATGCTATTTCATATCCTATTCCACCAGTTCCTGTAATAACTACCGAGCGTCCTTTTTGTGAGGGAATATCTGCTGAAGTCCAATTACTCTTCATTCTTTCTGCCATAATAAAAACTCCTTATTATTTTATAATCATTTTAACTACTTACATCGCATGGCATTCCTAATTAAAATCATAACAACACCAATTCTTTTACTTATATTAAAACTTACACACTTGTGTAAGTTTATGACTTGAATTATAATATACCTTAAATAGCAAATCAATATGCTTAGTATAAGTTATACACAATTTGAAATATGTGAAAGTAGGTACTACAATGATAAATACTAGCGAGAATCCAGCATCCATTCGTTCGAAAACCTATTTAGTTGAAGCTTTACTAGAACTTATGGATGAGAAAAGTTATGAGACTATATCAATCAAAGAGCTTACAGACAGAGCGAAACTTTCCAGACGTACGTTTTATACAAATTTCGAAACAAAAGAAGACATACTTAAATATCATTTTGATACATTAGTAAATGAATATATTCAGATACTACAAACATATGAATGTTTGACGGCCAAAGATATAGCTAATGAATATTTCAGTTATTGGTTCTCCCATAGAAATCTGCTTCGTCTCTTAAAAAAGAACAATCTTCCGATTCTTATTAAGGTTTTTGAAGAATTTCTCAGAAATATGAACTCACTTACTATCATAAAAAATCACCGTTTTACGGACAGTGAATTGCAATATTACGATGCAGTTTTCGTGGCAGGTGGTTTATGGAATCTATTGAATGTTTGGATAGAAAATGACTTTGGGAAGAATTCTGAAGAAATGACTGATATATTTGTAAAAATATTCAATGCAATTCCATCAGATAGAAGTAGCGAAAGCTGAATATCTATTGACGTGTTTAATTAGCACTCTTTTTGTACCTCAGGCGTAAAAAAAGAGTGTGTTTTCTGTTTGCCTATACGGCCTTAAAACAGAAAACACACTTAGATTATGTAGTGCCTGAATCTAACGAAGCTCGAAGACGATTTATATCGCTTATAGGAGGCAATCCAAACATACGTGCATATTCTCTGCTAAATTGAGATGGGCTTTCATAACCTACTTGAAAACCAACATTTGCAGCTTCAGATGACTCTGCAAACAGCAAACGCCTAGCCTCTTGTAATCTTATCAACTTCTGATATTGCAAAGGACTCATTGCTGTTACTTTTTTAAACTGATTATGTAATGATGATGTACTCATGTTAACTTGTTTTGCTAAATCTTCAATTCTCAAGGGTTTTGAAAAATTACTATTTATAATCTGAATAACTTTTGCAATACAATGTGCATGACTTCCAATCATTGCAAATTGCTTAATAAGTTCTCCTTGCTTATCTTGCAGAATTCTATAAAGGATTTCACGAATTATCAAAGGTGAAAGGATTTTAATATCCTTAGGTGTATATAAGAGACGTACAAGTCTTAACACAGCATCAAGTAAATCAGAACTAATTCTATTAACTACTATTCCACGTCCTGAATCCATCCTACCACTCCATGCCTCGTTTGATTCCTTAATAATATCAAGTATTTGCTCCATATTAAAGTTTATTTGTACACATAAGAAAGGCTCATCAGGAGTAGCTTGTATAATTTGCCCCGTAATAGGAAGGTGAACAGATGTAACCAAATATGATGTTGGATCATATTGATAATTTTCATCAGCAAGCGTTACTATTTTTGATCCCTGTACAATTATCAATAATGCTGGTTCATAAATAGTGTGCAAAGGCTCAGAAACATTTGATGCTCGGAATAACTGCAAAGAAGGTATAGCTGTATTATGTATTCCGTCCACATCTACAAGTCCATTAATCATTGAAACTAATTCTTTTTGATAAATTGCAATTTTGTCATTTGCTAATTCTTTATCCATTTCTAACTCCTTTTCTACTATTAATTGATATACAAATTATATTATTCTGTGTAGGATTAGGCAATAATCTTATTAAAATAGGCTACCTAGCTATCGCACCAAATATATATAATTATCTTAGATACAAGGTATTTAACGCAAGCTTAAAGGAGGATTTTATTATGAATACAATAAAAAAAGATAGAGTTGCAATTGTTACTGGGGGTTCACGTGGAATTGGTCGCGCAATCTCAGAACGTCTTGCATCTGATGGCCAAATAGTAGTTATAGCATATGCAAATAATGTTTTTGAAGCTGATAAAACTGTACAATCTATAATAGAAAAAGGAGGTAAGGCAATTGCTGTTAAAGCTGATATTAGTGATGAAGTTGCAGTTAGCGAGCTTTTTGATATGACAGAGAAAAACTTTGGCGGAGTTGATGTTGTAGTTAACTCAGCTGGCATTATGGGACTTAATACAATTGCTAATTTCGATCTTAATAAGCTTGATCAAATAATTCGTACAAATATACGTGGTACCTTTGTTGTTGATCAACAAGCTGCTCGCCATGTAAGATCTGGAGGTGCTATTATTAATCTTTCTACTTCAGTAAAGAAACTTGCATTGCCTACTTATGCTGCCTATTCTGCTAGCAAAGGAGCTGTTGATGCAATCAGCCTTGTACTTGCAAAAGAACTTCGTGGCAGAGATATTACAGTAAATGCAGTAGCTCCTGGACCAACAGCAACAGAACTATTTTTTGAAGGCAAGGATCCTGAGACAATTGAGCGTATGGCCAAAATGAATCCTATTGAACGTTTAGGAAAACCAGAAGACATTGCAGAAGTAATTTCCTTTTTAGCAGGTCCCGCTAGATGGATTAATGGTCAAACCATTTATGTTAATGGTGGTATGGTTTAGAAAATTAACAATTTAGTACTTGCAATAATTTGCGAGTAATTTAGAACCCCCTCTTAGGAGAGATGAATCTATCATATCTACTAAAGAGGGGTTTTATTTTTATTATCCTTGAAAATCTTTAAGCTCTATTTTACGATTGTCCTGACAACTTTTACTTTGAAAAATTTTTCTTTAAAATATGGAACATAATTATACCTATTAAAAAAGTAATACTTATACATGCTCCTGGAATTAAACCTGGCGTAATATATGTCAGTTCAATTCTATGAGCTCCAGGCTCTAGTACTAATCCTGTGAAAACACCATTCACCTTAATTAAATCTTGTTTTTTCCCATCAACCTTTGCTGACCACCCTTTGCTGTAAGGTATACTAAGGGCAATAATCCCTTTTTCATCATTTTTAATAGTTGCCTTAATATCTCCACCATTTATATGCAGGTTTTCTAGATTATATTTATTTCGTGCATTTATCCAGTTTTCATAATGCTTGTATGAATTAAACCAGGCATGAGCATTATCTATTGTGAATTTGCCCTCAGAGATATTTATTTTTAATATTTTAGTATTGCCGTCAAGTCTGAACGTAAATGTATTAAGTGGATATATATAAGGATAAGTTTCTTCCATCTTAAGTGTGGATTTTCCGTTAACATTTAAATTAATCATCTGCCCGTTTGCAGGCTTAATATTCATTGAAAAAAGAATTTCACCCTTATCTCCTTTTTGTGTATTGTTTATAGGAATACTAATAGATGCATTCTTTCCAGCTGTTAATGTTCCGTCTTTATACTCCATATTTTCAGTAACTGCTCTTCCCCATGCTAGTGAAAGCTCTGTTGTTACATCATCAATTGCACCGCTGCTAAGACCAGGTACACTTTTATCAACAACTGCTTCCTGAAGAAGCAATGCATCCTTTTCCGCAAAATTCATTTTATTATTACTCTGTACATCTACAGTGTTTGTATACCATAAGTCAAAACCCACATTATTGGTACTTTCATACACTTTATATTTATCAGTTTCCTTCTTAAGCACATATCCATAAGCTGGTACATACGGATCATTTTTGTCCCTGACTAAATACTTCACTCCAAAGGCAGTTTCCAAAAACAAGCGGTCATCGAAATTTGCATATATATTTGGAGCAACATAATGATTTAAAACATCTTCATTAACCTTTAACCATTTATGAAGATTTCCATCAACCATACTATTATAGGCACTTGTGCCGTAATAATTCTGACTTAATGGTGAATTTTCAAAAGGCGAACTAGTTATAGTCCTAAAAAATTCACTGTTTGATGGGGCTAACTCATTAAATACTTGTTCCTCTTCATTGCCGTGCATGAAATAATTTTCAATTTTTTCTTTAGACATATCAGGCTGAACAATGTATAAATAACTATTTATATTACAAATAAGGGATATTCCTACTGCAAAAACTATAATACAGCTTAATATATTTTTTATAAAACGATGTGAAATATATCTTTTTAAGATTACTGCTAAAATAGATATTAATCCTGAAACTAGTATTAATCTGTTTATAATGCTAGTTAATTTTACATTTTCAATTGTATAATTTAAACCTCGCGAGGCTTTTGTATAGTAAAAGTATAATATTAATGCAAAAGAAATAGAAATAAATTTTAAACCTGCACTTTTTAGTCTGTCATTCTCCTCTAACCAATCCGGAACTGCATATGCTATTGAAAATATCAATAAATAGAACCACCTGTCCACAGAATATGATAAACCATTAAAAAAACTTCCTGTATACGGAATTAAATATAAAACAAAGAAAATTCCAGCTAGAATTGTTTTTTTTCTAGCAACCTTAGAAAGCCTTCTCCACGGTAATGCAAAAACAATCAGAACAATCATTGGAAATCCTAATGTACTAAAATAATAAAAGAACTTTTCAGGAAGTTGTAAAATATAACTTCTGTCATAAAACATAGGTATGATTGCTGAATTTGAAAAACGATCCACTTTTAAAAAGGCCAAGACTGAAGGTAAGAATGCCACTGCTGAAAGTCCCAGTGCAATGACTGCAAATATCGCATATTTTGAAATTTGTCCGAAAAATGAACATATCTTGTCTTTTAATTTCGTCCCTTCAACATCCATAAATACAATAATAAAAATAATATAAAAAACAAAACTGATAAATCCGAAATAAAAACTGTTTGCAACAGTTAATGCAGCACTTATGACAAAAGGAACCCAGTTACTGCTTCTCTTATATATTCTCCACCCCAATACTGTGAGTGGAAGCCATATGTATGCATCTGCCATAAAATCATTGAAAAGAGAAAACCATATAAAATTAATACAGCCACCGTATATGGCAGCACCAATAAGAGAAGAATATGTCTTTCTTTTCTCATATTTTAATAACACATATAAAAATAACATACTTAAAAATTGCTTTAAAATACTGAATACTAGTTTCCATCTAAGAGTATCCTCCAATGTCCATGTTCCGATTCCAAGCTTTCTCAATAAAAGCATAAGATAAAAAAACGGACTTGTAGTATAATAGTAGCTAAACCCGCCGAAAACATCCCCTCCGAGCCCATAAACCCAGGACCAGAAAGGCTGTCCTGAAAGGAATTGTTTTTGAATAAATGGTACAAAATACATAAATTGCAGTGTGCTATCAGTGCCTGACTTTCCAAATAAACTTCCACTGTGAATCACATAAAAATGGCAGCATACAGAAAAAATCAGCAAAAGTAATACCGCAACTGAGTTCTTCATTACTGCAGAAAAAGTTATATGCTTGTCAGCCTTTTTATCCACCTCAGAAGATGCATGATTCTTCTTTTTAAAAACAAACAACTTACTTGAAAAGTAATTCATAATAATAACAATAACATTGGCCGCAACTTTTGCATACATATCATTAATCTGCATCTTTTCTACCAATATAAACATGGTTAATAAATCAATCAGTAATGATAAAAACCTGAATGCAAAAAAAGACACCGCTTCTTTAAAAATAACTGCTGCATTGAAGTTTCTGCTGTTGAATACATATATCTTATTTGTTACATATGCAAAGATAACAGCAATTATCCATGCTATTACCGATGCTGACATGTAGTCTAATTTTAAGATCTTTGTAAAAACCCAATAAGATGCTATATTAACCAAGGTTGTCAGTACACCAAAAATTAAATACAGCATTTTTTCTCCCGTTCCATATTTTAAAAGAAGTTCTTTGTACTCTTTTAACTTCATACCCATTCTTCTGATTCATCCTATCTATTATTTTTTTCTTTTTCCCCGTTAAACTCATTTACAAAATATAAAGGTCTTTGTTTTGTCTCATTAAATATACGTCCGATGTATTCACCTATTATGCCCATGCATATTAACTGAACACCTCCCAAAAACAACAATACAACCATCATTGAAGGATATCCCTGAACCTTCTCTCCAAATATTAATGTTTTAGCTATTATAAAAACAATATACATAAATGAAAGAATAGAAACGATTATTCCAAAACAACTTGATAATCTTAGGGGGGCTATAGTAAAGGATGTAATCCCTTCTATTGCCAGGTCAATGAGCTTAGCGTAATTCCATTTTGTATTTCCAGCTGCTCTTGGATCCCTGTCAAATAATATTTCTTTCTTGTTATATCCGATCCAGCTGAACATTCCTTTTGTATATCTCTGCGCTTCTCTGAACTTTTTAAGGGCTTCAATACAACGCCTGTCTAAAAGCCTAAAATCTCCTGTATCCTTCTGTATTGGGATTCTGGTTAATTTCTGCAGAACATCATAAAAAGCCTTTGATGTCCACTTCTTCATCCATGATTCTCCTTCACGGCTTTTTCTTTTGGCAAATACGTCATCATACCCATTCTCCCAGTAACTTATCATTTCAGGAATAAGTTCTGGTGGATCCTGTAAATCAGCATCTATTATTATTACCGCATCTCCATTACAATAATCCAATCCAGCTATCATTGCAATTTCCTTGCCGAAATTTCTGGATAAGTCAACGTATGACACTCTTTTATCCTCTTGTCTTAACTGTTGAATTATGCTTAACGTTGCATCTTTACTTCCATCATTAACAAACAGCATTTCAAATTCATAATTTGAAATTGAATCAATAACTTGAGAAACTCTTTTATATAACTGTCCAAGTACCTCCTGCTCATTATAAGCAGGTATTAATACCGTTATTTTTTTCATTTTATTTTGCACCCCGTTTTTATATTTAGGCTATGTTAAAGAACCACCTTATTTTGAAACTACTGAAAATGCTAATTTTCATGGATTATTTTCAGTTTAATAATTTTAAGTCATAGAAATCACACCATTACAATAATGAGTAGTTGTAGATTCCAACACTATTCTTAAACATCACCTATATTTAATGTCTTGAGTTTGTAGTAATTATCCTTTGTTCTAAAGTATTCAACAAATTTCTTACTAACAGTAATCATAAGATAACCATTTATCATTTTATCACATTTTTCTCCAACTTACTATAAATGGGAGTAGTAAAAGTAATCTACTGTTTTTTGCATGTTTAGCACTAAAACTAGTGATACCTGTATTGGATAACATAAGTAGCTACACCTTCATTTTACCCTCCATTTAGAGGTTTAATCACATCCATGAGATTTTAAGATATACTAATACTTATAATATTTCTCTTCAAAATAAAAATAAGGGTTTCTGAATCATACGCACCCCATCACACAACTGTCAGAGTTACCTTCAATCTCAGAAATCCTTTATTTATAAGAGTTTTGATTCTCTTTTATTTATTTCTTCTCTATCAATGCCACACACTCAACGTGGGCCGAGACACTCCAACTAATGTCTTAAGTCAAATTTTTGTACCATACGTGCGTGGGAACAGGTCAACCGATTTTAAGCGTTTTAGAGGTATGTGGAAATATATCAACGGTTTATCTTTTCGTGGAAACATATCAACTCAAATCATTTCATGGTTAAGCCCTTATCAATGGCTTCCTGTATAATCTTATGGCAACATAACCCCAGTGGATTGTTTTCTTTACAATTAGAATCTTTCATAGCCCCTGTTATAGCATTCACTTCTTTTACTGTTTTTGCACCGTGTTTAATTACAGCCTCAATTACTTGTTCCTCCGTAACTTTACTACAATAGCATGCATACTTAGGATTTGCATCTTTTTTAAACCAGATAGGAACTCTAACTTGATCTTTTAGAAATTTGATTCCATTATCCACGTTATAGTAGACAACATTACAATCTTCATTCATGCAAATCTTATACTGGTCTCCCTCAACGGTATTGCGATAATTGTCTGAAACTAAGTGTTCTACGGTCACCTTGCTAACGGAAACTCCTTCATTACTGCATGCTGGACAATTATCCTTAGTTTGTTCTATTTTTTGTGTATTGTACCCACAGCAACATTCATTGTCAATCTTCATATTCTTAACCTCCATCTTTCATTATAAAGTCTTTTTTAAACCAGGCAACACAGCCTCTAAATACTCCTGCCAATAATCATTATCGCCTTCCATGTCATGTATCCAATAGTACATAAATAAAATCTCAAATTCCTGCTTTCTGCCTTTTGTGAAGGATTTTTTGGGCATCTTTCTATACAGAGAATCCAGATTGAAAAGATTACTTTTTTGCCGGTAATCATAATCATACTTTCTCCATGTATACTGGCTCTTTTTTCTATGAGTTGAAGGCCAAATATCCTCATTATCATAAAAACTGTTTATCCAATCGTAAGCAAAAGCAAGAAGATTAACCTGATGTTTTGCCCAGGTTTTATCAACCCAATCAGTTATTTCTTCTGATATTGATGGTATTCCGAAATTAAACCTTTGCTCGCTTTCTACCCTATGATAGTCTTTTATAAGAAGAAAAAGCATCTCTGTCTGATCCTTAAGAAACGGTAACCTTTTAATGAGCTGTGAATAGCAATCATATGAAGCATTTCTAAATTCACTATCAGCATTATAAAGAAAGAAAAACTCATTCTCTTTTATAATCTTTCCAACGTATTTATGTATTTGCTTCCCATATTCATTATAAATACCAACCGCCCATTCCCTAACTTCAGGTTCATACTCTCTAAGCTGCTTATGATACTTCTCCAGCTTTTCATTATGTAGGACAGTTTTTTCATCAGCTTCTGTAGTATTCAGATAGTTATTAAAGTACTCAAATACATAATCAACACAAATTTTCATGTTTTGAGTACGTGCATCAAGGTCAAACTCATTGAGCTTATCTTCTTTTTTCCTTCGGGCTATGTATTCCTCAATTGTAAGCATATGAATACCTCAAACTCTTTCTCTTCCTCCACTATTTATTAGCTTTATTAATAGCGTCAAACAATTTAGCTGGTGATAATTTACTTAGCTCTCTGTTGTCAGCCAATGCACGTTTAGCTTTATTGTGTACAAACACATCAGCGTCATGTTCTTCAAAGCCTTTTTCAAGAATCAGGTATTGATACAATTCTCTACAAGGGAACAACATGAACTTTTCATTACGAAACGCATTAGTTGCTTCCTCTCTATCTGCATCACATACCTTCATCAATACTCGCAGAATTTCTTCGTCCTTAACTTTTGCTTCATACAAAGCAGCAGTTACAAGTTTTATTTCATTGCCTCTTGCTCGGCGTTCTTCCAATGAACCCAAATACATATCCGTTCCCTCCAATAATTAACCCCATGTCTTAGTCTTAAGAAGTTCAGCAATTCCTTCAGTTTCGGGTAATTGCTCTGTCTCCAGAACTTGTGTCAAATCAAACACCCTCGTACCCATAGGCGCTCTAGGTGTTATCTTCTTAAAGTCTGTCTCGTAAAATTTATCAACAAAGAAATATCTTTCACCGGTCATCACATATCCATAGTTCTTTCCATCTTCTATTGCCTTGCATATTTGTTGCTTCCTATCGTCAGTAAGTTCTCCAAGTTCAGCTTTATACTCAATACCGGCTTCCGTAGTGACTGCTGTAATAATTGCTTTAATTTTCCCAATGGCCCTTACGCTTTTTTCTTTATACAGCCCAAGATAATCGTGTGCGCTAAAGCCACGTTCAATATTGTCATAGTAAAGATTTTCACTAACATTAAAATTAAATGTGGTACCTGCCAGTTGCACTCTCATGCGCTTCCATGAATCCGAAACAATGATGAGCTTATCGTTATAGCAGTAATTTAGATAATCGTCCAAAACCTCCTGCATTTCATAATCTCTGTCATCAATAACATCACGTATTGCATCAACAATCCGTTCGAATACAGTATTAACGTGCATTACCGGATACGTCTGTGTGGCGTTGTATTCCTTCAGATGCTCTTCGAATTCTTTCTTCTTTTCTGGATTCATCAACTCCGGTGCTAAAGTAATCATCACCTTATATTTTTCATCACCGAAAGACTTCAAATGGCGCAGCAGCTGATCTGTATAGAACCAATCAGACATTTTAGTCTCAACAACAATTTTAAAGCTCTCCTGTGTGATAGTAGCATCCGGAATACTCTCCACACTTTTTTCCTGAAGATTGAAAACAATCTCTGGTTCAAAGGCGTCAGAAAAGAACTCGGATTTCAAAAACCGAAAGAATTTATCAGAAGAATATTGATATAAACGAGATAACAACAGCATTGTATTAGCTGTAGCTACATTTTCTTTCTCATGGTATCTTTGGAAATAATGTATCTTCATAATTGTTGGCCCCCATACCCCTTTTTCGCATTGCAAATAGTATTTTGAAATCTTCTTTGCATTTCTTCCTCTAAATCATTATCGTAGTCCTTGGTGTGCTTATACATTGCATTAATGAAATCATCAAAGTAAAACACCCCATCATACAGGCTTCTGTTTTCAACAAAGAAATTATAGATTTCTCTGTAATAAACAATAGTATATTTTTCACCGAACGAAAACTTACTTAGGTCAATGCGATTGTAATTAGGTGAAAAAATAAAGCAGCTCGCTGTTTTATTGCGATACTCATCATCAGATGTAACAAATTGATAGTATTTTTTTAGCTGTGACTGTACTTGGTCACTGTAGATATCATGTCGGTCATCAATACCGTTGATGCTCGATTTGATTTTATTTTCTATTACAATGGCATTATTTCTGTCAGAAATAAGTAGGTCAATGTTTCTCTTTTCTCTCTCAATAGTAAAATCTGTTTGTACCTCTATATGTAGAACCTCTCTTGCAAAACGAGAAAAAGCTTCTCTGTTTATATCAAAAAAGTAAGCAAACATATTTGAAAAAGCGAGTTCATTGTCTTCCTGCCTGATTATTTTTAGGAAATTAAAATACGGATCTTTTTGAAGTTCCGGCAATTCAGAAATTGCTTGTGTAGTATTTGCATCTTCCCACAACTCTCTGTTCTCAATTATCTGATTCAAATCAGCGAAAGAATCCGGCTTTTCATTTTCGTTGTAGAATTCCCTTAATGTTTGTTTGCCAAATCCTTTATTAGTTCGGACGAAAAAAGTGTTGTCACCACTTACAGATGCATCGTCTGTAATATATATCTGATTTTTGGGCTTGATAACCTTATCTGCAACAAAGGTAGTATAAGCATTCTTTTCTTCTTGAAGACTGCCGTGATATGAGTTTTCATTAAATAAATCTACAAGACTAATACCGCCATAGGTCAATCCTAATGCAACTTGTCCTTTATATCTCTCTTCTCGTGGGAGTTTGCTGTCTGCAAAATCAAGAATCGTAACACCCTCTGCCTTGGCTAATACTTTATATGTTTTCGAGGCAAATTTTCGTACCAACAAAACAGTTATTCTATTTTCTCCATGAGATAATTCTATTGTTCCTTGTGAATTGAGATAAATATAGTTTTTTCCATCATCTGCCTTATAGAGATTTATGATTTCATGACCTATATTATCGCCCTCTGACAAATATGCTCCAACATACATTTTATTAATTATTATTTCACGGCTCGTCTGTGTTGGGTTTACTTTTACTGTGGTTTTTCGTTTATATTCAACCGGAACAATGGTTTCATCCGACGATAGAAACAAGCGGAACCTTCTTAGATGAGACAAGTAACCACTAACAAGTGAATTGACATTACCGGTCGAGTTCTCAGAAAGAGCTTTTATCAATGCATTCTTTGCTTCAGTCTCAAAATCATTAGCGTTCACCGCATTCCAGAACAGATCTTTGCTTCCTTTCCTCCAAAGGTAGAAGGTGTCCACATAAGCAGTATTGATTGTTGCTGTTGAAATGTTCTGGCTATGCAGGAAGTTCTTATATAAAGCACGCAGTTCATCATACGGTAGAGCTTTCATTTTGTTAATATCCAAAGTCAAACCTCCTTTACTCAATACTGTTTAATCTTTCAAGCCACTTCAATATGCAGCCACTCTTGAAGAAATCTAATAATGCACCATCGCAAAAACGCTCAGCTCTTACTGCACCCATAATCAGTACAAGAACACACTGTGCGTTCAAGTTTGAAACATCAGCATTTTCCATAGATTCTGAATCCCATTCAAGTCCGTTATCTTTGAGAATTTCTCCATAACGGGTAAGTTCCATATCTTTATTGCTTTCTTCAAAGGCATAAACATCATCGATAAAGTTATGTACCATTTCGGAATAATCTACAAAAGGCATCTGTATCGGATGTTCCGGTGTTCCATCGTTTTCTTTATCAACAACCCATTCTCCGATGCCATCCGCCTGGATTATAGGTATGTATTTTGTCAAAATATCAAATTTACTCATCCTCGTCGTCCTCCTCAGTAACATCAATACCAAATAACATCTGCAACTTATCGAAGTTATACGGGTATGAGTTATCGCCATCAAATCTTACCGGTTTATGGCCATCGCTATATTCAAATTCCAACTCCCACTGTGTACCATCACACACCGTGTATCCGAAGCGCTTAGTTGAATATCTTCTGCGCCATTCACCGATGTGAAACTCCCTAAGTGCGGCTATAAAAGTGTCCTTTGTAAATGGCTCCTCGTTATCACCATCCAACAATGAGAGTGGTTCTTCATCCTCCCATAATTTTGTATAGGCTTCCAATCCATCTGATAGTACTACAACATAACTACGGTAGCCACCAAAGAAACCGCCAATGCTAAAGGTAATCTTGCAGACGGCATCCATATTGGCATCAAAGTCAGCAACCTTTTCTTCTGACTTTGATAAGGTATAAGCTCCACCAGCTTCAGCATAGGCTTGCTTGGCTCTTTCCAAATATTCACGAGTCCAGTGAAGGCGTGTATCTTCACTCGGATGCATAATAGGTTTTACGCCATAGTCGGGGCTTTCCATTGTATTTTTAAGACGACCTATTTCTTGCTTAAGCCCACGTATAACGGTCATAATCTGTTCTTTATTTTTTCCTTTAAGATGCTCTTCATAGTATCCTTCTGGGCTAATCATCATGTTAGGCCGCCTCCTTTACTCATTTCCTGTCTTTATTTCATTGCCATCGGGCAGAATGAAAGTCTGCTCAAACTTAACATTCATCACATCTGCTATAGCCTTAAGTTCTTCTAATGTAATAGTCTCACGCTTTAGCTTCTTCCCGAAGTTCTGTGGGGACTGGCCTAACCGCCTAGCTAATTCGGAAACGCTCATGTTCATTTGTTCACAAAGCTGTCGTATCATGTCCGAAGTTTTCATTATAATTCCTCCAAACCTCAATAGGAACATTGTAAACCATTTGGTTTCAATTTACAATATTTACACATTAATTGTTTTATAAACAACGAAACCCGCAACTCTGACACAAGAGCTGCGGGTGATTTAGCATTGCTTAGTTATTCGTCAATTTGGATTTCAATTCCGGACTTAAATTCAACTATGATGTGGTCGTCGTAAACCGTTATCTTTTCCAGGAGAGTCCTCACATAATCTTCTTCATAATCAATCAGCTCACAAGGCAGGTCGTTAAGAAAACGCATCAACTCATCAATTCGCTTTTTCAGATCCTGTTGGGATGCCTGCTCATTTTGAAGGGCCTGCTTCTCATCTCGCAGCCTTCTAATCTCCATACCAAGCTCATCACCGGTATTCTTTGAATTAACGGTTGCCATTAGCTCCTGCTGCATTGACTTCATTTGTTCATCAATTGCTGCAATCTGATTTGAGGTGACTTCCTCAAGGCTACTCTCGATATTTTCTCGCAAAAGTGGCAGGATTGCTTCCTTTTCACGGAACGCTTCGTTTATAGCCTTGATAACTACCTCCTGAAGCAATTTCTCGTGAACAGTTCTTGCCGGGCAATCAGGGCCATCTTTTTCAACCCTGCTGACACAGCGCCAAACGGTGGACTTACACCCGCGATTGTTCCATTTAATTCTGCGGAAGATATCGCCACAGTATGCGCAGAAAACTATTCCAGATAAAGCGTAACGGCCACTATAGATTCGTTTGCGCTTTGTGGTGCCTTTAGTAAGATTTGCGCGTCGTGCGATTTCCTCCTGTACCTTTAGGAAGATATCCTTTGGAATAATAGCTTCATGGCTGTCCTCTACATAATATTTAGGAACCTGACCCTTATTAGCTTCACGCTTCTTTTCAAGAATATCCACCGTATAAGTCTTCTGGAGCAAAGCGTCTCCGATATACTTCTCGTTTGTAAGTATCTGCTTTATATTACTTTCATGCCATTTTTCATTACCAGCACCGTTTAGAATTCCGTCAGCTTCAAGAGACCTTTTTATCTGTAAGAAGCTCTTACCGGAAAGGTACTCTCTATAAATGCGCTTCACGACTTCGGCTTGCTCTGGATCAATGATGAGGTGACCATCTGCATCTTTGGTATATCCAAGGAACCAGTTGTGATTGACCTGAACTTTTCCTTGTTGGTATCGGAACTGCAAGCCCAGACGAACGTTGGCCGACAATGACTCACTTTCTTGCTGTGCAAGCGAAGCCATAATTGTCATTAGCACTTCACCCTTGGCATCGAGCGTATTGATATTTTCTTTTTCAAAGTAGACGCCAATGTTCTTATTTTTAAGGGCTCTAGTATAATTCAGACAATCCACCGTATTCCTTGCAAACCGGCTGATGGACTTGGTAATAACCATATCTATCTTGCCATCGTTGCAGTCATTAATCATGCGCTGGAACTCATCGCGCTTCTTCGTATTCATTCCTGAGATGCCATCATCTGCATAAATTCCGGCCAGTACCCAGTCCGGATGACTTTCAATGTATGAGGTATAATGCTGGATCTGGGCTTCATAGCTGGTTTCTTGTTCATCGCTGTCAGTACTGACACGACAGTATGCTGCGACTCTGGTTTTCTGCTTTTTGTCGGTTGCTTTCTGTGTCCCGATGGTTTTCTTTGCTGGAATAACAGTTACATTACTCGCTAAGGAGATCATACCTCCACCTCACTATCTATCAAGCTGTAGATGTACTCCGCCTGCTTAAATGGGTCAATGAATATCTTTCCTGCTTTCGGCATAGTAAATTTTGTCGCTGGCTTGCATTCCTCTACCGGCTTATCCGCAAATACTCTACCAAGCCTTCTTTGACGTTTGATTCGTTCTGCTTCAGCTCTATCAAAAGTCTCCTGATCGATGATCGCAGGATAGTACTTATCACCAAGGTAGCGTTTATTTTGTAGTATTTTCTTTACACCTGGATGGAAAAGCGTAAGCCCAGCTGCTTCAGCCGCAGCGACATAAGCGAGTCCAGAAAGGTAACCTTTGTAAATCATCCTAATCTGCTCGGCTTGAGCTTCATCTATAACAGCTTTGCCTTTCTCAATTTTGTATCCGTATGGAATTGGCATAGTCTCACAACCTTTCTCTTAGCGTTAATCCACACTTTAATACGAAACCTATTTCATATCTTTTGAACACGATAATGTAATCCACATGCTCCTCAAATGCATCCGCATCAAATTCAGTAAAAATCTTTGCGCTGTTGACATACTTAATGAGTTTATTCAAAGCTTCAACATGCTCGTACTCATGATTCACCGAAGCATATAGGGCTTCTTTTTCATCACTTAAATTTTTAGCTTCAGCAAGAAGACCTGAATTCTGATCGTTAAAAACGGCTGGCTCTAAATATTCCTTCGTAAATAAATTCATGAGCTGCTGCCTTTTGTTGAAATTAGCCTCAAGAGCCGCTTCCAACTTATTAATTCGGGCGATTGCTGCTTCCTGGTTAATGGCTTTAAGACTTGCAATAAGCGGCTGCAACAATACCTTCTTAGTAAATGCTAACTTATTGATCATATTCAAAAAAGCCACTTCAAAACTTTTTTCGCGTATAAACTGCATGCTACATTGGTCTTTTTTCTTAAGATGTGTGTTACAAGCATAAGCGTAATATTTTACTTTCGATTCGCTATGAGTTCTCCTTTTCCATGTGGCACCACATTCTCCACAAACAATTTTTCCAGAAAAGGGATAGCGGTTTTGATACTTTGCATCGCCTTGCTTGATTTTCATGTCTTTGGAGCGCTGGTCAATCATGGCCTGCGCCGCTTCAAAATCCTCAACACTGATTATCGCTTCGTGGTGCTCAGTAACGTAGTACTGTGCCTTCTCACCATTATTGATATGCCTAACGAAAGTCTCATCGGTAAATGTTTTTTGAAAAAGCACATCACCTTTGTACTTTTCATTTCGAAGAATTGCATTTACTGTGCCCGGAGTCCATTCTCTTTTTCGCCTGGTTGGGATTCCTTTATCATTAAGATCCCTAGCGATTACATGACCACCTTTACCAGCTAAACATTCTGCAAAAATGTACCTTACTACATCAACCTCATCTTCATTGATCACCATCAAGCCATCTTCGTTTTTGTACCCGTAAGGCGGAGAGGCAACAATGTATGTTCCGTTTTGAAATCTCTTCTCAATGGACCATTTTTCATTCTCCGAAAGGGAAATAGACTCACTTTCCGCTAAGCTGCTAAAAATCGTGAGCAGCAACTCATTCTCCATATCGCCGGTGTTGATATTTTCTTTCTCAAAGTAAATGAACACTTTTAGCTTTATAAGCTTTCTAACCGCTTCAAGGCACTCTGTTGTATTTCTTGCAAAGCGGCTGATGGATTTGATAATAATAAAGTCAATCTTACCGGCTTCACAATCATCAAGCATTTTGATAAGCCCATCACGCTTGGCCATGCTTGTACCTGATATACCTTCATCATAGTAAAGCCCGACATACTCCCAGTCTGGATTGCTCTTAATGCAGGTCTCATAGTGACTTCTTTGAGCATCCAAACTGACGAGTTGTTCGCGGCTATCTGTTGAAACACGAGCATAGGCAGCAACACGCAGTTTTTTAGGTGCTTTCTGCAGTTTCTCGTTTGCTTCAATCTTTGTTATCCGTTTCATTGTCTCAACCTCCTTTCTCACAGTACTATACATCACTCTAAATGCCTTATTTATCAAGTCTTTTAGACCATAATCTCCGCTAAAAACGGAGAGAAAGTTTCGCGGTTTTTGGCCATGATCTTGTCAAATTCACTCTGGCTAATAAGACCCTTTTCTAAGAGCTTTTTTGTAAGTTTTTCTGCCACCAAATAATCGTGCTCATTTTTAAGTGAAGCCTCTGTAGGCTTTTCTGCTTCATACTTTATGGATTCAACGGCTTCTAATTTTGTTAATTTCATTTTCTCGACCTCTTTCCGAGGGAACATATCAATCAACACCCTCTAACAGTCCCAGGACAGAAATCAGCCGAATGAACGAAAAAAAAGCCTGCAAAAATTCCAATTAAGGAACTCTTGCAGGCTTTTATACTTCTAACGCTATTTATTTTGGAATTTTCAATTTCTGACCGATAATGATGACATTGCTTTTAAGTCCATTCAGCGTCACAATGTCCTTATAGCGGGAGCCGTCACCGAGATACTTTTTAGCAATCGCCCAGAGTGAATCTCCCTTGACTACGGTGTAGACGGTGTATGGCGTTGGATCATCCGAAGCGGGCGTACTGAGCAAAGCTTTCACCTCTGCCCGGAACATATCCATATTTTTTCTGTGCTTCGAAAACCAGTGCATCACATCGGCATGATTGCTGGCAATGCCCAGTTTATAACCTTCACTATGGCAGAGTATGTTTTCTTCGGTTAAGCCATAGAGTTTGCAAAGATATACACATAGTTCAACGGCCTCCCGGTACACCTTATTGAAATAGGTGCTGTCCGAAAGACCGTCCTCGCAAATCTCGAATCCTACATGTGTGTTGTTTGCATTTCCTCCGGCGTGCCAGCCTCGATGGTTCCACGGCAAAGTCTGATATGTGGCGATTGTTCCATCTGCCAGCTTACCGATGAAGGCATGAACGCAAACCTGACGGCCGCCGGGCTTTTCTTGATTCCAATGATTGTTGTATTGGTTCTTTCCGAGTAAGCCGTCATCCGGGCCGACATAGCGCTTCAGCCATGGGTTATCTGCCCCGGTAGAGTGTACCATGATGCCCTTGGGAATTATTGTTTTGCCTGCTTTGAAGCAGGCATTATTGGTAAGTATTAACTTGCGTAAATTCATTAAAATCACCTCTAATTCAAATGTTTATTGTTGCAAGACTGACAGGGTATAGGTGGTAGGTAAACTTCAAATCGCAGAAAGCACTCGCCGATGTGCCATCACTTCCCATACTGATATACAGCCCATATCCAGAAGGCACTCGGCTTTGACGCATTTGAATATGAATATGCAACCCAGCGTTTGAACTATCAGCACCGATAGGCGTGCTGCGTGAGATTCTGGTAAAGTTCACTTCATCATTTGAGATATATAAGTCTAGTTCTTTTTCACTTGTATCCGATTGACGGCAAAGGGTAACCAAATGACAATCATAAGCCGTCGGATAAAGCAATCCGCCCTGTCCACCTATAACCACACTACCAATGGGCAATAATGTGTGCAAAGGTCCTCGGATACTATTAATACCGCCCGCGCCGGTAGCATTACCGCTCAAGACATATCTCAAATAGCTTGCTCTGGTGAATGCGTTGATAGTAGCTGTTGCAGTAGAGGTAAGGGTCAATGGTGTCGTAGCATTTTCTGTTCTTTCCAATAAGAATAGACTCTCACCAGAAGGAATGGTAACATCACCAATGGAGAAAATTTGACTCGTCCAATAGGCTGTGCAAGCCGGGTTTGATGATGTTCCTGACCCATAAGCAATGTTCGCTACATCTTGGATACCCCTTATAGCTTCGGCAAGTTTCTTGACGGTATTGCGGAGGGTGCCCTGGATTAACACTTGCACATTGTTTGCAGCAGGGCTACCTAAAGCCGTAACAAAGGTATATGTTACCGTGCCGATTACTACGTTGTTGCCATTCGTGATGCCATTAAATGTGATGGCCGCTCTTCGGCTTATCATATCCGGTGCTGTGGCAGTTTCTATCGGATGCGAATGGTTCAGGAGAACCCCAGTCCGCATATACAGATTGTCGCGCGTATCTTCGACCAAGTCGTGTGTAGTGTTTAACAGATTATAAGTGAGATTTAGCAGATTATTTATCTCATCAATATCCAGTTCAGCTAAGGCAGAAAGCACTTGATTAAGCCATTCCTGTGCTGGCGGCTCGGGTGGTTCAGCGATACCGTCTGCAAGTGCCTCCTCGACGATGGTCAGTATCCGAACGCTTTTTCCAACCACATCGCCATAAGTAGCCCTTATCTCCAGCTGACCGACACCGACCAGCAGTGTATCCGTTGCGCTGGGCGACCATGTAAGGACTCCATCTGCATAGGTAGTGATCACAGGATATGCAATACCATCGGGTCTTTTATATATAGCATTTAGGGCAGCTCCGGGGTAGGTGCCCTCCAACAAACTGGAAACGTCAAACTCAAGGTGGCGAAAGTAGTGTTCCCCTCGTCTACCGATGAACACTGTTGCTGCTTTAGTTAAATCAATCATATTCCATCACCTGACTTAGGGGGCTCATCATCACGCCCATGTAGCTGTTTTAGAACCTCCTTGAGTTTTTCAGGTATTGGTAGCCCAATATGTCCGGCATTCTCTAAAATAGATACACCCTCATTGCTCAAGTAGAAGAAGATTACTGCTGTCCGAAGGACACCACCATTGTCCCCAGCACTACCCAGTATCTGCGTATCAAGGATATGCGCTACACCCACCAATGTAAAAATAAGCACCTTTTTGAAGATGCCTATCGCGCCGATTTCACTGGACAGCTTTTTATCTACAATGGCACAGAGCACTCCGGTCACATAATCTATGGCGACAAATGCTATGAGCGCATAAAGGAACCCGTCCATCCCACCGAGAAAACACCCGAGAAAAGCACCGACAGCCATAAAAGCTAGTTGTATCCAATTCCAAATCTCTTTCATTTGAAATACCTCCGTTTCATGAATTTGTGTATAGAAAAACGCTCCCGCATATTACGAGAGCGCTATTGGTTGTATTGTGTCTAAAGCTCCAAGATCAGGTCTTGAATCTGTTGCATCACATCCGCTTTTGGTCGCCCAGTTCCAATGGGCAGCCATGTTATGGGCGGGATATCAAAAGTAGACGAGGAATCAAAGCTGTTCACTATTGTAATAACCGACTCGATGGCTTTTCTAAGCTCTGTGATGTGGAAAGGCCAGTTTTTGATGGTGCTCTTTCCAGCAACAATCTCCTCACTCCAAGTCACCTGAGACAGATTGTAATAGCTACGTACTGTATTTACAGCAGTTCGGAGCATCTGGATATGAATTGCCTTTACATGTGTTTCGTTCGCAGTGATCGTCTCAAATGGCGGTGGCAATACAGTAAAAGTGCGTACAACCTCCGGACTTGACGACTCAATATCACTATCACTGCAGCGGACGGTCACAGTATGGTTGCCTGCGGCCAGCGCTACGGATTGATACACAGTTTTTGCTCCATTGCCCAGATAGCCGCTTACGGAAAACATCTCAGGGTTATCTACGCTGTTAATCCAAATACCCGCGTCGATTTTTACTTCTACAATCTGCGTCTGACCGTCCGGCTCAATACCCGTTGTTATCATGAAACGCGGGGCGGTATTGTAACTGGAGCTGCCAGATACGGGACATATGATTGCTGGGGGAGTCGGGGGACTGTTTTTCTTTACTGTGCCGCTGACTACATAGGCAGAAACTGCATCCAATGTATCGGTTACGCTGATACGGTAGCGGGTATACATTCCAGCTATCTGAGAAGCGTTCGCTATATATGTCCCAGAGGTTGTACTTGTAACGACGATTGTCAGAGCCTCATATGCCGACCAGTTAATCCCGTCCGTTGAAGTTGAACGCTGAATGACATACTGTTTGATAGCACTGGTTCCGGGTATCGTTCCGCTCCACGTAAGAGTTACGGTGCTGGATTCATAAATGGCAGGAGCGGCGGTAAAGGAAGTCGGTGGCGTAGGTAGTGTATTTCTGCGGACTGTGTTGCTGGAAATAGTCCAATCTGAGTAGAAACTCTCACCAGCTGCGCCACGTGTTCTTACCCTGAATCGGCGATAATTCCCGCGTGTAGTCGGTGGACTTACGATTACACTGCCGCTTGTCGCTGAAGTGAACACCGTAGTCAGTGCTGTCCAGGCTCCCCATGTGCTGTTATCTGTCGAATCACTATATTGTATCTCATAGGATGTGATGGCATTTCCCGCACCACCGGATGCTCCGCTCCATGAAAGGGTTACGTTTCCTTCGGCCAACGTTGCACTTACTGAGCAAGCGGTCGTCGCTACACAAGCAGTGATATCGCAATAGATGCTGTTACTGACAACCTCTGAAGAATACACATCAAGAGTATCTATCGTCCAGATGCCGAATTGAGTATATGTTCCTGGAATTCTTGATACATTTGGGTTGTAACTACCGCCACTGGCCGACAAAGTCAGCGTGGTAAGGACGTTCCATGAACTCCATGTACTGTTATCCGTTGATGTCCTACTTGCAATCTGATATCCCTTGATAGCACTGGTTCCACCGGAAGCTCCGCTCCATGTCAGCGTAATGGTTTCGTCGCTATAGTTTGAGGGAGAAGCGACTGCAGTGGTTGCCGGACTTGGTACCGTATTTCTACGGACGGAATTCGTCGAAACCTTCCAGCCCGAATAATAGCTTGCTCCTGCAGTACCACGTGTTCGCACCTGAAACCTACGATAATTACCTCGCGTCGAAGGCGGCGCAACAGAAGCGCTGCCGCTAGTAGCAGTTGTGGTTACCGTGGTCAGTGCTGTCCATGCTCCCCATGTGATATTGTCGGAGGAATCGCTGTATTGTATCTCATAGGAGGATATTGAGTTATTTATACCGCCCGATGCACCACTCCACGATAGTGTGACATTACCTTCTGAGAGGGTCGCGTTAACTGAGCAGGAAGTAGGTGCGCTGCAAGCGGTTGTCCGACTTGCCCAATTGATAGTTAGAACGATCTGGCTCAGGTCATCCCTTGCGCCAAAGCCCATGTAATTCAAGGTGCTTGAGCCTGCATCCATGAATAGGCAGTTGCTGGCACCACTACCGATGGAATCTATTAGCGCGGTAGAAATGGCGATATCCTTTGCGCCTTGTCCGGCTGAAACGGTGTAGTTATACCCTGAGGTAACCTTCGTGGGCCTGCTCCCGGACACACTGGTGCTGGAACTGGGTGCTGGCATGCCAGAAGCATTTCCTGCATACAGCGTCATGGTTCTGGCGGAGCCCCAGTCACCCGCAGCTATTCTGACAAGGTGAATGCTGGCCGATGTTGGATAATAGTTTGCGTAAGTATTCCGGATGCTGGCAAGGTCAAACAGCATAGCGCCCACGTTCTCATAATTGTTAGCATCAGGATAAACCCCTTGCCGAACATAATCTGTTACACCTGCGATCCAGCTACCATTACGCCATGTACACGCATTAGTTGCCTGATAAGTTGCCATATAAATTCACCTCACTCATATACCGCCGAAACCAGCGAATTCACCAACCCACAAAGGTCGGTATTCAGACGGGTGTCAGTAATGTTGTTTGCGACTATTGATGTAGCGGCTGTAGGTACAAGCACATCTGCGATACCAAGTTCGTAGACGTCGCTGGTTCTTGTCAGCGCAGGGGCCACAGGCGTTGCAGCGGGAGTACCAGTAACAACGGCAAGTTGAATGCTACGGCTGATCTGACTTAAACGGACTACAATCCGGTCAATGCGGAGATTGCTTCCGTTTGCAGTTGTCAGTGGTATATTTAAGACATCTGTATTCTCATAACGGTATCCGTTAATCCATGCGCTTCCTGCAGCCACATTCACAGCCAAGCCAATTGCTGGCGACACCTGTAGATTTGTTGCTGCCATATAAAAAACACCGTTGGAGACGAGGCTTCCGAAATATGCCGCAAAGTCCGTTGCATCGTAGACTCTGTCTCCATCCGATGAGTTGAAAAATCCGCTTTTCTCCATACACTATTTTCCTCCTTATTAAACAGTTTTCGTATACTCTATAACCACATAACCTGTATATGTTGTCCGGTCATTGCCGGGTTCGACAACGACATTGGTTGTATCCATATACAGACCGATTTGCGAGGCGAAGTTGTTGTAACGAGCAAGTGGCAGCGGTAAGAATACGGTTCCGTTTGTCGCAAAGCCTGTTAAACTGACAACAGTGCTGAGGTTTGATATGCCATGAGCTACGCTTTTCGGTGTCGTATTAGTAAGTGACCCAAGATTCACGTGCTTTCGATAAATCGTCTTACCATCAATCCATAAACGCCCTGTGTTTTGTTCTGTCGTAGAGTAGTCAGTAAACGCAGATGAAATTTTAGAAGCGGTAATTGTACGATCTGCGATCTTTACGCCAGTGACTGCGCCGTTTGCAAGCCTAGTCGTAGTTATTGGTTCATTATTGATGTTGAGCCAGTTCGCCTGCCCTGATAGGTTATTGAATACGAAAACAGAAATTACATAAAACGTCATAGTGTCCCTACTGATAAAGAAACCCATTGCTCGCTGATAGCCATAGCCCGTGTTATCCCCATTATGCTTTGTTAAAAATACGTGTCCATTTTCACTTGGCTGGTCGCTGAATTTGTTACCACTATACGAGGTGAAATACAAGGTATCTCCCGGTACCATGTTGTATAAGGCATACTGACCCACCGATATGGTACCCGCACCTACAAATATTTCGAGTGCAGGAAGTTTCCCAAACAGGTTGTTGAAGGTATCCGCGACGTCATCACCCTGAATTTTCGGGTCCACCTGCGTCAAGTCACCCAGTGTTCCTTCCACGACGCTTAGGGCTTCGGCAACTTCTGATATGCCGGTAGGGGCCAATAGTGCTGTTTTAACCTCGCTCATGTCGGATCGGACTTTCTGCGCTATAGTTAGCTCAGCCTTTCCAAACACTACGCTGATACTCTGCCCGTCCGCGTCATATGTTTCTTCAATCTCGGTGATTCGCGTAGTCATAGATACGCCCCATGCCTTGGATATGACTTTGACGGTCTGCCCAAGGTCGAAGTCTATCTTGTAGGTCAAGTTGCTATGCGGATTGACCGATGTGTCGAACGTATATCGTATTGCCTGCTCATTCAGCTTACTCTGACCTCGAAAAGTCAGAGTATTGACGTAATCTGTTCCAAAGTCCTCAGCCCGTAAGTCTTTGGCATCCACGAAGATTTCGCGGCGAGTCTCCCCAGAACCGCTTGTGATGGCAACAAATGTACGGTCTGCGCCTTCACCCTCACCACCGATGAGTGCAGTATTAGCGTAATCCGCTACACTCTCTGTATATATCTGTTCAGTCAGATTCTCGTACTCCTTAGAGAATACCGCCTGAGAGTTGGCTCCGTTATACAGCGTCACTGTAAAAATACCTGTAGCAGGAGTGAACACAGTCTTAATGCCAATATCCGAAGCAACGCAAAGTTCCGTTACTGAATCCATCAGATTCCGATATGATATCTGGGTACTAACAGGAATACCAAAGTTAGGAGACGAGAAGGATATTCCAGTAATCTGCCGGGTTGCATCCGTAGGGTTGATGAGATTATTATTTATCAGCTGCAGGGCACAGTCAGAAAGATCTCCGGAAAGTATCTCTGTTTGCCACAAAATACGACGGGCGAGGAAGGAGGTAGCAAAGCGGCCGCTCGCAGTGATAATTTCATGCTCGGATTGAGACAATTCCAGATGCTCAATAATTCCAGCTTCCTCATCATCGTTCTTCCAAATGATGTTCCCTTCTTTTAAGAGCGCGGTGTTCTCCTGCGTTGCAATGGCTTTTAGCTCAAATGAACCACACTGAGAGTAACGCCGTGTCCAACGCAGGTACTCAAAAGACTCCACAATACCCGTAAGCTCCCGGTTTGGATTGTAGATATATAGTTGCATATTCACACCCCCAGAAACTGCGGACGATAGTAAATGCTAACTTCCAGCAGTTCCATATTGGCTGAAGCATCGTAGCGCAAAGTGTTAATGCCTGCTGCAAGCTGGAAAAATACCGAATTAGTGTCCAGCAGGGAGAAAGCATTTGTTACCACAGAGCCGTTGATGCTGACTACTCGCTTACCAGCGAAATGGGTATATACACGAAGTTCATCTCCGGTATTCATTGTAGTGAGAAGGCGGATGTATTCCCCGGTATCAATATTTAATAGTTCTGGATTTGTTACAGTTCCCAGCGCCTGGAATACGATCTCGCATCCACACGAAACATCACCGATGTTGTCCACGGTGATGATCTGGCTTGGCTGGCGCATTCCAAACTCCATGCCGCTCTCAGGTATTTCCAGTTCAAACTCGAATAAAGGTATCCAAGATGCCAGTTCCTCACGTACTTCATCCAGCGTCTCGAAGAAAGGAGACGGGCAAAGCAGACTGACAAAAAAGTTGGGTATCCGCTGCCTGGTGGAAACGGTAAAACCCGCTTCTTCTACAACGCAGGCAATTTGCCGTTCACGATAGATGAGTGTTCCATTCAGCTTAGGGCTAAATATCTGAAGGAAACGCTGTCGTCGCGTAAAGGCCTCGTCAGGTGTATCTGCTAAGACCGTACCCTCCAGTATGATGTTTCGCATATCCAGTGTAGAGGAAATATAAAAAGCACCGTCCTGATCCGGTGCCTTGAAGGTATTAACGGTCTGACGTATGTTGCCTGTGCCTTCTATCTTGGTAAGGAAATACGGGCGGCTTTGTTTGAGCGTAATACTTCTGCCATCAGCATTAATATAAGTAAGTTCCACAGTCAGACCTCCTTTATAATTCAAGAGCCAGCTTACGGGAGAGGTTTTTGAACTCCCGTGCCAGTTCTTTTTCAGATAGAGCCCTTGGTGTCACCACCGAGAGATTTTGCGTGATGCTTGTGCCGGTAGCACTGCCTTGTCCTGACAAACCTCTATAATTCAAATCGAAGTTTGTAGGTACCGCATTTTGCATATCCCTTGAAACTGCTGTCATTGCATCCTCAAAGCCCACACCGATGCCTTCGCCCATATTGCGGCCAATCCCAGCAAATAGAGTTGAAGGGGAGTTGATACCGAAGAAGTTCTTAATCTTCGATACCACATTACCGAAAAATCCTGAAATCTTATTCCATAGCCAAGCACCTGCGTCTGAAATACCATTCCACAACCCTTTAATCAAATTGCCACCCACTTGGGCCATTGAGCTTATATAACCGGTAAAGGCTCTAACCAGCCCTGAGATGATCTGTGGAACTGCCTTAACAACCTCCACAATTATCCTTGGCAGGTTTGCAATCAATGCCACAAACAGCTGAACACCAGCCAGAATGATCTTATCGATATTACCTACAATGGCATTTACCAGTGAGGTTATGATCTTTGGAATTGCGGCTACAACAGTAGTAATAATCTGAGGAAGTGCCTGAATTAGCGATATCAAAAGCCGGATGCCTACATCAATAATCATGGGAATCGACCCAATAACTGCATTAATAATACTGTCGATGATTTGCGGAATTGCTTCCACAACTGCCGTAATGATGGTAGGCAATGCTGTCACCAGTGAAGTCAGCAATTGAATACCCGCATCGATAATCTCTGGAATGGATTCAATCAGAAAATCCACCAGTGCTTCGATGATGGCAGGCAAGGCAGAAACAAGCTGAGGTATCGCGTCCACCAATCCCTGCGCTAATCCTATAATCAACTGCAAAGCCGCATCCAACAGCATTGGCAGGTTCTCAATCAAACCTTGAACAATCTTTGTGACTGCCGAAACTGCTGCGGGTATGAGCTTAGGTAAAGCAATGCCAATACCCTCCACAAGCGCGGTAACCAGTTCTATTGCTGCATTTATGAGCAATGGAAGATTATCAATCAGCGCTCCAACAATTGTCATTAGAGCACTAACCGCCGCCGGGATAAGTTCAGGTAAAAGGTTCAAAATAGCCTCCAGAAGCTGCTTGAATATATTTGTCACTAATTCAAGAAGCATTGGAAGCAAGTCTGCCACCGCTGCTAAAATTGCGCCCGTCGCTGTCGGTAGTGCTGCTACTATATTCTCTAAAACCGGTACGATATTAGTGACAACTGCCTCGAAAGCATCAACAAGATTCTCGGTCAGATTTGTCATATCCGCATTAGCATTGCCAAGTCCTGCTGTAAAAGAGCCAACCGCAGCCTGTAACAACCCAATCGAACCAGAAATGGTCTGAGTCGATTCTTTTGCAAAGTTGCCAGCATACTGCTCGGTGTTCTCGAAAAACATCTGCATTGCAACTTCGGCTTTTTCTGCTTGTGTTGCGGTATTCCAGGTGAAATCCAGACCCTTTGCGAGAGCGTAGGCTTGGATGTTGGTAGCGTTCATAGCAACACCGAGGTTATCCATCATGGTAAAGTTGCCCTTTGCAGCACCTGTGACAGCCTCCATCGCAGTAGACATATCTATTCCCATAACGGATGCCATGTCTGCGGCACGTTGCATGGCTTTTTCGGTTAGTTCAAGGCTTTTCTGTTGCTGTATACCGGAACCTTGGAACAACGCACCCATTTTGTTGGCAGTAGCGAGATACTCGCTTTGGGAGACACCGAGGTTTTTATAGGCTTCTTCACCGGTTTTTTGAATCGACGCAGCGTATGCACCGAAAACCGCCTCTGAACCACCCAAGTTTTGCTCCAACTCGCCAAATTGAGTGACCACTTCTTTGCCCAACTTAATTGCGGCAGCTCCGGCGGCAACGGCAACTGTGCCCATCGCCAAACCAATGCCCTTAAGTACGCCACCAAGTTTATCAAACCTGCCACCAGCATCTTCTGCTCTTTTGCCAGAATCATCTAATTCTGCACCGAGGTTATCCGCTTCGATAGTGGACTGCGCAAGTTCACGCTCCATACCGTTGAGTTCAGCTTGCGCCTTGTTCAGCTGAATCTGCCAGTTCTGCGTGCGGCGGTCATTTTCACCAAAAGAGGAGGAGGCGTTATCAAGAGCAGCTTTAAGGGTGGAAACCTTCTCTTTCTGTGCGTCAATTTCTTTATTCAGAACCGCATTCCGAGCGGTAACCGATTGTATGGATTTATCGTTTTTATCAAACTGGCTGGTAACAAGGGTCATTTCGCTGCCGAGCACCTTAAATGACTGATTGATTTCAGAAAGAGCGTTCTTAAATTCACGCTCACCCTCAACGCCTATTTTTAAGCCAAAATTGTCCGTCATATCTTCACCTCCTCCTATATACCCGGCGGGATAATGTCATCAATTGTCCTGGTTTTCTTCGGCTTTTCAATTCCGTGCCATTGCTTGTGGCAGGTCCATAAATCAAAAAACAGTCCGATAGGCATGAGCCAGAATTCTTCTGCATCCATACTCATCTGAACTGTTCCATAATAAAGAAGCCGGGTAAAGACTTCAGCGTCCGTTACCCGACTTCCACGTTTTTTGGAGTTTCCTCCTCACTTTCTACATTGCGCTTTGTACCTTTGAACATCGCCTCGGTAATTGCATTTTTATATGCCGCTAAGTCAAGCGGTGAGGTAAGAAGCTCCACTTCTTCCTCTGTAAGCAATTCTTCTGGTGCGTTCTTATTCTTAAGGTTGCGAATCAAAATTGACTGGTTTGCAAGCAGCGTAATTAGCCAAACAATCTCGTCCAGAGCCATCTCGAAGTTCTCGGATTTCATCAGTTTTTCTCCGAGGTTTTCAAGGCCACCGTAACGACCAGCAATCGCTTTTGTCGCACGTGTGGTCAGAACCAGTTCATACTCTTTGCCGCCGATGTTGATGGTGGCGCTTCTCTCATTATCCATAGCTCAATCCTCCTAAGGTTCCGGCGTGTAGACCGGTTCGTAAACTTCAGTGAACCAACCGGTGATAGTTGCAGAAGATACGCCTGCATCGCCTTCAGTGACCTCTGCTTTCCATGGGTGTTTGCCCATGCCGTCCAATTTGTTCCTACGCATAACCGTTCCTTCGATGGTTGGCGTAGAGAAGGTGATAGAATCCGCCTTTGTCTGCAGGTTTGTTGCGGGTAGGCCAAATTTTACGCGATAAAGCCAAAAATAACGATATGTTCCATTGGCCTTTTGCGCTCGGAAGCCTACAGCAACGGGTGTGCCCACGTTCTCACTGGCGGAGATCAGCACACCGTTGTCATCGGTTGATGCTCCGGTTAGATCTGCCGCGACAGTTGGGCCAATATCATCCACGCCGAGGGTGAGCGTGCCGCTATTAAAGTCTTTTACAACTTCTGCAGCACCGTCGTCCGCATATAGAATCGCCTCAATTAATTCCACCGAAAGCTCGGCGGTTATAGCTTTAGCAAGCACCGAAGGTACAGCATAGGTCTCTACACCGCTAGAATCTTCGGTTATCTTTGAATAGTACAGTCTGTCAAGACCGATAGTTGCCATGTGTTATTCCTCCAATCCATAGTTTTTTGCCACATCAATGGCGTAATGGTGATATCCGGTATCGTCTTCGTGTCCGATGTACCGTCGTTCAGTCACGGTGAAATCCGCATTCAGCAAAACCGTAGTAATCTGCCTTTTCCGCTCTAAGTAATTGCCTTTTGAGAAAAGTGATATCCTCACTTCCTGCACATCAAAGCCGGGGCGGTTATCCGCGTGAACTTCAAAAATGTCCGTCAGAGGGATAAAGACCAGATATTCGTCAGGTGGCACACCGCTGAACACACCAGTTTCGATAGGAATATTAAAGGGTTCCAGGACTTCGCTCAAATCTGAAAGTAGACTCATATCCTATTTACCTCCTCATCCAGCTTTGCTTTCATCGCTTCGATGCACGGCTTTCTACTGGTGCTTTTCGCTGGTTTTAAGAATGGTTTTGCCGGTTGACCCGATTTTCCGTATTCGATGATATTGGCTATCTTTGCATTGCTGCTTCCATCACGACGTGGTTCAGAAAAACCAACTTTAACGTTATGGTTGCCATCTCTATCCTGTAAAGCGGGTGAAATCCCCAATGCTGCCGAAAGCTCGCCGGTGGAATGTGAAGGATACTTTGTGTCACGGCCAACTGCTGAATTAAGATTAGACTTTACCTTATCAAGCACAACCTCACCGCCAGCCTTAAGCACACGAGGGATAATTTCATCAGTTTTATCATTCAACCGTGAAACCTTCTGGAGAAAGTCCTCCGGCATTTTCATAGTTACTTTAGCCACTAGGCTTCACCTCCTTGGCGAGTACTTCAATGTACATTCCACGACCTTTGACGTCCTCCACCGAGGTGATTTCAAATCTTCCGTCTTCACAAGCAATAAGCATTGCGGTCGTAACGGTAACACCTGGAATACAGCGGAAACGGAAAAGATCGGTGGCTTCTGAAAATGCGGCTCTGTTTGCCCATATCTCAGTGCCGTGCCGACCTTCCCGATACGCTTTGATGGAAGCTACAATATTGTCAATCTCAGTACTGAAGCCCTCCGAGTCTTTTATAGTTACGGTCTCAATAATATCTATAAAGGTGTTCATCTTTCCAAAGCTCATAATCTACACCTTCCAATTCCGGTCGAGGCGGAGTAGCAAGTTTACTGTGTTCCAAACTTGTTGACCTGCCTGCACGCTATCGGCAAAGAAACCAGCCGTCGAGCCATCTCTGCTTTCGTAGAAATGACTCGACAGCATGATTACTGCCTGTTCAGTAGTGGGCGGCATAGTGTTTTCAGTATAATATCCCTCAGCAACATGTTGGTAGCTCTCCGCGTAGGAAACGGCGGCTTTGATGTAATGCAGCAGAAGGCCGTCGTCTGCATCATGTGCCAGGATCAGGTTCGCTTTTACTTTGGGGAGAAGATTATCTGTTGTCATGCCATCCGCCTCCTTCCGGTCATTATTCGTCTGCCGCCATCAAACCCGCCGCTTTTAACTTGGCGAGAAGAGCATTGAAATCCGTGACCAGACCAGCAACATCGGTGGCCGTGCTGTACGCCTGATTCTCTGCAGCAGGAAGCCCCGTTACCGAGGCTCCCGGCAGGACTTCCAATGTGCCACCGATGATCCACTTTTCGCCGCCCTGTTCCATATAATTCTTTGAGTTATAACTCATAGGTCAGCCCTCCTTATGCGTGCTGCTGGAGAACCTTGATAGCCTCCGGCAGGATCAGCTTACCGTCCACACGCTGGGTAGCTACAAAGCCTACCTGCCCGGTGACTGCATAAAGCTCGTTTAATCTCTTGAACATACGTCCCTGACGGTCGGCTACCCAGTAATAGCTGAAGTCACCAAACACGATGCTCTTGGCGGTCGCAGCAATAGTTGGCACATATGCTGAGGTGTACAGAGGGCGGTTCATGATGGTATCAGGCGTGCCTGCCTGAAGTGAAGGCTGCCAAAGGTACTGGCCCTGACCGTCCTTTAGTTTACGGATTGCCTTTACAGTAGCATCGTTCATAACGAATACAGCCCTGTTACGGTAAGGAGCCTTAAGTGAGTAGAACAGGTCGAGCACCTCATCCATGGTGATTGCTGTAGCACCTGCTGTAGTTACACCGATTTGGGCACCACCTGTAGCGGCAAGGATGCCAGTCGGTTTACCGGAGCCATCGCCGGTGAAGAAAGCTTCCTCTTCTTTATTGCCGATACGTCTTGCGAACTCTTTAGAGATGTAGGCTTCGAGGTTGAACACAGAATCGTTCATCAACTCTTCGGATACTTTGATCAAGGTTGCCAGTTTATAGGCACTGATAGACACCTGACCGAAGCTGTCATCGCTCTCTGGAATAATGCCTTCTTCATCGACCCATGAAGCAGTACCTTTGGTAGCTACGACTGGAATCTTCCTATCACCGGAAGATGTGGTGATAACATTGGCCAGTGAACGGAAGATGTTCTCATCCTCGAGGGCCTCTACCAGCGTACGCTCAAACTCGTCAGGTACGAGATAACCACCCTCGGTGTCTGTACCTATTTGCAGGGCATTTCTTACGTTTACATCAAGTCCTTCTCCTGCACGAGTACGCATAGCATTCCAGAACGCTTTCCTGTATTCGGAGGATGCACGACCGGTTTTTTCTTCAGCTCCTTTGGATGGAGCGTTTGTAATGGGATTGCTGGTAGCTTTGGAAAGTTCCAAGTCGATAGAGGCCTGACGCTCGAGGCGCTCAATTTCTTTACCTAATGCGACGACGTCGTTTTCCATCTTCTCGTAAGTAGTGGTATCCTCGGCGGACAGTAGCCCATCGCCGCCACGTTTTGTATCAAGGAACGCCTTTGCCGCATCCCAAGCCTTAGCGCGCTTTTCGCGCAATTCAAGAATCTTACTCATTGTAATTTCCTCCTTCAAATTAGTGTGAAATTAAAGAGAGCCGCTTTTCCAGCGACTCTATCGGGGTACCTGTTTTCGGTTTTGACTTTTTGGGTATTTTCCCAAGTAGGGAGTTGCACACAGCTGCACGGGAAAATATAAGTCCTTGCCCTGTATCAAGAGGGATACGATCTTCACCTTCCGTGAACATGATTTTGTCAGCGAAGCCAAGTTCAATGGCTTTGTTCGCATTCATCCAAGTCTCTGCATCCATGAGATGCGATAGCTTTGCGCGGGATAGCCCGGATTTCAGTTCATATGCGTTGATGATGCTTTCCTTGACCTCATCCAGCAGGGCTTTGGCTCGGAGCATCTCCTCACTGTCGCCGATAGCAATGGTCGAAGGATTATGGATCATCAGCATAGAAACGGGCGACATATATACATCGCCACCTGCCATAGCGATAACCGATGCTGCACTTGCTGCCAATCCATCGATCTTCACGGTGACTTTTCCGGTATACTCCATTAGCATGTTATAGATCTGTGCAGCAGCGAAAACATCACCGCCGGGCGAGTTGATCCAAACCGTAACATTGCCAGAGCCAGCCATCAATTCATCTTTGAACAACTTTGGTGTTACTTCATCGCCCCACCAGGTCTCGTCGGAGATTTCTCCATTGAGATAGAGGGTGCGCTCTTCGGTGGCTTCATCTCGCACCCAGTTCCAGAATTTTCTCATTGGCCATTAGCCTCCTTTTCATAAAAATTGCCCGCCTGTGAGAGCGGGAGCATATTGCCGTTCACAAGATACAAATCACCGCCTTCCTCAGCTGGGATGCGGTTCATATCCTCCAGTTCACGGATGTCATTGGCAGACATCCATCCGTTTTGCCTTCCGACTGAATAACCGTTCATGCGGCTCTGGTAGTCACCACGAAGCAATCCATCCAGATTAAACTTGATAAACAGCGACGTTTTCTCTGAAGGCAGGATTAACGATTGCTGAAGGCTCTGCTCCCAGCGAACTACCCATGGATCGAGTGTGTATTTTACGAACTCCAGCGATTGTTGCTCGATGTTGGAGAAGCTGGATTTCTCAAGGTCGCCCACCATGTGTGGCGGCACACGGAAGATACGGGCGATTTCGTTAATCTGAAATTTCCGGGTCTCCAGAAATTGCGCCTGCTCCGGTGGAATACCAATGGCCTGAAACTTCATGCCTTCTTCCAGTACGGCAACCTTGTGTGCGTTACCGCTTCCTTGATAGGCGCTGTTCCAGCTATCCTTGACTCGCTGGATATCCTTAATTACACCGGGATGCTCCAGCACGCCACCGGGATTGGCACCGTTAGCGAAGAACGCTGCGCCGTATTCCTCAGTGGCAAGTGACATGCCGATGGCGTTCTTGGCCATTGCTATGGGGCTGTAGCCAATGAGCCCATCAAAGCCAAGACCGGGTATGTGAAGCACCTCATCCTTACGGAGCGTGACATAGCCGCCTTTAGGCTTTAGTCCGCTTTCATCAACATCACGGTAATAGGTGTAAACCAGCTCGCCGTTTTGAGCACGGCCGACTTCCATCTTGTTTGGTAGCAGTGGGTAAAGCGCAACAGCCTGACCGCGACCATTTCGGACAATCTGCGCGTAAGCATTGCCCCAAAGTAAAAGATGACTCATCAGTGTTTCACGAAACACAAATGAAGTCATCTCAGGGTTAGGTTCGTTATGAAGAAGATAGTACAGTGGGTGCTGTGCGATGCGTTCCTTCCCACCATCCAAGCGGTATCGGTATACATGTAAAGGCAGTCCAGCGATTGCTTCGGCCAATATTCTTACGCAGGCATAAACCGCAGTGGTCTGCATAGCCGTTCGCTCGTTTACTGTTTTGCCACTGCTGGTGCCGCCAAACAAGAATGAAAACGCGCTTCCCACACGGTTTTGGGGCTTATCCCTTGAACGGAACAGTCCTTTTAATAAATCCATAAGCATCACCTCCACTTTTTTTATTTCTGATATTGACACCTATACTCACTCCGTGTTATAGTGTGAGTATAACACGGAGTGCAAACATAATCTAAATTTAATAGAAAGGAATCAGATACTATGAATACTACTCAAATCATCCAAATTATTAAGGAAGAACTTTCCGAAGCCGAAACACGTATCATCCAAAGACTCAATACCGAGGAGGCTTCACAAGCAGAAAGTACATCTCCATTAAAACCCCTTCCGGATAACGAAAACTACGCAAAGGCACTGAACTCATATCTTGCTGGAGGTACGCATTCAGGTACAGCCAAAGAGCTCGGGGTGAGTATGGCACAAGTTAAAAAGTACTACACTTGGCTTGTAAAAAACGGCTATCTTCCAATTGAGAATGCTGATCTGTCAGAAGCCGAGCAACGTGTCGTAGACTGCATTTTCGGGAGGAAGATGTCTCTTAGAGAAACAGCTCAAGAACTCGGGTGTTCTGTCAGCAATGTAACATACCGCCGAGATAGCGCTCTTCGCAAAGGCTATGTGCCAGAGGACGAAGAATAATCACAGAATAACTAATCCCCGCTCGTTGTACACCGATTCTCCACCACTCCCGTTGCCACATCTGATGGCGCGGTCGAGCGCCATAATGGTTGCCACCGCGCCGTCGATTTTCTCAGTCGACTTTTCCTTATCCGCCTTTATATTTCCGGCAGGGTCGGTTCGGACAAATATGTTATCCATCATCCACCGAAGGACCGGATGACCTCCGTGAGCTATTTTCTGTTCCAAGGTCAGTTTCATCAGTTCTTTGGTCGGTGGAGACATATCTTTAAAGCCTTGGCCGAATGGAACAACCGTAAAGCCGAGGTTTTCAAGATTCTGCGTCATTTGTACAGCACCCCAACGGTCAAAGGCGATTTCTCGAATGTTATATTTTGTTCCGAGTTCTTCAATAAACGATTCAATGAAGCCGTAATGTACTACGTTACCCTCGGTGGTTTGTAGGAATCCTTGCTTTTTCCACACATCGTAGTTTACGTGGTCACGCCGTACCCGCAAATCGATGTTATCCTCCGGTATCCAGAAGAATGGTAGAACTGTGTATTTATCCGCTTCATCTTCCGGTGGGAACACCAGAACAAACGCTGTTATATCCGTACTACTTGAGAGATCAAGTCCGCCGTAGCAAACGCGTCCTCGCAATAATTCCGGATCAACTGCAAAAGCGCAGGCATCCCATTTGTCCATTGGCATCCAGCGTACAGCTTGTTTTACCCATTGATTAAGCCTGAGCTGCCGGAAGCTGTTCTCCTCGGCAGGATTTTGCCTTGCTGATTCAAACGCTGCTTTGACTTTATCCATGCTGACGGTGATTCCTAAAGATGGATTCGCCTTCTTCCATACTTTTGGATCTGTCCAGTCGTCCTCAGGATCGGCCCCAAATATAACAGGATAGAAGGTGGGATCGTTTTTTCTGCCATTTATGATATCAAGGGCCTTCTGGTGTACCTCCCAGCAGATACTATTTTGGTTGTCCCCGGCAGTAGTTATAAGAAAATACAGTGGCTGCATTCTTGCATCACCACTGCCTTTGGTCATAACATCGTACAGCTTTCGGTTAGGTTGGGTATGAAGTTCATCAAACACCACACCATGGGTGTTAAAGCCGTGCTTATTGCCTACGTCAGCTGAAAGCACCTGATAAATACTGCCTGTCGGTTGATAGATGAGCCGCTTCATTGAGTCCAGGATTTTCACTCGCTTGGATAGAGCCGGGCACATTCGAACCATATCCGCTGCTACGTTAAAAACGATGGATGCCTGGTTGCGGTCAGCAGCACAGCCGTAGACCTCGGCGCGTTCCTCGTTATCTCCGCAAGTGAGCAACAGGGCAACAGCCGCCGCAAGCTCACTTTTTCCCATCTTCTTAGGTATTTCTACATAAGCTGTGTTGAACTGCCGATAGCCGTTCGGCTTCAGAGTTCCGAATACATCACGAATTATCCTCTCCTGCCAATCGATTAGTTCAAAAGGCTTTCCCGCCCACGTGCCTTTGGTATGTGAGAGGGCTTCGACAAAAGCAACGGCATAATCGGCGGATGACTTATCGTAGATTGAATCAGCCGACTTAAACCGGGTTGGTGTGTATTTCTTGAGTTTTCGTATATCCGCCGCCTCCTTCCGAGCATAAAAATAGACCTGCATTAAGCAAGCCTTCTAAATCTATCTGTACGAGAAACAGAGCCATTTTCGGCACTGTTCCCTGATTGGTGTTTAGTTATTTATTACAGCTTTCGTACCGCATCCTCTCCGTACACAACGCCGAGGGAGGAACCGATATCCCAGGAGCAGAAAATTGTGCCCGTGTCGTCCACGAAGTCCACGGTTCCTTTGTCGCCGGGCCTTAGCTTGGAATAAGGATCGTTCATGTGTACCAACTCCACTCGTGTGCCTGATGGATATTGCTTACGGAGGCGTTCCACCGTCTCCCTTGAAGGAAAGTTATTCATCAGCCGTTACCTCCTCAGCTTTAGTCGGAGTGCCATTCTTAAAGGCGCTGTTGCCTGTTAGGTTCTTTAGCAGGATTTTGCGTTCCATCTTGTATTCAGTGCCGACAAAACCAAGCCGGATAAGGAAACATCGAAAAGCGTACTTCTCATTTTCCACTTGCTTTTCAGTAGCATTTACTCTTTGCTGTGTTTTTGCCATCTCGCATAGTGCAGTAACAAAATGGGTGTAGGCTTTGACCTCATCTGAAGTAAGTTCTCCTTGAAACCAAGGGAAGTTGATAGTTTCTTCGCCTGAAATGATAGTGCTGTAATCAGTACCGAGAGCTTTTTGGATTAGGGACGATTTGCTTTCAACCAATCGCTTGAGGTTTTCAAGAGCCATATCGGTGAAAGTCGACCTTGGCATCTCGATAGTCAAACGGTTGGCTTCGAGCTCATCTCCTTGTTCTGGTCCCCCATATGCGGGTGGCTCCTCGTAATCACAGTAAGGGTTGGCCCTGCCACCAAGACCGGCTTCGTATGGAATTTGAACATCCTCTGGTATAGGTTCTGCTTCCGGGAGTGGAGTATCGTATTCTTCTGTAATAGCTTTAAAGTCGTGCAATCCCTGCAGGTCAGCAACCAATTCGGGATTGTCATCTCCTCTGAGTATCCCGTTCTTGTCAATATGGTAGCCGCCTACCTCGTATGCGAAGGTTGGTGCACCGAGGTATTTTGTCGGAGCATTTAGTTCCTGACTGATTGCGCCTACCAGTGATTTTCGTTCTGCGCCTGTTACATTATAATTAATCTGCATTTTTTATACCGCCTTTCTTTTTCGGTACTACATATATCACTCTGAACGCTGTAAATAGCAAGTCGATTCGAGCATATTTCTGTAGTGAAATCGTTCCGATTAATCGGCGGTGTTTTGTTGGATCGAAGTTTACTCCTCAGCATTTACTTCCGGCAGATCACAATACCTATACTTCATACCATCTCTCAAAAGAAATACACCATCTGCGTTTCCGGCTTGCTCGATATACCTTTTTACAATAACATCGCAGTACTTTTCATCCAGTTCAATGGTGTAGCAGATACGCTCCGTCTGATCACAGGCTATGAGCGTACTACCTGAACCACCAAAAGGATCGAGCACGATGCAGTTGGTCAGGCTTGAGTTGAGGATCGGGTATGCTACCAGCGCCACGGGTTTCATGGTGGGATGGTCGCCATTTTTCTTCGGCTTCTCAAATTCCCAGATGGTGGTCTGCTTACGATCGGCATACCAGTTGTGCTTTCCTGACTTCTTCCAGCCGAAAAGAACAGGCTCATGCTGCCATTGATAAGGTGAACGGCCGAGAACCAGCGACTGCTTTTTCCAGATGCAAGTACCGGAAAGGTAGAAACCTGATTCAGAGAATGCCTTTCTGAAATTCAGACCTTCAGTATCTGCATGGAACACATAAATAGAAGCATCCTTCGCCATTGCCACTTCGGTGTTCTTAAACGCCTCAAGCAGAAAATTGTAGAATGCTTCATTTCCCATATTGTCGTTTTTAATCTTACCCGCCGAACCTTCATAGTTGACGTTGTACGGAGGGTCGGTTACAACAAGGTTTGCAAGTTTCCCGTCCATCAGTAGTGTGAAAGTGTCAGCCTTAGTGGAATCACCGCAGACTAGCCTGTGCTGCCCAAGCATCCAGACATCTCCTTGCTTGGTGAGTGCAGGCTTTTGCAGTTCAGCCTCCACATCGAAGTCATCATCATGAATACCGTCCTTGAGTGAATCCTTAAACAGCGCATCAAGTTCGGCAGGCTCAAAGCCAGTGAGGGACACGTCAAAATCCGCGCCCTGCAAATCTGCAATGAGGAGAGCCAGCTTATCTTTATCCCAATCACCGCTGATTTTATTGAGGGCAATGTTGAGTGCCTTTTCTTTTTCCTCATCCATTTCAATAACCACACACTCGACTTCGGTGATGCCCATATCAAGCAGCACCTTCAAACGCTGGTGGCCACCGACAACATGAGATGTGGTCTTATTCCATATAACAGGTTCAACATAACCGAACTGCTCGATGGAGCGTTTCAGCTTTTCGTATTCCGGATCACCGGGTTTCAAGTCTTTACGAGGATTGTAGTCGGCTGGAATCAATAGCTCAGTTTTCAGTTTTTCTATCTGCATATTTCTCAGTCGCCTTTCTTAAATTTGTGTACATGTTTACATCCTCCCACGGGAACAGGCAGGAATTGAAATGACCATAAACCGCCGTATCGGAGTAAATGGAATTACGCAGCCTTAGTTTTTCGATGATTGCAGCTGGTCGGAGATTAAATACCTCCTGTACAATATTGGCAAGCTGCTCATCGGTGAGTTTGCTAGTACCAAAGGAAGTCACGTCAACTGCCACAGGATTTGACTTACCAATGGCATAAGAAAGAGCGACCTCGCATTTCTCTGCAAGACCGCTCCATACGATGTTCTTTGCAATGTATCTCGCCATATATGCTCCGCTTCGGTCAACCTTGGTCGGGTCTTTGCCACAAAGTGCACCGCCCCCGTGGGATGCAAGGCCACCATAAGTATCGACCATGATCTTTCTGCCGGTTAAACCTGTATCAGCAGCAGGACCGCCTTCGACAAATCTTCCGGAGGGGTTAATAAGAATTTCAGTATCATCATCAAACGGAAAATCCTCAAAGCACTGCCAAAGTACATTATTTAAGATATCCGATTTCAATTCTTCCTGAGTCTTGCCCTTATCATGCTGGACTGAAACTACAATTGTTTTTACACGCTTGGGCTTGCCATCCTCATATTCCACAGTAACCTGTGCTTTGCCGTCAGGCAGAATACCCTTAATGAGTTTTCCTTTCCGGCAGTTGTCAATGCGCTTTATGATGCGATGGGAAAGCACCAGTGGGAGGGGCAGGTTCTCACGGGTTTCATTGGTTGCGTAACCGTAAACCGTGCCTTGGTCACCAGCCCCCACAGAACCGTATGGATCATTGATACCATTTCTTGCTTCAAGTGCATTATCTACACTCGCCGCAATATCTGAGCTTTGATGGTGGACGAACACAAATACTGTGAACTTCCACGGATTATATCCGACCTCACGAAGTACATTTTTTACGATGAAGCGGATATCCACTTTACCGCTGCAGGTGATTTCGCCCGCCACGATAATTTTGCCTTTGGTTGCCATGACCTCGCAGGCCACGCGGGAAGATTTATCTTTACGCATACAAGCATCCAAAATATTGTCAGCAATGAGGTCACAGAGTTTATCCGGATGTCCCATGCAGACACTTTCCGCTGTTTTATAAGTAATCATATTTTCCTCCTATCTGATTTATTTTCCTCGCCTTGCCATGAGCAGACGTTCCATTACATCGTCCTGCGGGCTAGCGCCGTTGTATTCTCCTGTACAGTTTTCTTTAACAATCTGGAATATCTCCATCCACAGCCGATTAGTTTGGTTCATGTAATTCTGGCCCATTGCCACATAGGGGCTTTGAATGGCATTACCTGTAGTCGGGTGTTTTGCTAAAAAGCCATATTCTGTGACTGCTTCCTCACATTGAATCCAGCGAGCCACGCTCATGGCGTAGCGTTCTAAAAGCTGCGGCGATACGAGAACAGCACATCCACGTTCGTTCAGCCACTGCCATGTGTTTCTGTAGATTTCTCCTGCAACCAGTGCTTTGCCGTCTTTTTGTATAGCTTCAAGCATTTTATTTGGCTCGGGCATTTCAAGTCCTTTTAGGTCTGCCGTATCCTTAAATTCCATCACGGTCAGTTTTCTGCCTCCTGGATTGCCTTCGGCTATTTTATCAGTCAGGGGCTTCTTTTTCGCACCTGCACCTACACGAGCGCCGCCTCGATTTGTACCGTCTTTCGCCATATTTTCACCTCACTTAGCAGGGGTGGGGCTATTCCCTCGTTTGAAATCGCGTTTTTTAACACGAAGCCCCACGCCGCTGTCCGCTTAAAAAAGTTTTAGAGATTTGACCGCCCCCACCGGTCACCGCTCTCGGCAGTAATTCTAGAGTGGCAGGATTTACAAAGAGCCATGAGATTGCTCTTCTCGTTGCCACCGCCTTTGGAAAGCGGAAGAATGTGGTGTACCTCTTCGGCAGGAGTGAGCTTACCTTGCTTATCACATTCCTCACAGAGAGGATGCGACTTGATGTAGCGGTCACGGATACGCTTCCAAGCACGACCGTATCGTTTATTGGAAGAAGGATCACGTTCGTACTGGTTGTAATGTTTATCCATTGCTTTTTGATGCTCGGCACAGTATTGCTCGCGTACAGCAAGCCGACCGCAGCCGGGGTAAGCACAGGGACGTTTAGGTTTGTAGGGCATTGGTTCACCTCACTTTCAAGGCATAACAAAAGCCACCGCAGATCTCTCCACGATGGCCTTTGGAATTCTATTTCTCTATTGTAATAGTATCACACGAACCACACTGACAAACAGTGACATTCACTGACTTGTTTCAGGAAGTTTAATCAGTGAGGTTGCAACATCGTGCAGACGATAAACGTGACGCACATTATAACCCAGGTCCACTGCAATTTGTTCCCACGATTTGAAGCATAGGTATCGTAGCTCTAGGAGCGTCTGACACTCCAAACTGTCCACCGCTTTTATGACTCCTATTATTTCACCCTTTAAATCCACAAGGCGATCAATGTCTCTGTTGATCTCGTTCTGAAGATCAATGATTTTACAAATAGCGTCTGCCATCATAGATGTACCTTGATTGGGATTACGTGGCATCCCCGTCAGCGTGGTCGTGCATTTGGTTGCCAGATCATTCAACGAAGCAACCTGCTCCAGCTTGCTGTTGATACGCTGGTCCAAACGATAGGCTTGGGACAGATATTCTTTAGCAGTCATAGGCAAGCCACCTCCAGTTTTTCTCGTACCTTGCGCATTAAGAGGTTGCCATCAAGATCAGTTAGTATCTGATACCAGCCGGAACAGAAGAAGCGCTCAAGAGATTTAACCTCAGCTTTGTAATCATTTTTCTCCGGGTGACGGTCCAAACGCTGTAAAGCTTCCCGGTAGTCCTTGACTGCCTGTACTATAATCGCATTCGCTAAACTTTCATATGGTTCCATATCGCACCTCCAAGTTTTTGTTTCTCGGATTGGCACGGATTGTCTCTATTTGACTCTCATTTGCAGATCAGCTTTGACAGCTTCGATAAGCGCCGACTGGCTTTTGTCCTTTAAGGAAAGAGCCCTCAAGACACGCTCATCAATAGTGCCTTTGGTAACGATGTGCTGCACCACAACCGTTTCAGCTGTTTGGCCCTGACGCCAGAGCCTAGCATTTGTCTGTTGATATAACTCTAGTGACCAGGTAAGACCGAACCACACAATACAAGAGCCACCAGCCTGAAGATTTAAGCCATGTCCTGCAGATGCCGGATGAATTAAACCTACTGGTATTTCCTTGTTGTTCCACCTTCGAATACTTTCAGCGGTATCCAGCTTAGAAAATGGAACCTTTATGCTATGAAGCTTTTCTACGATTCTTTCGTAGTCGTGCTTATACCAATAGGCCACAAGTATTGGCTTTCCGGCAGCTGCTTCAATAATATCCTCCAATGCATCCAATTTCTGATTATGAATGACCTGGGTTTCACCACTATCGTTATAAATGGCACCGTTAGCCATCTGACAGAGCTTGTTGGAAAGCGCTGCAGCATTCGCAGCAGTAACCTCTCCACCAGGGGTCTCCAGTACAAGGTCTTTTGCTAATTCGTCATAACGTTCTGCCTCTTTTTCAGAAAGCATAACTGTGTATTCACTACTAACCAGTTCAGGCATCTTAAGATAATCCGTTGACTTCATTGAAATTGTAATATCGGAAATTTTCTTGTAGATGCATTTCACCGCTCCGGGAAGAGGCTTGTAACTGTAAATAATCTGGCCATTTCTTTTATCCGGCATGAAGTAGTTGTTACGAAACGCAGTTATGAACCTTCCAAGCCTTACACCCATGTCAAGCAATTTGAACTCGGCCCATAAATCCATTAGTCCATTGCTGCTTGGTGTTCCTGTCATACCAATAATGCGCTTTACTCTAGGACGCACCCTCATAAAAGACTTAAAACGCTTAGCCTGATGATTTTTGAAGGAAGAAAGCTCATCAATTATTACTGTATCGAAATCAAACGGAAGTCCGCTCTCATCAATGAGCCATGAAAGATTCTCTCGGTTGATTACATAAATATCGGCTGTGGCCTTTAACGCTTGAACCCGTTCAGTGACGCTTCCTACTGCGACAGAAACGATCAGGTCAGATAGATGATCCCATTTTTCAACTTCAGCTGGCCAGGTATCTCTTGCCACTCGAAGTGGTGCTACAACTAACACTTTATGGGCTTCGAAGAAATCAAACAGTAGGTCATTTATTGCAGTAAGAGCGATACTTGTTTTTCCTAAACCCATATCAAGCAGTACTGCTGACACCGGATGAGATTCGATATAACTGATAGCGTATTTCTGATAATCATGTGGATTGTACTGCATCTAAAATCCCTCCAATCTGACTCTCGTCGTCTAGTACAAACACTAAAAAGCCTAATGCTCTAAGCAATTTGTGCCTTGCCATCTGTAATGGGCGCGGGCGCTTACCAGGTGCCTTAACCTCAACAAAGGCCATCTTTCCTTCAGGCATTAGAACGATTCTATCCGGCATACCATCAAAGCCCGGAGATACAAACTTCACTGCCAGCCCGCCACGCTTTTTTGCTTCCAAAGTTAACTTCTTTTCTATTTCTTTTTCTCTCATCGCTATATCTCCATCAAAATTGGTGACGGTCTGTGAAGGTCTACTCATAAACCTCTTATATAAAGAATTTTTATAAATTTTTCTCTAATGCGAAGTTCTGTATATGACCATAACTGACCGTCACCGTATTAAGTCAGTGCTACTCGGTGCAACTCAACTTAGAAACTCTTCCTCCTTTAAGCGCACTCCATAAATGAAGCTACCTGTTTTGGTCTTTTTACGTTCAAACCCAGCAGTCTCCAAAGCAGTATAGAAATCTGTTGTACTTCTTGTGTACTCACCGTTGCGCCCACAATGGGCACGGTATTCCTGATAAAACTCTCCGGATTTTTGCTGGTATGTCTTATCCACTTCGCAACAATCCTCCAAAAAGGAAGCAAGCCAGTCATTATTTTCTCTGTATGCTTCAATGGCCTCCTGAACACATGCGGGAACACTGAAATGGTAGTTAGCCTCAATAGCTTTCTTTGCACCTTCGATGATCCAGCTCATGATGTACGAGCCTGCATTCTTAACAAGGTAGTCGGCGTAGTTTTTGATGTCACTTTTATTCTCAATTCTTGCATTAAAGGGAATGACGATGAGACGTCTCCAGGTGCCATCATCATTGGCACCGACTCTGGGAAGATGATTCGTGTAAAGCACCAGTGTATGAGAAGGCTCAAACTTAAACGGGTCCTTATACTTTTTCTCAGCTTCGATTTCATCCGTAGAGCTAAGCTGTTTAACAATAGAAGTGTTGAGGCGCATACCCTCTTCAAGCTCGGAAGCAATGATGAGTCGTTTGCCCTTAAGCTCTGCCATTTCAGGTTTTACGTTTCTGCGACAGCCAACTGTAAGTGTATCGGCTGAGATCGCACCGCTGTAGGAGCCGAGTACCCTTGAGATGCTGTTCCAGAAGGTTGATTTACCGTTGCGGCCTCCACCATAGGCAATGATGATAGCTTCGAGATAGACTTTACCGATTGCAGAAAGGCCAACAATCTGTTGAACGTAATCAATCAGCTTTTGGTCATTACAGAAAAAGGTGTTCAGAGCATCTAACCAAATTTGCTCACCCTTATCTCCCGGAGAAGCGGTTGTTTGCTTTGTTATATAATCCGCTGCATCTGGAGCACGACCACCGGCCAGACCCTTGCGAAGGTCAAACGTAACACCTGGTGTATTAAGTAGGAACTCATCCTTATCTAAGTTGCTCACCTTGATTTCCAGCATTGGCTTTGCAGCCTGCAATGCTGAGATGACATATTTCATATCCCTGCGCTTCATTACAAAAGTTCTGTAAGCTATTGCCGACTGATACTTCTTAAATGCCTTTAATGGATCTCCTGAAAGTGATGCTTCATACTTTTTGCCACCAGCAAGAATATCTTCTTCCTTTTCACCCAAAGCAACTAAGGCATTAAGAGCGCTTTCCACCTCACCGATGGCATCTTGAAGCTGCAAATCGAGGAACTCTTCCATTGCACCAACCGACTGCTGCCGTGATTCCATCCAATACTCACCGTTAAAACGAAGATAATCAGTGGCGTCGGTGTAACAGAGCTCATTGCCATATTCACGAGTCAACACCTTCGCCTGACCAATATCAGAAAAATCGGAAGGTCTCAACGAGTTATTATCGAAGTCGGAATTGTAGTCATCTGGAGGAACATACCCATCCTGACCTTGCACCTTCCTTGCAAACTTGATAGCGCTATTCCAGATAGCAGTAAGCTCTTCTTCATCCATAGGCGGGTCGCACTTCTTAGCTTCTTCCAGAAAAATCTCATGGGACTTATCTGTGCTGCCGTATCTCTTTACAACGCGGCCAGCAAAACGAGAAAGCGTATTGTTGCGTTGACCTTCAGGTATTGAATTGCTGCGACCTGTATTTGTAGGTGCAGGAACATTCTCCAACAACTCATCAATCGTAAGCCAACCTTCATGCCAGATAACTTCGCCGGTATCAGCCCCATAGATAAAACGTGCTGCATCCAGAGCGTTATCATCAAAGAATGGAAACTGAGCATGGATAGCTCTTTTAATAGCCACATATGCTTCCGCATCTGTTAGCTCTTCTATAGAAAAGTAAACATGGAACTTGGGTCTTGCTGCTTTTCCATCTTTAGAAAGCATATTATGGCGACTGGGAGCAATCGCATATGAAATATCCGTCAAAATTTCATCCAATGCCTCTGGCGTTATCCACTCATCCGGATTTTCAGTGTGATCATTATCGCAATCCATGACGATGACATCAGACTTTAAGAAATTATCTGCACTGCGATAGTTGTTCTTGTACTCCGCGCAAACGTGGTCTAGCTTTGCGGCTTCTTTTAATTCTTCAGCCGAGGTGACAACGTTCTTATTTGGATAGAGGCAATTCTTTTGATTTCCAACACAGCTTGCAGTACAAATTGTTAGTTGCATGTTTCTACCTCCTCCATATCCTCGGTAAAATAGCGAATAGTCATATGGCGTTTCTTCGCTTTATCAATCTCCATCTGCATTCCATTTGTGATGTTCTTACCAAACACCCACAGCTCATTGCATTTTCCTAAGAAGACAATATCCATGAACAGTGCAAGCTCGCGTTCCGCAGGATCATCATCCGATAGATACATAGGAAATAGTAGGTGTGGTGCAAAGGCGATAGCATTTCTTTCGATAACAGCGAACCGGCTATAAAGCTTTGCCCTTTCAGTGTTTCTCTCTACATCACCCGCATATGGTGAGCAGATATACACCAGCGGCCTGAAGGTCTTGTCTTCCTTTTTAATGTTTGTCAGCGCCTCGTATGCGGTAGGGTCGGGATAGCCTTCACTGTTTTTCTTGTCCACTCCGCCGGTACCATATTTACATCTCATCTGTTCGTTCATAAGCGAACCTCCTTATTAAGATTCGAGCGGCATAAAAGTCCCTCTACCAGTCCCAGGACAGAAACCGCCGCTTTGAACGAACTTTTGAAAATAAATTTTTCCTTCCTTATATAAGTGACAGCAGACCTGAAAAATCTGCTGTCTTTTTTCGTTCATTTTCGTTTTAAGTGTCCTGGGATTAGTGAAGGACATGAAAAATGTGTGGCCTAAAAAAAATCAAAAAGATTTCGTTCAAACCACACAAAACTGTCCTGGGACTATTAGAGAGGGAACAAATCCTCTCGGAAAGGGAGGTAATACGATGCAGACACAGACGAATGCAGAGGCTTCGAAAGATAATCAGCTGGATGAAGAACTTGCTGACACCCTCACAGCCATAAGCGTTGTATCCAAAAGACTGGCTCAAAAAATCAAAGCCTTGTCTACAAAGGAACAAGAAAAGAAGGAAGGAGGTACTCCAAATGAGCAAGATGAGTGAACTTAGTCAGGTTCTTTCTGAACTTAGGGACTGCGGCAAAACTCTCATTAACATTGCTGACTCGCTTGCAGAGATTTTCTCAAGTACAGGTGACGAGCCCGAAAGTGTTATGGAAGCACCCGCAATACCAACAGAGGAACCGAAACCAGAGTATTCGTTCTTAGATGTTCGCAAGAAGTTTGCAGAAATGTCCAGAGCCGGATACACAGAAGCGCTTAAGGGACTTCTGAAAAAATACGGTGCGGAGAAGCTCTCCAGCGTAGACCCGTCACAGTATGCCGCATTACTTTCGGATGCGGAGGCAATTAAATGAGCGTAAAACATGCACTGCTTTCAGCTTCATCCGCACACAAGTGGATATCTTGTCCGCCATCAGCGCTACTTAGTAAGAAGTTTGAAGATGCGTCCAGCAGCTTTGCACAGGAAGGCACTGATGCCCATACACTCGCACAGTACAAGCTTGAAAAATTGCTGGGACTTGATACAAAGGACCCGACCGAATCTTTAAGCTTCTACGATGAGGAAATGAACAGCCACGCTGAATACTACGCAGCCTTTGTAATTGAACAGCTTGAGAAAGCAAGAGAAACCTGTGCTGATCCTCAGATACTTATTGAGCAGAAACTCGACTTCTCGAAATATGTCCCAGAAGGCTATGGCCATGTTGACTGTTTGATTATATCAGACGGCACTCTTACCGTAATTGACTACAAATACGGACTTGGCATCAAGGTATCTGCGGAAAGAAATCCACAAATGTTCTGCTATGCACTTGGAGGTTTGGCTCTTTTCGATGGCATTTACGACATCGACAATATCCACTTGATCATCTATCAGCCTCGTAGAGAAAACATTAGCGAATACAGCATCTCTAAGAGCGAACTAATCAAGTGGGCTGAGGAAGTATTGGCTCCTACTGCACAGCTTGCTATTAAAGGCGAGGGCGAATACAAGGCTGGCGAGCACTGCCAGTTCTGTAAGGCTAAAGCAACCTGCAGGAAGCGTGCTGAATACAACCTGGAGCTCGCAAAGTACGACTTTGAGGTACCTGCCACTCTCGATAACGATGAAATCGCAGCAATCCTTACAAAAGCAGATGAGCTGGTATCTTGGGCCAATGATGTCAAGGAATATGCTCTGAAGGAAGCTCTGAACGGTACCAAGTTTGAAGGCTTTAAGTTAGTCGCCGGTCGTTCCAACAGAAAGTACACCGACGAAGCTGCGGTAGCTGATGTTGTTATTGCAGCTGGTAAAGACCCGTATGAGAAGAAACTGCTCGGCATCACAGCCATGACAGCACTTCTCGGCAAGAAAACATTTGAAGATATTCTCGGTGGGCTAACCTTTAAGCCGCCTGGGAAACCGGTCCTTGTTACCGCTGATGACAAAAGACCTGTATACAACTCAGCATTTGAAGATTTTGATGAAAATTAAGGAGGAAATAAATCATGACAAAGACAGTTAATCCGTTAAAAGTAGTTACTGGCCCTGATACCCGTTGGAGCTATGTGAATGCATGGGAGCCTAAATCCATAAATGGTGGCACCCCTAAGTACAGTGTATCTCTCATTATCCCTAAGTCCGACACAAAGACCATCGAGAAGATCAAAGCCGCAATAGAAGCAGCTTACCACGAAGGCGAAGGTAAGCTTAAAGGCAATGGTCGTACTGTACCTCCTCTTGCTGCCCTTAAGACTCCTCTTCGTGATGGTGATGTAGAACGTCCTGACGATCCCGCTTACAAAAATGCCTACTTTATGAATGCCAACAACAGCTCTGCGCCTGGCATCGTAGATGCAGACCGTCAGCCTATCATCGAGCGCTCTGAGATTTATTCCGGTGTTTACGGTCGTGCCAGTGTAAATTTCTACGCATTCAACACCAACGGAAATAAGGGTATCGCTTGTTCCCTTAATAACCTTCAGAAGATCCGTGATGGCGAGCATCTTGGCGGTAAGTCTAATGCCGAGGATGACTTCGCTACTGAGGATGATGAAGACTTCCTTTCCTAAACAGTAACTGACAATCCGGGTGGTAGGATAACCTGCCACCTTAGACAATCAAAGAAATGAGGTAAATCATATGGAAACTATTCTTGTTATTGAACTTATTACTTTATACGGCGTGTTTATCATCGGAGCCCTATTCTGGGTCGTAACTGAAATTAATGACGCCATCAAAAAGCACAAGAAAGAAAAAGCAAAGAAAAACTTTGATACACTTGATAAGTTTTAATTGCTTGGGCGGTGGCACTCCTGCTGCCGCCCTTTTCTTTTGAAAGGAGGATGTTATGGAAGATATAAAAACACTTTCTCTTGACCTTGAAACTTACTCGGATGTGGACCTTGGTAAGTGTGGCGTTTATCGCTATGCAGAATCTCCAAGCTTTGAAGTCCTCCTATTTGGTTACGCAATTAATGGCGGTGAGGTTCACATTATTGACTTAGCCTTAGGGGAGAAAGTCCCAGAAGATATACTAAATGCATTAACCGATGAAAATATAACTAAATGGGCCTTTAACGCTTCATTCGAACGTGTCTGTTTATCATATTGGCTTCGTAAGCACTACCCGGATAAGTTTAATAGCTACAGCATCCCAGAGGACTCAGTTAAAGGTTACCTTAACCCATCTTCATGGCGCTGCAGCATGATATGGTCTGCTTATATGGGCTTACCTCTTTCCCTTGAAGGTGTAGGCACAGTTCTTAAGCTCGGTGAACAGAAGCTAAAAGAAGGCAAAGACCTTATCAAATATTTCTGCGTTCCATGCAAGCCTACCAAAGCAAATAGTGGCCGCACTCGTAATCTGCCTGAACATGATATGGCGAAGTGGTCCCTATTTAAAAAATATAATATCCGAGATGTTGAGGTGGAACAGGCAATTAAGAAGCGACTAGAAAGCTATCCCGTACCTGAGTTTGTATGGGACGAATACCATCTGGATCAAGAGATTAATGACAGAGGCATCCTACTTGATATGGGTGTCGTTAAAAATGCCATCATCTTCGATGAGAAATCCAAAGAAGAACTTACTGCTGCAATGAAGGAGCTTACCAATCTTGATAATCCAAACAGCGTCGTTCAGGTAAAACAGTGGCTTTCTGATAATGGTGTTGAGACCGAGTCGCTTGGGAAAAAGAATGTCGCAGCTCTTATAAAGACTGCGCCGGAGGAACAACGCGACGTGCTTCAACTTCGCCAGCAGCTTGCAAAAAGTAGCGTTAAAAAGTATCAGGCCATGCAGAACACTGTCTGTTTAGATCGTAGGGCTCGCGGCATGTTCCAATATTATGGTGCCTCCCGTTCTGGTCGCTGGGCAGGCAGGCATATACAATTACAGAACTTACCTCAAAATCATATCCCTGATTTGGAAGATGCAAGGTCCCTTGTAAAGCTCGGAGATTATGATGCAGTGAAACTTCTTTATGAGGATGTGCCTGATACACTCTCTCAGCTTATCCGAACCTCTTTTGTTCCAAGGTCAGGATACAAACTTATTGTGTGTGACTTTAGTGCTATCGAGGCTAGGGTTCTGTCCTTCTTAGCCGGGGAGCAATGGCGATTAGACGTATTTGAAAGCAATGGTGATATCTACTGCGCTTCCGCTTCTGCTATGTTCCATGTACCAGTTGAAAAGCATGGTGTAAATAGCCACCTTCGGCAAAAAGGTAAAATCGCAGAATTGGCACTTGGATATGGCGGCAGTGTTGGAGCACTTAAGGCTATGGGTGCATTGGAAATGGGCCTTACTGAAGACGAATTGCAGCCGCTGGTTGATTCTTGGAGAGCGTCAAACCCGAAGATTACAAAGCTGTGGTGGGATGTTGACAGAAATATTAAAGAAGCAGTTCGTTTAAGAACACATACCAAAACACATGGCATTAATTTCTACTACCAGAAGGGTATGCTTTTTATTGAGCTTCCTTCCGGCAGGAGGCTTTCCTATGTAAAGCCTAAGATCGAACAGAACCAGTTCGGTGGTGAGTCTGTCACCTACGAAGGAACCAGCAACACTAAGAAGTGGGAACGCATCGAAAGTTACGGGCCGAAGTTTACGGAAAATGTTGTCCAGGCAATCAGCCGGGATATCCTGGCCTACGCAATGAAAACACTCAGCCATTGCTTTATCTGTGGTCACGTCCACGACGAGCTAATTATTGAGTGCAGCATGGATGTCTCCCTTAAAGCAGTTTGTGAACAGATGGGGCGAACGCCACCCTGGATAAAAGGGTTGGCTCTTAGAGCCGATGGCTATGAGACAATGTTTTATAAGAAAGATTAGAAAAGACCTCTGAGGGAACTTAATCCTTCAGAGGCCTTATCTCATTTCTAATCTACAAATAAGTCTGGAATGTTGTATTTGATGATTGCGGCATCTTTCTTCACGCCTTCATTTGAACATTCTAACAGACTCTTTTTTAGTTTTAATTCAGGCTCAGTCTGCGCAATATAGTCTTTTCCATGATTTAAAATATAAAGAGATGACTCACGTGAAAAACCATGCTTCTGGATATTTATTATTTTTTTATTCGTAGAACCATACTCAACAAACTCATACCAGTCATTAGGGACCTTTTCAACCTGTCTTATTTCTTTATAAGCCTTTGATACTTTCAAGAAATAATTTGATATTTTGAAAAGAATGACTTTATCAATAACACTGAGCACATCAGAAATAACTATATTTCTATGTTCACGAGAGTCATTGTAGTCAACGTAGTTGTTATCGATATATAGAGCGTTTTCTGGATTACGCTGCTTATAACTAATAGCCTGAAACATTATTTTGTTTAGACCGTCACCTTGTACCCACTGGCTTAAAATAACAGCATACCAACTAAGCCTACCATGCTTCTTGGAATATTTGCCTACATGTCCTAAAGTTTCAGATTCATATATCTCCCATTTAAATATTCTGCATAGACGCTCCAGAAACGCCAGTAATTTTGCTGAATCAAAGTTACCTTGTTCATCAACCGCAGGGAACTCAAGCCCGTTTTGTGAAATTGCTTGATACAAGGACTCTGACTGGTCAACAGATATTGTTATATCATCATCCTGGATGTATTCTTCGTTGGAAGCAAAAAGGGCTCTGATCTTATCTTCGTCTCCCGGTTTCATTAGCTGCCGAAATTCTTGTCTAACACGACTATTGCGATTTTTCAAAATATCATTTAAGAGAATGATTGCAAATTTACGCATTAGATCATACGAATCTGCTGACTGCTTTTCTGGATATTTCACAAGCTCCACTGTTCCATGTAAAAGGGCTTCTATAACATTTTGCTTTTGTGGTTTTGTAAGTCCTTTTTCAATAGACAATGTCTGTGGTGCTATGTCCTCCTGAAGCAGGCTTACATATTTTTCATTTGCTTTTTCACTACTCGCGACTAGAAATACATTGCCATAAAGATTGTATTCCAAGCGTCCAACACGGCCGATAAGGTTACGGAAATCTACAGCTTTCATATGCTTGCTGCCATTTTTAAAGTCTGTAATAAACAAATTGTCCGCTGGCAAATTAACACCTTCAACAAGCGTACTTGTACAGAATAATGCCGTTATAGAACCTGCCCGGAACAAATCTTCTATTCTCTGACGAATAGACGCTGGCAAGTAACCTATATGATATGCAATGCCCTTGGAAATAAGTTCAGCTAAATAGTAATCTCCATGTATATCATTCTTTATGTCTTTAGCGAGTTCTATCAGCTCTTTATCATTACTCTTTTCAACACGATTAGCAGCAAAATCCCTTGCCGCTACTACTGTCTTACGGGTAGAAGGGAAGTATATAATACACTGTCTTTCTACACCTTTATCATCCTTTTCAAAGCGGAGAAGCACATCTGTCAAGTCCGCGTCTTCAAGTGCTATAGATGTTAAAGGCACCGTTTCCTTTGTATGCTCATTATATACATCTACCTCATTGTCATCTAGATTAATTAAAAACTTAACTTGAGAAACAGGGGAAAATGATGACGCGAGTTTTTGCTTTTTCGACTCATTTGATTCCACGCCTGCTATCAAACTTAAATATATTTCAGGATTAGGAACATTAGGAGACGCAAAAACAAAGTGCGGTCTATGCTCTCGTTCTGAAAGCATATGAACAATTTGGTAATAAAAAGGGCTTCGATTATCAGTACCAGAAAGCTTATGGGCCTCATCAATAAACAAGTAGTCAAGCTGAATATTTTGTTCATTAATAAGGAGATAGAGCAACCGTTCCGGAGTCATGATAAAAATATATCTTCGTTCACTGTTTTCTTCGGAATTTTTCATTAATACAGCATCTCCTGCAGCCGTTACAATGTGATAGTTATTCTCATGTAACATATACTGCAAGTCATCTGTTATCTTTATTCGAACCTCATTAATTAAAGCTTTCGTTGGCACAACAAGCGCAAAATTATTTTTGACACCAGAAAAAATCTGTTGCTTGATGAACATCCTCATTATGTAAGATTTACCCATAGACGTTGGGCCAGAGTAACTGTAATACTCATCGGCAAAATGGTCATACACGATTTTTTGAGCACTCATAAACTGCTTTTCGGGGTCCGCCGGGATTGTATAATATTCCTTTTTGTAACCCGCGAAAATTTTATCAAGAGTGCCAACTCCATCAAACGATGATTTAACAATATTCGTACCCTGATAATTACCAATGCTTGATAGTACAGAACCAGCTATATAAGAGACCTTCTCGTCTTCGGGGTAAATATAATGCAACATTGTGACTATTTCTTGTGCCCACATTTTTTGGGAATCGTAAAGTGTTGCATGATTGGATTTTGAAAGTAGATCTGCAAAAGCGAGAGCATCCTTTATCGGTATCTCGCGCTTCCGGCGTTTATTAAATCCAAAAACCTTGATAGCGTAATTGTATAATATGTCTTCATATATTTTCTTTAGATAGGCATCCTGGTTCAATTCAGCAAAGAAAACATCACCAAACTTCAAGTTCTTTTTATCTGCCATAAGAGTCACCTTCTCTCATGACAGTTTTCATAATGGCCTTCTTGTCATCTTCTGCGTTATCAAAGGGAAGCACGTACACATAGAAAGAACGATTGTTAAGGCTAAGCTTGTTAATCTTTTCTTTTATATAAGGAGCATAGTGTTTAATATCATTGTCCATCTTTTTTTCTAGTGCATCTCGATAATCTGAACTTTTATACCGTGAAGAGTCTAAACCAATTGTGTAACCGAGAAAAATGCCAAAAGCTGTATCTCGATATACATCCTTACCGGGAGCAGGTTTTATAATATCATTTAGTTGGAGAGCCACAGGATCATTAGCGGGCAATTCAAAAACCGTACTATCAACGATCTGTAATTCTTCTGTTGTTCTACCAGATATCTGTTGAATGCACTCGAAGGCCTCATCTATGGCATAACCAAGATCTCCAACAACGCATGAGGTACCAAATATCATCTCATAAGACAGCGTTTTTCCTCCGGAGTTAAGTGCTCGTAAATGCATACCATCACATGCGCTTATCCCAGATTTGACTGATGAATTTAACTCTATCTTGCTGTATATCTTTGGTGCACCCAAAACCGTCTCAAGGAAGGCATACAAAAGTATTTCACCTAGCTCGTTTCCAGTACCTTTCTCATCTGCACGACCACTCTTATACATAAGGTCCAATGCCTCAATACCAACACTAAACTCATCGCCTTCGACACGGAACTGTTCAATCCTTGAACGCGAGAAAACATAATGCCCTATATTTTTACTTATGAATGTACGGAGTGAGTCCTTTGAAAACTTATTATCTATGACTTCTTTTAGCCTGAATAGACGCAGTTCTTCATTTGCAAGCAAGCCAAGACTCTCCGAATGAAGAACCTCTTTAAAGACCTGGTCAAAGCCTCTGCTATTTATGCTCTTTGTTAATGCATTGATCATAAACTACCTCCTACAGTGCCTTCCGAGATATTTTAATCACTATATTTCTTAAAATTCTCAGCTTGCTCCATAACCTTTTCAAATACTTCTTCATCCCATTCAGGAGGATAACCATTTTTATAAAGAAGCACTGTAAGGTCCATGTTGAGTTGATTCTTTATATCATCACGCGATGACCAATCAGCAAACTGTGCTTTATCGTCAACGAGCTCTTTTATCTTTTTAGCAAGAACAAGACATTTTTCATCCTCATATGGAAACCCATGATCGTCACGAACTTTTACAAGAATATCGTAAAAAGCTTTTTCTTCATAGCTGATTCCAAGTTTCTCAAATGAAGACTTATCATCTTGCAAGTCTTTCATTATCTTGAGCAACTGTTCAGACAAGTCATTAACGAAGTCCGAAACAACCTCACTTGTAAATACCAGCTTATCACGGCTGTTATAAGCATCAACAACTTCTTTCAATCGCTCATCAAACTCGATAGCCTTGACTTTATTGGTGCGCCCATAAGCTGTAATAGCTTTGCGCAGAAGCTTCAACAGTGCATTAAACTTTGTAATTGGAAGATTTACATTATCAAGCTCAGCAAGGAAATCGTCGCTGAATAGATCAACAGCTTTATGTTCATCGACAATATTTTCGATACCAGTGCAAGTAATAGCTTCGCGTACCATTTCTTCAACTACGCTATTCATAACTTCTGAATCCGGTGCATCTCCCTTAGTCTGCTTATAAATAATTGAGCGTATTGCTAAGTAGAACTGTGCCTTTGCTGTTTCTTCGTCAGTTAGTTCGCCGGAAGGGAAGCAAATATGGTACGCTCCTTTTAATCTGCGAGATAAGCCCATGAAACGAGTTTGCATATCTTTACTGGCTTGAACATATTCTGCGGCAGCATTTAAGCAATTAAGTCTTTGTATCGGTGTCCCATGATGGAACATCGTAGAATCAAAACTTGAAAGAAGCTCATCTATTAACGCCAAATGGTTACGGAATATAGACAATGAAATATTAAGTTCATCAATCGGGTTTTCTTGAGGGCCACCATATTTTTTGACAGCTTCCATCATGTCATTTTTAATTCCAATGTAGTCCACAACTAAACCTTTATCCTTACCATCAAATACACGATTTACGCGGGAGATCGTCTGAATAAGGCTATGCTTTTGAAGTGGTTTGTCGATATACATGACAGCCAGGGACGGAACATCAAATCCTGTAATCCACATATCAACAACAATCGCAATTTTAAAGTTTGAGTCGTTATTCTTAAACTGTTTGTCTAACATCTTACGATGTTCTTTTGTGCCACATATATCAAACAGTTCTTTCTCATCGTTCTGGCCTTGCGTGGCAACCATATTGATTTTAGGTAAGGCTACAAGTTTATCTAACTGATCTTTTGTCAGATCTGATTCGTTTTCAGCTTTACGAGCCACGAACCAGTCAGGGCGGATAGCTTCTACCGCCTTTAATACTTTAAAAGCCAACGGCCGATCTGCGCATACTATCATTGCCTTTTGCACAATTTCTGGCTTTTCTGCACAGAGCGATTCATAATGAGTCACCATATCAGAAGCCAACTTTTTAATCCTATCAGGATGACCGAGTATAGCTGTCATAGAACTCATAGCGCGTTTGCTTTCTTCAACCTGCTCCGGATTAGAGCCATCAGCTATGCACTGGTCATAATACTTCTGAATTTCTTTTGCCTGTTCGTCAGATACAATTACCCGCGCAAGACGTGGTTCATAAGCAATACGAACCGTTATTCCATCATCACTAGACTCTTTCATTGTATAACTGTCCACAACATTACCAAAGACAGCTATTGTTTCGTCTATCGGAGTTCCTGTGAAACCGCAATATGTAGCATTAGGGAAACTGTCACGCAGGTACTTTGCAAATCCAAAAGTGGTGAATACACCTTTATCAGTTTTCTTAAGCTTCGCACCAACACCAGTTTGCGTTCTATGAGCCTCATCAGAAATACAAATAATATTGCTACGGTCAGAAAGCAAGCTAGTTTTTTCACAAAACTTCTGGATGGTGGTAATGTAAATACCGCCGCTTGGTTTATCTCGCAACGTCTTCTCCATATCTTCACGGCTTTCAATGCTTCGAACATCACTTTCATGTAGATACTTTTTCGCCGTTACAAATAATTCTGAAGTTTGTGTATCCAAATCCTCACGGTCTTCGAGAATGACAATGGTAGGATTACTGAAGGCCTCATTATCTCTCAATGCAATCAAACGTGATAAAAATAACATAGTATAAGTCTTGCCGCATCCGGTAGCACCAAAATATGTACCACCTTTTCCATCACCGGTGGGGCGCATATGTGCTTTAATGTTATCAAGCATTTTCTGCGCAGCAAAGAACTGCGGATAACGGCAAACTATAGCTTCATCCTTCTTACTATCATCTGGATAGAAAATATAGTCTCTAAGAACTTTAGTAACCCGATCTTTTGCAAAAGCACCTTCAATCATGGTGAGCAGAGAGCTTATACCATTTGATACTTTATCTTGATCGTTTGCTTTATTCCACGAGTAATAGAACTTGTATGGTGTGAAAATGCTTCCGAGTTTTGTATTGGCTCCATCACTAATAACAGAAAGAAAACAATACTTCATTAATTTCGGGATATCCCTTTTATAGCGGATTGTAACCTGTTCCCATGCATCATGGATGGTAGTATCTTCTTCGATCGCTGTTTTGAACTCACAAATAGCAATAGGAATACCGTTTATAAACACAAGTAGGTCAGGGCGACGCAAACGCTCTCCCTGAACAGAATACTGATTAACAACCTTAAAAATATTATTACTTGGTTCATCAAAGTCAATGTAGTCCACATGTAACGCGACCTGGCTAATATCATCACGTACCAAGTCAAAACCCTCGTTTACAAGTAAAAATGTCTCGCGGTTTCCGTTATAAAGTGGTGTAGAAGGAATGAGATTAAGACGATTAATAATTTTCTGAATCTCGGCTTCACTCAAACTTTCAGATGCATAACGATCAGCTATAAATGCACGTAGGTCATCAAGAAGAAGGATATCCTCATACTTTCTATGAAGACCCTCCCCCTGGACATAAGTATAGCCTTGTTGTTTGAAAAGCGTAATTATGGCCTGCTCAAGCTCATCTTCAGTAAATTTTCCTTTTTCAAAGATATAATCCAACTTAACCCCTCCTCCTTTTATTGTAAATATTGAATTGCTAAAGCAATTAACGATAAGCATCGGTTAAAAAAGTAATCGTAGTGACGATTATCTGTAATATCAATTTTATTTGTCTCATGATGACGGATTCTAAAATTATTACCAATATCCGTTAGCGCTTTAAATTCTGCATTAAACACAGTAATAAAATCACTTTGCCCATTGCTCATATCCTCAACAACCTTTGTGGCTGATGTTTTTTTATCCATGTTTGTATAATAAGTTTTCAGTCGTTCCAAAGCGTCCCATATTTTTTCAACTGAATCTTGGCGGGCTGCAGGATTTGGTGTTTTATATAATGCAATTGCATCTTTCATTAATTCTCTTGTCCCAACCTCAGAAATTTGTTGAGTTTCCGCTTCTATTTTTGCTGACAAAGGACTATTTTCTACAATGCGTTCAATGATCTTTTCAGTGGTTAAAATAAACAACACCCCAGACTCTACAAATATTTCGTTTATTTCATTTCTGTAGTCATCGAAAACATTTGTTGTATCCAAACAATGAATATACCAATAATTTTTATAACGATCATTATTCCATCCTTCAGAAATATCCTTTATATTTTCAGCAACATATTCTATAAGGTCAATTAATGAATATTGGTCATAATCATCATTATATTGTGGAGCAGCTATATGACCATGTTCATCTCTGAAAATGTTAGGAATTTTTATTGCCATTCTATTTTCAAATTGACTACGGTTAAATTCAATATAATCCTGGCCTACAAAAGAACAATGCTGCTGAAGTTTAAAGATATGTGTTAGATTTTTATAGTATTTTTGGCATATATTTAATAGCAAGGTGTAAACTTCTTTTGAAATTTTACTCGTACGTACGATTGGCTTTCTTAATCCATGACGTTCTGTATATAAACTCATTTTTAACCCTCCTTTACGTATTTGCTTCTTCCAACGCGCCTTTAATTAATATAGGGCATAAGTCTTTTATTTGCTCTTTCAACTTTTCATTTATATCGCGTCTCATAAGATAAGCATTGTAGATTTCAACGATACATTCCTGCACTTTAATTTCTGGTATAGGTATTTTAACATCACACATTTCAGACCAATCGAATGTCTCACGAGCACTGCCCCAAGAATGGAAGCGTGAGTAGCGATCAAACTCGCTTCGACTAAAGAAAATGCGCAGGTAGCTTGGCAACAACTTTTTTATGTTTACTACACGGAAAACTACGTATGAAGAAGAGCATATATATGTCTTTTCGCTTCCATTATGGGCAATCGATATCTTTTCCCCGTTTCTGGAAGTAACCGTTACATATGCAAACTCGTCAGGCGCAACAAGGTAGTACGGCTTTAGCGAGACTCCGTTCATATCGGCTTTTGTATCTATAAATCGTTTTTCAATCGATACACCACGCACGTCATGGACACCATAATCCAAATCATCGTTTCTTTTATCTGAGAGTTCAATATACGGTCCTATTGCCTCGTGTGGTAGTTTAAGACGCAAACGGTCAATATAAGCATCACAAGTCAGCTTTAAATCCTCAAGACCTGTTTCATAGGCTCTCTGGTTTGCAAGCATAGCATTATATATGTCAACATACTTTTGCTGAATCGGTAGCGGTGGGAGTTCGATTTCAAGATCACAGAAATCTTCCCATGCCATACCATCACGAACAGATGAGTCAGTGTGAAACCAAAAATATCTATCGCGTTCGCTAGATTTCAACATCAGAAAAAAGTATTCATGAAGCAAAGAATCATTATCTTTAATTTTAAATACAGTGTAAGCAGGACTCACATGCTTATTATCATCAGTATGATTTAATGCTATAGGAAGTACTTCATCACGTCCAACGTGCATTAGATTACATGCAAAATAATTTGGAGGAACAATTTTATACTTGCTTGTATCTTGTCCTACTTGTTTAGACGGTTCAAAAAATTCTTTATCACGATTTACACCAGAGACATCATAAACAGTAAGATTCGGGTTATTACAAGCCTCCACATACAGTTCAATGTACTTACCAATTTTATGTTTAGTCAATCCCATAACCAATCCCCCTGAACGCTTCTTCGAGCATGGTTTGTGATTTCTTTTCAGCCTTCATCACTTCGCGCATTTCAGCCTGAATACGTGCCATCTCTTTTTCAAAATCAATTTCTAAGTCATGGTCAATGAACTCGATGTATTTGCTTGGTGCAAGAGAATAGTTATTGGAGCGAATTCCATCCTCTCCATCAAGAGATACAGATTTACAAAACTCTGGTTCATCTTTATATAATGATGTATCTGCACTTTGCCAATTACTGTATACTTTCTTTATTTCAGAAATCTGATCATCAGTAAGAACAGTTTTTTTCTTTTTCTTCCCTTTATCAATTACAATTTCTTCAATGTTACCATCCCAGCGGCGCAAATCCATAAATAGTACTTCATTTGTACGGTCACGAAGCTGTCTGCCGCCTGATGTACAAGCTTTTTTATTCATATTAACAATCCATAAAGTGACAGAAATATCTGTGGTATAGAACATGTCACGAGGTAGAACGATAATAGCTTCAATCCTATCTCGTTCAAGCAATTCTTTTCTGATTTCATATTCAACACCATCTGCGTTTAATGCACCATTTGCAAGCAGAAAACCTGCAACGCCTTTATTTACATCTAATTTTGAAATCATATGAAGAATCCATGCGTAGTTTGCATTTGCTACAGGTGGTGTTGAAAAGCCTTTAAACCGAGGATCGTCAGTAAGTTGATCTTCACCACGCCAACCTTTTAAATTAAAAGGCGGATTAGCCATAATATAATCAACTTTTTTGTCTTTGTGTAAATCCTCAGTAAATGTTGAAGCATTTTTTTCACCAAGATTATGCGCAATACCACGGATAGCAAGATTCATTTTACAAAGACGCCATGTGTCGGGATTGCTCTCTTGGCCCAGAATTGAAACGTTCTGGCGATTACCATTATGACGATCTACAAACTTTAGAGATTGAACGAACATACCGCCCGAACCACAACATGGGTCATATACAGTGCCAGAATAAGGTTCAATCATTTCTGCAATCAGTTTAACTACTGAAGCAGGGGTATAAAATTCACCATCTTCCTTTGTTCCGGCAGCAGCATATACCTGAAGAAAATATTCATATACTCGGCCAATCAAATCATCTTCATGAAAGCGCTTCTCATCTATTTTATTTACTTCATCTATTAGATTTTTGATAGCCTCTTTACTTGCCCCAAGGGTTGCAAAAAGATTAAGTGGTAAAGCTCCTTTTAATGGAGTATTACTTTCTTCAATATCTGCCATTGCTTGATCTAGAATAACTGCAATATCATTAGCGCTTGCGTTTTTAACGATATAAGACCACCGTGCAGTTTCCTTCAAATAATATACATTTACTGCATTATAGAACGATACTTTTTCAAGGAAAGCTGGTATATCCCCGTATTGCTCCAATAATTCTGCTCTTCGTCTTTCAAACTTGTCCCCTGCAAACTTTAAAAACACTAATCCTATAACAGCATCTCTATTCTTTTCAGTACTTCCAATCCCACGAAGGGCAACACGACAGTTCCACAAAACGGTCTCCAGTGAAACCGCAACTTCTTTTTTAGCAGCTTTTGCCATAACATTATCCTCTTTCCGGCTCGTGGCGTTCAAATACACCTTGCCATTATTATTTTATAATCTTGTCTGTCCAATAATCTGGACTTTAGTCTTTGTCAGGAGCTTCATCAGCTGCGCCGCCGGAACGAATCCATTCGTCTACTTCTGATAGCTTAAACTTCCACAGTCTGCCTACCTTGTAAGCTGGCATATTCCTTTTTGCAATCCACTGCAGAACGGTATCTCTGCCGATGCCAAGGTATTCCATGACTTCTTTCAAGGTGGACCATTTCTCAATGTTATAATCACTCACGTTGTTAACCTCCATGATTAGGCTTCAAAAATAGTATCAATTGCAACATTGAAAATCCATCTGTAATTTGGAAAGCAGTTATTTCCATCACAGTCTTGCATCTCCCAAATACAATCGAACTTTCCTTCAAAGCCACGGGCGTAAAAGCTCGTGGTTATTTTTATTATTTCACCCGGAGCAGTTTCCGGTATCTCTATTTCCGTTTCACTAGCACTAGGACGGACATCTGTAGCATTTACAAAGACAAGTTTTCTACTGTACCAACTTAGATGTCCAGAATTGTGAATCACCCATGTATGCTCAAAAGTTTCGTAACATTTGGCCTTGTGATTTCTACCTTTATCTTCAACCCAAACATCATCGCCATTATTCAAAGGCCCACAAATCATATTCGGCTCATCTTCAACTCCGAGCACTTGTCGTTGATATTCAGAGATTATGACATTATCAACATCATCATCGCCACGAACAATAAACATTTGAAATTGAACTGCTAATGCCCTTGCAAGATAGCGTTTGTTCACTTCATATGATGCGGGTACACCGAATGAATTCATGCAGTCTCTAACTTTATCGGAATCAAGGTTCGTTTCAAGAAAGTTTTTAAGTTCATCAACCCTTGCCGGTTTTGGGAAACTCGCCTTCATTTCAGGGGTCAACACTCTGTCTTTTGCGTAATGACGCTCATTCTCTAAATATGATGTTGTTCTATGTGTTTTCGACTTTGGCAGCGTAAAGTAGCTACTTCCTCCGGCAATAAAAAATTTGATGATAAAGACACCCTGGTTTTCTTGTTTTACAAGATATCTATAAAGGTCTCTGAAAAATTCAAAACTCTTGATCGTGCTCACCTCACTTGTACCTAGCCTGTACCTACAGTACCTAATAAACACCATTTTGACCTATACGCCTGTACCTACTCGCCTTGGTATTCTTTACTTAGATGGACGAGGAAGACATGCTTACGGTGCTTATACAGATATTTCCACAAACATGGTATCACAATAGACTACAAAAATCAATCATTTAAGGCAAAAACACATGTAAACCATCGTAGACCGACTTTAAGCATTGACTAGCCTCTTCCATCAAACCCACCCCATAGGACATCCCCTGATCAAGGATGATTCCAGACCTATCGGGTGAACAACTAAATAACTGCCACCAGCCACTGGAATAGCTGGTCGCCAATTCTGAAGCGGGAGTAATCCCATTCGGACGGTCGACTATTGCCTTTTTGGGCTGGTGCACGTCATGTGAGCTCTCGCTTCGGTTTCAAGCCGAAGGAGGGCTTATATTATGACAAAGAAAGACAAAAAAACTTATCTCATCCCCATGGAGGTAACAAGAGAGACAATCGAAGCGTACGGTATCAAGAAGGAAGATGTGGTACCAGCAAAAATCGGGAATAAAATAGTATCAGCTATCATGATTCCTACAGATGACGAAGAACTTTATCTTACGTACATGCGTCCCATTTGGGCAGAAATGAAACGTGAAGAACGCAGCCGCCGTTGCATAGTTAGCGATGGCAAGGGAAAACTCAAGCGCTGCGAAATGGACTGTAAGGCCTGCAAGAAGATGAAGGATGGAGCTCCTCTTTCGCTTGAATCTTTCTTCGAGGAAACAGAGCTTGAATTCGAGGACCCAGCTGCTATACAGTGTGAAACAATCCTAACGGCTATGCTCTTTGAAGACCTTCTTGACAGTCTTCGCAACAAGGCTCCTGAGTTGGCACCAATATTTGAAATGCTTTATGACGGAAAATCACAACGTACAATCGCAAACCTTATTAATAAGCCTCAGTCATCGGTTAACGATATGATCAAGCGTATGAGAACAATTCTACAACAACATATTAGCCGAGATGATTTAGGAAGATAACATAGTAGAAGGCAGTAGTTCTGTAATAGGACTACTGCCTTTTACTTCATTCATTTAACAACAGTTCCCTAGTTTCAACCCTATCCAAAAACAGTAGTTCCCTTGTCTCGCAAGGCAAAAAGTAGTTCTATAGCCTCAACCCAAAAATGTTTATTAAGCCTAGGCTACTTTTGAAAGATAAAAAACAAGGTTTCCATCAATCGGTAATTGTTGCCGAAAGTCTGGAAACCTTTGATTTCAAGCTATTTACAGCCTATTTATTTATCTTTCCTTGTTATCAAGGCGACTGTCTCAACGTGTGCAGTTTGAGGAAACATATCTACTGGTTGAACCTTCTTAGTACTATACCCCATATCATCAAGTATTCTTAAGTCTCTTGCTAGTGTACTTGGATCACAAGATACATAAACAATTCTCTTCGGAGATATATTAGCTATGGCTTCTAATAAAGATTGCTCACAGCCTTTTCTTGGAGGATCAACAACCACCACATCAGCCATTACCCCTTTTGATATAAGCTCTGGTATTACTGTTTCAGATTCTCCTACAAAGAATTCAACATTCTCTACATTATTTTCTTTTGCATTTTTCCATGCATCATCTATTGCTTGAGGAACAATTTCTACACCGTATACCTTTTTAGCCTTTTGAGATAAGAAAAGGGTTATAGTTCCTGTTCCACAGTACGCATCAAATACTACTTCCTCTCCAGTTAATTCTGCAAATTCTAAAGCCTTAGAATATAAGGTCTCTGTTTGCATAGGGTTAACTTGGAAAAATGATAATGGTGATATATTGAATTTAAAATCACCTATATAATCTGTAATAACATCTTTTCCCCATAGGGTATTATTTCTCATGCCTAGTATCACATTTGTCTCTTTATCATTTATATTTTGAACTATAGAAGTTAATCCTTCTATGTTGTTCTTCATAACTTCAATAAATTCCTTCTTATAAGGAATCTCTACGCTATTAGTAACTGGAACTATCATAACTTCTCCAGTTTTAAAGCCTTTTCTTATCATTATGTGTCTTAATACACCCTTAGGGTTATATTTCCCATCAATAGTAGCTGGTTGAATATTATATTTCTTCATCCATTCTTTTGTTAATGCCACTACCTTATCCGCAGCCTCATCTTGAATATAGCAGTCCTTAAGATCAATTATATCGTGACTTCTTGGTGCATAAAATCCTATATGGATTTCTCCATTTATTAGCCCTACAGGCAATTGTACCTTATTTCTATATCTATAAGGGTACTCTGCACCTATAGTATCAAGTACCAAGTCTTCAGATAGTTTTCCTATCTTACTTACACAATCCTTAACTCTATCCTTTTTGAAATCTAATTGGCCTCTATATTTCATATGTTGAAGTGTACATCCACCACATCTTTTATAAATAGGACATATTGGTGTTTCTCTATCCTCCGATGGCTCTAATATTTCTAATAGCTTACCAAAAGCATAGGTCTTTTTAACTTTTATAACTAGTACTTTTATTTTTTCGCCCTTAAGCGCGCCTTCTACAAAGATAGGAAATCCATCTACTTTTGCAATTCCTTCTCCTTCATATCCTTGTGAAACTACTTCTAAAATATATTCTTTATTCTTTTCTACCAAAACTATCACCCTTATATATAATGAATTTTTATATCACTACATAACTACTCTTCCTTCTTTTATTTATCATGGAATATATATAGCTTATCAACAAAAAAAATCTCATGCAATAACTTTTCTTAACTTTCTTAGCTTTCTTAATATAAATAAAAAAGGTAAGTGCCTAATTCCCAGTATATAAGCCCTTACCTTCTTCATTATATTTTATTAAGATCCAAGTGCCTTATACATATTAGGAGGCTACCTTTTATTAATAAAGGTTTCACATTCAGTGTTTTGAACACTGGTGGCTCTTGGACCATAAATAAACAAATTATCTGCGCCGCATATACCTTGTTTATTATATATGCATTTTTTAGCGTTACAATGTACTTCTGGTGTCATCAATATCTCATGAAAATCTGAAAACATCTGCTCAATTTCACCAACATAATTAGTGTTACCCATACTCGCTAGTGCATTCATGATTCCTTTTTGTTTAAAGGTATCACATACTGTTTCTGATGAGGATATTGCATCTCTTCCTTTAATTGATATAATATCTGCTGAACAAAGTCCACCTACGTTATTAACACAATTAGTGGCGCTACAACTTAGCTTTCCCATAAGATAACATCTCCTTATCTTGTTTATATATAGGGTTTTTTATAGGAAACTTAATTTATTCACGTATAAATAAGTTATTAGTTAAACTTAAAGCCCTATACTATATTTTCAACCAAGATAAAGATTTTTATTCTAAATTTTCAATTACAATTTTCAAATAACTCTCTAAAAGACTTTTTTCCTGGGAACTTAATTCTTTTGTTGCTCTAATATTAACCTCTCTACTTACTTTTTCAAGCTCATCTACATGATACCTAGATTTTTGGGTTAATAACAAATAATAACTCCTTTTATCCATTGGATTTTTTATCTTTTCTACCCATTCATTATGGATTAGCCTATTTATAACTGAAGACATTGTTGCTTTATCTAATCCTACTCTTTTTCCTATTTCTAAAGGGGTTAGTTTTTCTATGTCTCCATCAACCTCTTCAATAGTATAAATATCCTTAACTATGCTCCATTGAACATATGTTAATCCAATACTTTCAAGTTCATTGTTCATTTTATTTCTTATTAACTTTGATGCTTTATTTATTAACTTATCTATATCCATTTCCTTCTCCAATTAGTTAGTATACAAACTAATTTAATTATAGAATGTGCCGCTTAGTTTTTCAAGTATATAGGGTTTTTTATAGGAAACTTAATTTATTCATGTTTTAAAATATCGGTTTCTGGACATTTTTAGGCATGAATAAATTATTAGTTGAACTTAAAACCCTGTATAACTAAGCGGCACTAAAAATTATATATCTAACTTAATCTCATCATATAATTTTACTGAACTTTCTAAATCATCACATTCTATTATATAATTTTTATCTTGTGGTAATACCTCATCAAATATCATAACATTGTCTCCCTCTGAGCTATCACCTGCATAGCCACTATATTCTTTTCCAGTATCCTTATCTCTAATTGTATTAAGAGTTGCTAATGCACCATATTTAAATCTATAATGTACCTTTGTTTTATTATCAACTATTTCTATTTTATCTATTATCAAATCCCCAAATTTGCCTAAACTTACTTTAGTTTCTCCATTTAAATTTAAAGGTGATTGGATTCTTTTTATTCTCTTCCTATCCATTTCTTTTATATATGGAATAATAGTAACTGATTTTGTATTCTCATATGTTTCTCTATATTTAAAAGAATAATAGTATACTCCATCATTTCCTGCACCACTACCTGATTTATCTGCTAACTGTCTACCGTTATTATCAACTAATAAGAATTTAACCCCATTCCCATATTCAGGATTATCTCCTTCTTTGATAATTGGTGTAACAATATCTTCTTTTGATGTCAGTTGTATTTCAGTATTTATTGGAGTTAAGGTTACATTTGTAAGCTTTGTACCTTTACCTAAATTGCTTAAATCTTTATTTAGTGCAAATTCCTTTACCTTACCATTAACTTTTTCATTTGTTACTTGAAAATTAAAACTCCATTTTCCTTTTATATCTCCAAGTAATTCTTTTATATTCAAGGTAAGTGTAAATTTATCAGGAACTTCTACATATCCACCTAAGAACATCTTGTCTTGCACTTCTTTAGGAACTTCATTTTTTGACACATGTAAGGTTTCAACTCCTACATAGCTCTTCTTATCTTCAGAAAATTGTCCCCCTCCACCTGAGCCAAAGGTAGTTATCTTTCCATCTATAGCTAAGTCCTTATCTAGTAGATGTGGTTCATCTTGCATAGGCTTCTCACTATCAACCTTATAGGCTATATTTAAATCCAACCCATCATATACAATGCTGGTTATTGTAATACTAACTCCATTATCCTCCTTAGTTATATTAATATCTGAAGCATACTTATCATAATTAGTGTATTGACCCCTATCTAGCAATTTAAATATTGATCCTATTATAGGAATATTTTGTGCATAAGTAGGCATAGCAAACCCAAAGGCCGTAAGTACCCCAACACTTAATATTACTCCTGCTGCAACCTTATATATTCTTTTGGATTTTCTTCTCTTCTCTGGTAAATCCATTAAAGTTAAATCTATTTTATTTTTTATATTATCTGGTGTTTTAATATTAGCTTCATTAATTTTACGCTTGATTATATTATCAATATAATCTTCCTTCATCATAATTCCACCTCACCATCTTCCTTCATAATTTCATATAATTCTTTTCTTGCCCTTGTGAGCCTGGACCTTACAGTTCCTTCAGGTATACCAAGTATCTTTGCTATATCTTTTATAGAAATATCTTCATAGTAAAATAGCAAAGTTACTATTCTTAAATTTTCAGTTAATCCTTCTATGGCTCTTGTTATATCAATATTTTCATAAGAATCCATATGGTATTTCTCTGTTTCTATTTCATATATAGATACCAATTTTTTATTCTTTCTTATTATTAGATTACTTTCATTTATCAAAATTCTTATAAGCCAAGTTTTAAAGTATTCATCATTTTTTAAAGTAGATATCTTTTCATATGCCTTAATAATAGTATTTTGTATTGCATCCTCTGTATCTTCTTCTAACTTTAAAATACCTTTAGCTACCCTATATAGAGTTACTTCGTGCTGTTTTATAACTTTTATAAAAGCTTCTTTATTACCTTTTTTCATCAAATCAATATTTGATTCTTTTTTTGCTCTGTATTTCAAAAAAGGTATTGTCTGCATTACTTTTCCTCCAATCTGTAAAACCTTAGCTAAGTTTACATCTATTAGATGCATGAATTTGATAAAATGCTCCCAATAATGGAAACTTATTTAACTTAATAAGAAAATATAGTTAGTGCACTAACTATATTTTCTTATTAGTTTACATATATATAAATATTAACACTTAAATTTGGACAAAAAAAGAGCACCTTTCGGTGCAAATAAGTTGAATCAGTTGCCATATGACTCTTAAATAATCTAAATTGCTATGAGAATTTTTAATTTCTAAAATCCCCATAACATTCATATTATAGCCTAAAAATGGCAACTATATTTGTTAACATTCTGTTAATTTTTATAAATGCCTAGTTTTTTAAACATAATTTCTTCTTCTATTATATCTAAAGACACTTCATTTAGTGGATTAAATTCCTTAATTACCTTAAGAAATTTCTGAAGTGAACAGTTTCCAGCCCTCTCTCCTATGCCATCAACCGTGCAATCTATATACTTTACTCCATTTTTTGAGGCCTCTATGGAATTAGCTACTGCCATTCCAAAATCATTATGTGCATGCATTTCCAAGTCCATTTCTGTATTTTTACTAATCTTATTTATGATTAAAGCCGTTTTTGATGGTGTTAATATTCCTACAGTATCAGCAAGTCTTACTCTATTAACTTCCATAGATTTTAAAATCTTCATCAGATGACACATAAAAGCTATATCTGCTCTTGAAGCATCTTCAAATCCAATGGTTACCTCATATCCTTTTTCTTTAACAAAGGTAACGCATTCCTTAACTCTATTTTCTACCCAAATATTATCTTTTTTTAATTTGCTTTTTATTTGAATTTCAGAAACTGGAACACTTATATGAATAATATCAGGATTACATTCTACTGAATGAACTAAATCTTTTCTATTTAATCTATTCCACACTGATATTTTTGAAAACTTTCTATCTTCTAGTATTTTGCATATAGACTTTTTTTCAATATTCCCCATAGCAGGTATACCAGCCTCTATTTGATAAATTTTATTATTATCCAATATCTTTGCAATATTCACTTTATCCTCAGGAGAAAATGCTATACCTGCCTTTTGCTCTCCATCTCTTAAGGTTGTATCAACAATTAATACCTCATCCATGGTATATACCCTCCTGCTAGTTTACATATATCTAATATCTCATTATCACTTAGAGATCTCTCTTTTCTAGAACTATCTAATCTTATGCTTTCCAATATATTTGGAAGTGTATCTTCATTTAATTCTATTTTTAATTGTCCTAATTTCTTTTTTAATGCTGTTAATCCTGAATGCTTACCTATAATTAAATGTCTTTCGGTTCCTATTCTTTTAGGATTATAGGGTTCATAGGTTTTAGGATTCTTAAATATTCCATCTGCATGTATTCCTGATTCAAAATCAAATATACTGCTCCCAATTATAGGTTTGTTATTCGAAGGTTTCTCCTTTGTTATACTTTCTATTAATTTTGTTGCTTTAGGTAAAAGTGTTAAGTTCCCTTGAAATTTATCATTAAATATAAATCTTCTAGCAGCTAATACTTCTTCAAGAGGACAACCGCCTCCAATTCCTCCATAGATTGTACTAACACATCTTCCACCATACACTAGCCATTCTATAGCTATAGCTGATGCACAGCCATAGCTATTACCTGGACATAGACTTAAATCTTCACCAAAGAACTCTATTAATTTCTTATATACTGCTTTATAGTCATACAGCATAATATTATCTAAGCCTTTTATCGTAAATCCACTTACATTTCCTCTAAGTACCGCTATATCTTTTAAGGAATCAATTTTTGTTGCATCTGCTATTTCAATTTCAACATGAATCTTTCTCACTGGTTCTTTACTATTTGAGAACATAATATAATCATGGACTATTAGCTTGAAATCATTATATTCTTTTATATCTAAGTTATTTTTTATTATTAAATGTTTATTCTTACTTTTTACTGATGGTAATGCAAGATATAATATTTCTTGGCTTACCTCAAGACAATCTGTTCCAATGTTATTTAAAATAACACTTAACTCTGTAATTTCATTTAAGTTATTAGCTATTTTGTCACTATATAACTCCGAAAGGGTCACTAGAGTTTTATCTATAATTTTAATATTTTTCTTTTTCATGACTATTTCCCCTTTCTATTGCTTAATTTTAATTATATTAATAGCCTTTCTACCTTTTGTCCACCTTCAATATGCTCTTCCATAATGTCAAACACATCATCTGGTGTTACTCCACCATACCAAGTCCCTTCTGGATACACTACAACTATAGGACCTTTATCGCATATTGCGAAACAACCTGTATTTGTTATTATTACTTCTGATGATAAATCTCTTTCATCTACCTCTTCCATAAATCTTTGTATTACATTAACTGAATCCTTTGAGTGACAAAAACCTTTTTGTGTTCCATTTATCCTGCAGCTAGCACATACAAATATATGATATTTAGGGCTTATCATACTATCTCCTCCTTAATATTAGATATCTCTTTTTCTTTATTTTTGATTAAAACTTCTTCTGCTGCATTTTTAACTGCTTTTTCAATTCTTTCATAGGTTATAAATACTTCAATTCCTTTGCTTTTTAGTTTATTCAATGGCATATCACCAATTCTAAGAGCTAGTACTCCATTACAATCCTCAATAGCTCTCATTATTTTTGTTATTTTATCTTCCTCATCATCACACTCTTCTACTCCATTACAGTATTTATCAACTTTTCTTTTTTCAATAAGTGATACTATTTCATCCTTGTATTCATAAATATAAAAATCTGATACATGTCCGAAATGCTTATCAACTAACATGCCACTTTTGGATGCTACTGCAAATCTTAGTGCAGGTTTTTCAATATTTTCTTCTTCTTTTGATGCAAAATTCCTAAACTTAATAGATTGATCATTCTCTAAGGTACCAATTGCATCTGCTCTACATTGCTTACAATGATACATTTGCTCAATATGCTCACCACATTTTTTCCTTAAATTCATCAATTCTACATTACTAACCAAAGGCATGTCTTCAAATACACTTCCTTTTACAGGTATCAGCTGCATTATATTAGTAATAGTTGCTCCATATTCTTTTACTTTCTTAACAACCTCTTCTATATGTTCATCATTAATACCCTTTAGCATTACGATATTAATCTTGCATACAATTCCTTTACTGGTTAAGAACTTAAGTCCTAATAGTTGATTATTTAAAAGTATTTCTGCTGCTTCTTCTCCTATATATTTTGTTCCTAAGTAATCTACATACTTATAAACCTTTGCTCCTATTTTAGGATCTACTGCATTTATTGTTATGGTCACATGCGTTACTCCAAGCTCTACTAAGTCATTTGCATAAAAAGGCAACATAAGTCCATTGGTTGAAAGACAGAAGGTTACATCTTTATCGTAATTCTTAATTAATTGAAGTGTCCTTTTAGTTTGCTCAAAATTAGCTAAAGAATCTCCAGGTCCTGCTATTCCTACTACTGTTAAATTATCCATCTTTGATTTAACATATTTATATTTTTCTAAGGCTTCAATAGGTGATAAGATTTCTGTAGTTACCCCTGGTCTACTTTCATTTGGACAATCATATTTTCTTAAACAATAGTTACAGCTAATATTACATTTTGGTGCTATAGGCAAATGTATTCTTGCATATTTATGAGCTGACCCACAACTAAAACATGGATGTGTTTTTGTCTTTTCTTCTATACTTATTTTTGTTTCCTCCTGAACAGCTTCAAATTCAATTTCTATATTTGATTTTTTCTCCATAACCTTCCCCTCCTCTTTGTAGAACTTATCATAAATGCTTTTCCTGTACCTTTTTTCTTTTGCCTCTAAAATAGAATTAGTTATACTATCCATCAGCTTTATTGACCCTTCATAAGCTAAAGTCATAAGTCTCTGTCCCCCAATCCTATCATGTATAGGGAAGGACATTCTCACTAATGGTATCCCATGCTTTTCTTCAATTCTTCTGCCATCGGAACTTCCTATCATTAAGTTTGCATTTAGTTCTAGTGCATACTTTTCTATATTTTTAAAATCCGTATTATCTAGTATCTTATATTCTCCAGCAAATAATTTTTCAGATAGCTCTTTTAATTCTTCATCTAATAGTTCCTTAAGTTCTTGACACTTGCTCCCTGTTGCAAGTAATACTGGCATTGAACCATTCTCTAAACATAACCTTGCTGTTGAATATACAAAGTCTGGTTCTCCATATATAACTACCCTAGCCTCAGCATTATATTTATGAGAATCAATCATGGCATCAATATATCTTCCCCTTTGTTCCTTATATTTCTTCGGTATCTCTCTACCAGTTATTCTTTGAAGTAAATTAATAAATTCATCTGTATCTCTTAGCCCTCTAGGAATATTTAGTCTATAATTTTTTACTCCAAAAGTATCTTCTAAGTATCTTCCTGCTGAGTACTCTTCCTTTATTAAGGTGGATAACTCAATAGTAGCCTTGGCCCCTGCCATTAGAGCTATATCATTTATAGAGGTTCCTCCAGAAGGCAGTCTGTTATACTTTTCTTGACGTGGAGCATCTAGATTATCTGCTATATCAGGTAAAAGTATATAGTCTATTTCAAAAGCTTCTAATATTTCTTTAAGTTCTCTTGTATCAGCTGGACTAATGGGACTAGTTATTATATTAATCTTATTATTTTTCTCTTCATTCATCTCAGTATTTTCTACAATTGCTCTTAATGCTCTAAAATATCCTTCATACTGACTTCCTCCATATCCTGGCGAAGGTACTGGTATTAACTTAACCTTTGAACTATCATGTGTTTCATAAAATGTCTTAGATATTCTAGCCACATCTTCTCCTATGGTTTCTGCCAAACAAGTAGTAGCTATTGCTATAACTTCAGGATCATATAGCTTAATTAAGTTTTCTAGCCCTTTAATAAGATTCTTTTCTCCACCATAAACTGTGCCCTGTTCTGTAAGGGAAGATGAAGCAATATCTATGGGCTCATTATAATGAGTTGCCATGTGCCTTCTAATATATGTGCTGCACCCTTGAGAACCATGGAGTATTGTCATAGCTCCTCTTATCCCATAGAAAGCATTAACCACACCCATAGGCATGCACATATTACAAGGATTAACTGTTAAATTTACATAATCTTCTGCCATACATATCACCTCTCTATTTTGTATACTTCCATACAGGACTGTTGATAGTAAGATTTATCTCCTTAGCAAAATTAATTGCTCCTATAAAACCTGCTAAAGGATGTTTTCTTTCATGATTGTGGTCACAAAAAGCAACTCCAAGCTTATAAGCTAGTGGTCTTTCTTTTACTCCACCAACCAATACATCTGCTCCTTTTTCATTTATAAAGTGCTCTAATTCATAAGGATTAGCATCATCCAATATAACTGTCCCAGGCTTAACTAAACTGCTTATAACTTCATAATCCTCTTTTTTACCTGTCTGAGTTCCAACTATAACTGTTTCCATTTCTAGTTCTTCAAATTGCTTTATTAACGATATTGCCTTAAAGCCTCCACCTACATATATTGCTGCCTTTTTTCCTGCTAGGTTTTTCTTATACTTATCAAAAATCTTATCCATTTTACTAACTTCTTCTTCTATGAATTCTTTTGTTCTTTTTATAATTTCATCATCTTTTAAAGCATTCGCAATATTCATTAACGAGCTTACAGTATCCTCAATTCCAAAAAAACTTACTTTTATATAAGGAACTCCCATTTCGTTTTCCATTCTCTTAGCTAAATAGGTCATAGAGCCTGCGCATTGTACTATATTAAGCTCAGCTCCATCAGCCCTTTTAAGTTCTTCACACTTTGCATCTCCAGTTATTTGAGAAACTACATTTACTCCAATACTTTTTAGGTAGTCTTTTATTATCCACATTTCACCGGATAAATTAAAATCCCCTAGAATATTTATTCCTTTTACCTTTGGCGACTTTTCTCTCCCGATCAAATCCATAAGTGCATTACAAGCTGCTTTATATCCCATGGATTTATGGCCTGCAAAGCCTGGAGATTTTACCGGAATTACAGGTATTCCATATTTTCTTTCAGCCCCTCTACACACAGCCTCTACATCGTCACCAATAACCCCTACAATACAGGTTGCGTATACAAATATAATCTTAGGATTATGTTTTTCCATTATCCCTTCTATAGCTGAAGTAAGTCGCCTCTCACCACCAAAAATTATATCTTTTTCTCTTAAATCTGTAGAAAAGCTATTACGATATAACTCATCTCCACTAGAAAGACTGCCTCTTATATCCCAAGTGTAACTAGCACAGCCTATTGGACCATGAACTATATGGAATGCATCCGTTATTGGATTAAGTACAACCCTGGCTCCACAATATACACAAGCTCTTTGACTTACTGCTCCAGACACACTCTCACTATCACATTTCATTGAGTTTCCATGATTCTTATCTTTACAGAAAATAAAGTCTTTTCTTTCTTCCAATACTTCGGGCAATGATTTTAGCTCCATATAATTCCCCCCTTAACTAAAATAAAAAGAAGGATTCCCAAGGTTGACTTTCTCCCTTGAAAATCCTTCAAAACTTAATTACATTACCATTTCCATATCTTCATCTGCACAATCTCTATCTTGTCTATCCATTAATGCGTTAAGCATTAATTCAAGTAGTCTCATAGCACCCTTATAACCTACCATTGGCATATATGAGTGTATATATCTGTCTATAATTGGGAAACCAACTCTTACAAATGGAATATCCTCAGCTCTCGCTATGTATTTTCCATGGGTTCCCCCTAATAGTAAGTCTACTTTATCATTCTTTAACCATTGATGTAATTCAAAAAGATCTGCTGCGGCTTTTGCTGTACATCCTTCTACATTGAACTTATCAAATAGTTCTTTAGCCGAAGCCTCAAATGCAGCTCCTGGAGTTCCTGTAATAACATATTTAGGAATCATTCCTAGTTCTAATGCGAATATAGTTAATCCTAGTACAGTATCTGGATCTCCGTATATAGCAACCTTCTTTCCATGTAAATAAGGATGTGAATCTACTATAATATCAACTAATTGACCTCTCTCTTCCTCTAACTCGTATGGCACTTCATTTTTAGAGAATTTTGATAACTCCATAACAAAATCATCTGTCCCTTGTATTCCAATAGGTAACATGTACGTTTTATATGGAACACCGCATTTCTTTTCTAGTTGACTTGCTCCTTGCTCTGAAGCAAAATCTCCTAGAGCTAAAGTTAAATCACTGTCCCCTAGCTTGATTATATCTTCTATCTTAGTTCCACCCTTTGGATACATATCATAGGTCCCTGTCATTGGAGCATCTAATACTCCACTTGTATCTGGAAGCATAGTAAATTCTGTTTTTAACAGTTTTAATATTCTCTTCATTTCTCTCATGTCACCAGGATTTGTGAATCCAGGAATGATGTTTATCTTTCCATTCGATACTCCTGTTGATACTGAAAGATATTTTATAAATCCAGTAACCATATTTGAAAAACCTGTTACATGTGAACCTACATAACTTGGAGTATTTGTATGAACCATGTATTTTCCTTCTGGTACTGTTATTGATTGAAGAATTGAGCCTAAATCATCTCCAATAGTTTCTGACAAACAGGTTGTATGAACTGCAATTATATCTGGATCATAAATATCAAAAATATTTTTTGCAGCAGTTCTTAAATTACTTCCTCCTCCAAAAACTGAAGCTCCTTCTGTAAATGATGAACTTGAGGCTATTGCTGGTTCCTTAAAATGTCTTGTTAAGTACATTCTATGAAAAGAACAGCAACCTTGTGAACCATGACTATGTGGCATACACTTATGAACTCCTAAAGCAGCGTACATAGCTCCAACTGGCTGACATGTTTTAGATGGATTAATTCTTAGTGCTTTTCTTTCAGATACTTCTTTTGGTGTTAAATCTAACATTACGCCTCACCTCCTACAGTTCCCTCTAAGGTTGGTTCAGTTTTCCATGGAGCTATTGTATAATTCCATGCTGGAGTATATATTCCCATTGCTATATCCTTTGCAAAATTCACTGCACCCTTGAACCCTGCATATGGTCCACTATAATCATAGGAATGTAGCTGTCTTGATAATATACCACCTTTTTGTGCTACGAATTTATCTTTGATTCCTGAGAAGAATATATCTGGCTTAAGAAGTTTTAAGAATTCTTCTGTTTCATAATGATTTAAATCATCTACTACAACTGAACCCTTATCCATCTCTTTCATCATACCTTCATAGTAGTCTAGTGGAATTTCTTTCTTTAATTCTTCATATTGTTTTTCTGAAAGATATACCTTAAATTTCTTTTCATCTTTTTCAACCTTCAATTCCTCAATGTTTTTAGAGTCCGCATCAATTTTTATTGATGGAAGTACTTCACGTCCCTCATAATCATCTCTATGAGCAAACTCATAACCAGCAAGTACAACACTCATTCCCAAATCCTTTAATAACTTTTGGTAATGGTGAGATCTTGAACCTCCTACAAATAGCGCTGCAGTTCTTCCCATTAATTTTTCTTTATAATAATCCATGTCATCTTTAATATCTTCAATTTCTTCAGCTATAACTTCCTCAGTTCTTTGTATAAGCTCTGGATCTCCAAAGAATTTAGCCATATCTCTTAAGGATTTTATTGTTGATTTTACGCCTATGAAATTCACCTTTATCCAGCTAGTTCCATACTTTGTCTTAAGCATTTCACCAATGTAGTTTATGGATCTATGGCATTGAACCACATTTAAGTCAGCTACATGTGCATTTTTTAGTTCTTCAAAGCTTCCATCTCCAGTCATAACTGATACAATATCATAACCTATTTTCTTAAGCACTCTGCTTATTTCCCAACCATCTCCGCCTATATTGTATTCACCTAAAATATTAATTGCATACTTCTTAGGTACATAATTACCGGTTCCTATAACATTCTTTATAAGCCCGTTATTTGCAATGTGGTGACCGGCAGATTGTGATACTCCTTTATATCCTTCACAGGAGAAAGCTAATACTTTTATTCCATACAACTTCTCTGACTCAGCTGCTACTGCATGGATATCATCTCCTATTAGCCCAACTGGGCAAGTGGAACATATCATAACTGATTTAGGATTGAATATTTCTACAACTTCCTTAATTGCTTGTCTAAGCTTCTTTTCTCCACCAAATACTATATCACTTTCCTGCATATCAGTTGAGAAGCAATATTCTAAGAAGTTTTGAGTATTTTCATCACCCTTACCTTTGTGTCTTCTTGTTCCCCAAGAATAAAACCCACATCCAATAGGTCCATGAGTTATTATCGCTACATCCTTAAGCGGACCTAGGACAACCCCTTTACAACCTGCATAACAACACCCTCTATTGGTCATTATTCCTGGAATAGTTCTAGCATTGGCAGTTATTTCTTGTGTGTCATCTTTTATTTCTATCAAATGTGCTTTTCTATTTTTAAAGACCTTAGCACTATAATCATCCAAAACCTTATCTAACGTACTCATGAAATCACCTCCAAATATTTTATTTATATAGCTTCATCTCCAGCTTCTTCGTTTCTTATTCTATATGCCTCATTAATTGGTATGATAAATATCTTTCCATCTCCAGGATTACCTTGAGAATTTACGTTAATAATTGTATCTACTACTTTTTTTACATCTTCATCCTTAACTATTAGCGTAAATAATCTTTTAGGTATTAACCTTCCAACTTCAGATATATTTTCAGCCATTGGAGAAACTGGAACTTCTACTTGCATTAGTAAACTTTCAATTAATGTTATATCAATTGATTTTTTCCCTCTTCCAAGTACCTTTCTGCAAGTAAAGGAAGGAAATCCAGCTTCTGCAAGAGATTCTTTAGTTTTATTCACTTTGTTTGATCGAATAATTGCCATTACTTCTTTCATTTAACATCTCTCCTTTTTATAAGCCTTCTTTTCCACTGCTAATTGTAAAAGCAGTCTCTACAGGAGATACAAATATTTTTCCATCTCCAAACGCTCCCTTTTCTCCAGTTCTAGCATTTTTCATAATTATTTTTATTACGTCATCTTTATCTTCATCTTTTACTACAAGTAAAATCATTTCTTTTGGAAGTTCATCATAATAAATATCTCCAACTTTTATCCCCTTTTGTTTTCCTCTTCCGAACACGTCCATCTTAGTAACTTCAGGAAATCCAGCTGATAGAAGTTCTGAAAGGACTATCCCTACCCTATCTGGTCTTAAAATAGCACGAACCATTAACATATTAAGTACTCCCCCTTATATTTATAATTTGTAAATATTGAATTTTCACCTAGATTCATGGTATACTTTTATTGCAAATTTTATTTTGTAGATATGCTTTAAAGTTTTCGTAGGCTTTTGCATATCTTCTTTTTTTATATATCCATTAAGCCATATTCCATTAATATCTCTTCTAATCTATCCTGTGACATTGGCTTAGGAATTACGAACAACTGATTTTCGTCTATTGCTTTTGCTAAAGCTCTATATTCATCTGCCTGATCTGCTGTATCATCAAATTCTATTACTGTTTTCTTATTTATCTCAGCTCTTTGCACCATATTATCTCTAGGAACAAAATGAATTAATTGGCTTCCAAGCTCTTTAGCAAATGCTTGTAATAGGTCTAACTCTCTATCAACTTTTCTGCTGTTACAGATTATTCCTCCTAGTCTAACGCCACCAGTGTTTGCATACTTTTGAATACCCTTAGCTATATTGTTAGCTGCGTATAGTGCCATCATCTCACCTGATGCAACTATATATATTTCTTGTGCTTTTCCTTCACGAATTGGCATTGCGAAACCACCACATACAACGTCACCTAAAACATCATAGAATACATAATCTAAATCATCTGTATAAGCACCTAGTTGCTCTAGCATATTGATTGATGTGATTATTCCTCTACCTGCACATCCAACTCCTGGTTCTGGTCCACCTGATTCAACACACTTAATTCCACCAAATCCTGGCTTTAATATTGAATCAAGATCAACATCATCACCTTCTTCTCTTAAAGTATCAAGAACACTTTTTTGAGCAAGTCCTCCTAGTAGTAATCTTGTAGAATCTGCTTTTGGGTCACATCCAACAACCATTATCTTCTTTCCCATAGTTGCAAGTCCTGCTGTTAAGTTTTGTGTTGTTGTTGATTTACCAATTCCACCCTTCCCATAAATAGCTACTTGTCTCATATTACCTTCCTCCTCTTAAAAATAATATTTATCTATAAACTCTCCCAACTATGTGGAAGAAATTTATATATATTATATTTTTTTCTATAATAGGGTAAATAAAAAAGAAGTCCTCAATTTAGTAAAATACTAAAATTGTAGACTCCTTTGTCTTTACAAAACAGACTTCCTTGCCCAATTATATTTTTAATAATAATTTATAGTTTTTAAGCAATTTCTATTAACGATAGTCATATATTTTTGTTTTTTTCTCAAGAATTATTTATATTTTTTATGCTAACACATAATTTTTCCATTTACAATAGATATTTTTCTAATTTTTTTATTAGTTTTTTTGTTAAAATTACAAATATAATATTAATGCCAATGTAAACATTTATATAACTTTCATATTTTTTTATAAAATAAAAGCTGTCACAAATATTTTGTGACAGCTTTTCTATAACAATTATTCTACAACACTAACTTTTAATAGGTTTGTAGTTCCTATGTTTCCTGCAGGAACTCCAGCAGCTAACACTACTGTCTCTCCTTTATTAACCATTCCAGCTTGTTCTACTACTTGAACTGATTTATCCATTATATCATCAGTTGAAGTAAGTTTTTCAGAAACTAATGGATAAACTCCAAAGCTTAACGCTAATTTCTTAGCAACAGTTTCACATGGAGTAACAGCTATTATTGGGCAATCTGGTCTACATTGAGAAATTCTTCTTGCAGTAGCTCCTGATTGAGTTGAAGATATTATAGCTGCAGCTTTTAATTCATGAGCAGCGTTACAAGCAGCTCTTGAAATAACTCCTGCTATAGCTGGAATATGTTTCTTAGCTGTAGATCTAGCCATTTCATAGCTTAATTTCTTTTCAGCTTCTATAGCTATTTTAGCCATAGTTTCTACTGCTTCTACTGGCCAGCTTCCATTAGCTGATTCTCCAGAAAGCATTATTGCATCTGTTCCATCTAATATAGCATTAGCTACGTCTGAAACTTCCGCTCTTGTTGGTCTTGGATTTCTTATCATTGAGTCTAACATTTGAGTTGCAGTTATAACTGGTTTGCAAGCAGCATTACATTTTTCTATTATCATTTTTTGAACTGCTGGTACCTTTTCTATTGGAATTTCAACCCCAAGGTCTCCTCTAGCAACCATTATTCCGTCAGAAACTTCGATGATTGAATCTATATTGTCAACACCTTCTTGGTTTTCTATCTTTGAATATATTTCTATTTCGTCTCCGCCATTTTCCTTTAATATTTTTCTTATAGCTAAAACATCTTCAGCTTTTCTTATAAAGGAAGCAGCAATTAGATTTACACCTATTTCACAACCAAATTTTAAATCACTTGCATCTTTTTCTGTCATTGCTGGTAACTTAATTGATACTCCTGGAACATTAACTCCTTTATGAGTACCTACTAAACCTGTATTTTTAACAACACAATCGATTCTATTGCCTTCTACAGATTTAACTTCTAGTCCAACTAAACCATCATCAATTAATATGATGTTTCCTGGTTTAACATCATTTGCTAATCCTTCATAAGTTACAGAACATTTAGTAGTATCACCTACTACATCTCCACCAGCATATATAGCGAAGTTTGATCCAGCTTGTAATTCAACCTTGCTTGGTTCAAATTTTCCTGTTCTTATTTCTGGTCCTTTAGTATCAAGTAATACAGCAATTTGCTTGTTGTATTTCTTAGCTAATGCTTTAACCTTGTTGATTCTTCCTGCGTGTTCTTCATGATCACCATGTGAGAAGTTATGTCTTGAAGCATTCATTCCTGCTTCGATAATTTTAGAAAGTATTTCGTCACTTTCACTTGCTGGTCCAATTGTACAAATAATTTTCGTTTTTCTCATAGATAACATTCCTCCGTTTTCTTTTTCCAAAATGCATTAAATAATAAAAATAAAAAATAAATATTTAAAAAGCTCTAGGCTCTTAAACCAAAATTAATTTGATAGTGCTTCTGATATTTTAAATAATTCGTCATCAAATTTTCTTTCCATAGCTAAAGCTTCATCTATATCATCATCGATTACTTGATTGTTTCTTAATCCAATAACTCTTGCTGTTTTTCCTTCTAGTAAAACTTCAACAGCTCTATGTCCAAGTCTAGATGCTAGTACTCTATCAAATGCTGTTGGACTTCCACCTCTTTGAATATGTCCTAATATAGTTGCTCTAGTTTCTATTCCAGTTATTTCTTCAATGTATTTAGCTAGATCATCTGCTCCGCCAACACCTTCAGCAACTAGAATTAAATTGTGCATTTTTCCATCTTTTTTACCTTCAAGTATTTGTCTGCATAATTCATCTCTGTCAAAGCCTTTTTCAGGTATTATTATTGATTCTGCTCCACCTGCAACACCAGCGTATAAAGCTAGATCTCCACAATTTCTTCCCATAACTTCTACAACTGAAACTCTTTCATGAGAAGTTGAAGTATCTCTTAGTTTGTTTATTGCATCTAAAACTGTATTTAATGCTGTATCAAAACCTATAGTGAAATCAGTATAAGCAAGATCGTTATCTATAGTTCCTGGAAGTCCAACTGTTTTAACTCCTAGTTTTGATAAAAGTTTTGCTCCAGTGAAAGATCCATCTCCACCTATAACAACTAATGCATCTACTCCATAAGTCTTTAGTATTTTAGCTGCTCTTTCTCTAACTTCTTCCTTTTTAAATTCTAAACATCTAGCTGTTCTTAAAACTGTTCCACCTCTTTGAATTATATCTGAAACTGAACGTCTATCCATTGGAGTAAGTTCTCCATTAATAAGACCTGCATATCCTCTTTGTATTCCTACTACTTCTAGTCCGTTATGTATTGCTGTTCTTGCTACTGCTCTTATTGCTGCATTCATTCCTGGTGCATCTCCACCACTTGTTAATATAGCTATTTTCTTCATTTTATTTGCCTCCTTATACTTAAGGGACGCACAAAGTCCCACATATGTTAAATTTTGCCCACCCATTGTACAAAAAAATTATTGATCATATTTTTTCCACAATATAATGTCTAATATATAAATTTCTCCAAAATTCCTAAAAAATCTACACATACTGAGTCAAATATATTTTACTTAATGTTTGAATTATTTTCAAGTTATTTTCATATAATTTAAAATGTTTTAACACAAAAAAATTTTTTCACTAGTTTCATTAACTATATTTTATCCAACCCTATACTTTATTATGAATAAGTAATATTTAAATAAATTTATTTTAATTCAATAAATGTAATATTATTCTGTCTTGTGTAATCTTTGGTTAATAAGATGATAGATGCTATATTACTCATATACCATCTATCCTTATCTTATTATTCAACTAACTTTACATTATCTTCACCAAATTTTTTCCTCAAATATTCAAGTGCTCCTTTTTCTGTATCAACCCAAAGTTCTCTCGCTAGTCTATAGCTTTGTCTCTCTTTTGCCGCAAATATATAAAGAGGTGTTTCACCTTTAAAATCATTTAATAAAATTTTTAATATCTTATTAATCTCTCTAGCTTTTTCCATATTTTCAACTTTCAAATAAATCTTATCTGAATTTATTTTTTCTAAAGGTGTTATATCTTCACAGAGTAACTTAGGAACATCTTCTTCACTAATACTTACCCTTCCTCTTATAACAACTAACGAATCTGTATTTATTAATTTATTTACCTTTTCTAGAGTTTTGGGGAATACAATAACCTCCATAATTCCTGTTAAATCCTCTATCTTAACAAATGCCATCATGGTATTATTTCTAGTTACTTTTCTGCTTACTTCACTAATTATTCCGCCTATTACTACTCTTGTCCCATCTTCTATTCCTCTATTACTTAAGCTTTCCATAACAGGATTTATTTCAGTATCCATGCCTTCTTCTAGTGTCTGATTTGTAGCTAATATCTTATTTATGGTGGTTGTAGTCTGTTGATTTAGACTTTCCTTATAATCATCTAGTGGATGACCGCTTAAGTATAACCCTGTCATTTCTTTTTCCATTGCCAATATATGATTCTTCTTAAATTCATTTATTGGAGGATAATTTACTCCTGGACTTTCAATTTTTTCTTCTAACCCAGAAAAAAGATTTATTTGCCCATCTATATTTCGCTTTTTATCTCCTGCTATAGAATCCATTACTTTTTCGTATACTGCAAGCAATCTAGATCTATAAACTTTAAATCCGTCTAGAGCCCCTGCTTTAATCAAACTTTCTACCGCTCTCTTATTTATAGCTGAAAAGTCTTGCTTGCTTATAAAGTCTTGAAGTGATATATAGTTACCTTTTTCTTTTCTTGATTTTACAATTGATTCAACAACGTTATAGCCTACATTTTTAATAGCAGCTAATCCAAATCTAATTGTATCTCCCTTAACAGTAAATTTCGAAAAACTTTCATTTATGTCTGGAGGTAAAACTTCTATTCCAAAGCTTTCAGCAAGGTTTATATATGAGGCAACTTTTTCATTAGCTCCCATTATAGAATTTAGTGTTGCTGCAATGTATTCTACTGGATAGTATCTCATTAAGTATGCTGTTTGATATCCTACAATGGAATATGCTGCTGAGTGACTCTTATTAAATGCATAACTAGCAAAATCCATCATTTGATCAAATATTTTATTTCCTGCTTCTTCAGATATTCCATTTCTTATACATCCAGGAACTTCAACATTTCCATTTTCATCTGTAATTCCAAATATAAAATTCTTTCTTTCCTGCTCCATAACACTATGTTTTTTCTTTGACATGGCTCTTCTAACCATATCTGCACGTCCTAAAGAGTACCCACCGATCTTCCTAACTATCTCCATAACCTGTTCTTGATATATCATTACACCATAGGTTACATCAAGTATACTCTCTAACTCAGGTGTTATATAGCTTACTTTATCTGAATGTTTCTTATTTTCAATATATCTAGGTATTTGAGCCATTGGGCCTGGTCTATAAAGAGCATTTCCCGCTATAATATCTTCCACTGAATCTGGTTTTAATTCTTTTAGAAAGCTTATCATTCCTGGAGATTCAAATTGGAATACACCTACGGTTTTACCTTCTCCAAACATCTTAAAAACTTCTTTATCTTCCAAGTCTATCTTATCTACATCAATATCTACGCCTCTATTTTCCTTAATCATCTTAATAGCATCGTTCATTACAGTTAAAGTTCTAAGTCCTAAGAAGTCCATCTTAAGTAGTCCAAGTTCCTCTAAGGTATTCATATCAAACTGAGCTACTATATTATCTTCATTTTTCTGTAATGGAACATACTCCACTAGTGGTTTAGATGCGATAACAACTCCTGCTGCATGAGTAGATGAGTGCCTTGGTAATCCTTCTAAGTCTTTACTTACATCAATAAGATTTTTAACTCTCTCATCACTTTCATATAATGCTTTTAATTCAGGATTTAAATCAAGTGCTTTTTCTATCGTAATTCCTAGCATTGTTGGAATCATCTTAGCTATCTTATCTACCTCTGCATAACTATAGTTCATAGCTCTTCCCACATCTCTTATGCAGGCTTTTGCAGCCATTGTTCCAAAGGTAATTATTTGTGATACATTTTTTTCTCCATACTTTTCTACTACATAGTCAATTACTTCCTGTCTTCTTTCGTAGCAGAAATCAGAGTCAATATCAGGCATACTTACTCTCTCAGGATTAAGAAATCTTTCAAAGATCAATCCATACTTTATTGGGTCAATCTTTGTAATTCCTAAGGTATATGCAACTATAGAACCAGCTGCTGACCCTCTACCTGGTCCTGTTGGAATACCATGTTCATTTGAAAATCTAATAAAATCCCAAACTATAAGAAAATAATCTACGTATCCCATTTGATTTATTACTTGAAGTTCATAATCTAATCTATCCACTAATTCTTTAGCCTTAGAATGGCTTTCTGAATAGACTTTTAAACCCTGATAATTATATGTTTCTATATATTCCTTGAATTCATCATATCTTTCAAGAAGTCCTTTAAAGCAAACATCTCTTAAATATTCGAAAGCATCCTGTCCTTCTTCTAATGGAAACTTAGGGAGCTTTGAATTATGAAATTCATAGTTAAAATTACACTCATCAGCTATCTTAAGTGTATTTTCTAATGCTTCCGGAACATATGAGAACATATCCCACATTTCTTCAGGAGATTTCAAATAAAATTGGTCTGAAGCATATCTCATTCTGTTTTCATCATCAACTGTTTTCCCAGTTTGTATGCATAAAAGTATATCATGGGATTTTGAGTCTTTTTGTTCTATATAGTGCACATCATTTGTCGCAATAAGTGGTATACCAGTTTCTTTAGAAAGTTTAATTAACCCCGCATTAACTCTCTTTTGTTCCTCTAACCCATGATACTGAAGTTCTAAGTAGAATCCTTCTTTAAATATATCTTTATAAATCAAAGCTATTTCTTTTGCTTTTTCATAATTTCCATTATTTAAAGCTGAACTTACTTCTCCTCCTAGGCATGCACTAGAAGCTATTATTCCTTCACTGTGCTCTCTTAAAAAGTCATGATCTACTCTTGGTTTATAATAAAAACCTTCGATAGAAGCTTGAGAAACTATTTTCATTAAGTTCTCGTACCCTACTTCATTCTTTACTAGTAACACAAGGTGGTGTGTATTATTTTCACTATCTACGTTTTTTATATGCATAGATTTTGGAACTACATATATTTCACAACCTATAATTGCTTTAATTCCAGCCTTTTGGGCTTCTTTATAAAAATTCACACAACCATACATAACACCGTGGTCAGTTATGGCTATGGACTCCATTCCTAATTCCTTTGCCTTGTTTATCATCTTAGATATTTTCCCTGATCCATCTAAAAGGGAATATTCTGTATGTAGATGCAAGTGACAAAATTTTCTCTCTTCCAATCTATCACTTCCTTTCTTAGAGTTTTAAACTTTTCATTTAAAACTCCCTATCTTCTATTTTAGACAAAAATCGTTACAATTAAAATACCTATTAAGCTAAAAAATCAGCCGAAGCTGATTTTTAATATAAAATGTCGCTATTTATACCTTGAATATATCTACATTTTCTTTCATTACTACAGTCATTTCATTTAGCTCTTGTGAAGTTGCATATAACTCCTGAGAGGATGCAGTCATTTCTTGTGTTGCAGATGAAATCTCTTCTGCTGAAGAAGATATTTCCTGAGAAATATTTGCTACTTCTATGCTTTTAATCACTATAGTGTCTTTTTGAGAATTAAGTAATTCGACATTTTCATTTGCTTTTTTTATTCTAGGAGCTATTTCTCTAATTGATGAAGATATTTCTCTAAATGCCTCCATAGAATCATTTATAGCTTCCTCTTGATCTTGAAGCTCATCGTTCATCTTTTCACTGGTTGTTGAAATACTATTTGTATCCTTTAATATATTTGTTGCTATGTTAAAAATGTTATCTGAAGCAATTTTACTCTTTTCTGCAAGCTTTCTTACCTCATCAGCTACAACTGCAAAACCTCTTCCTGCTTCTCCTGCTGAGGCTGCTTCAATAGCTGCATTTAATGCAAGTAAATTTGTTTGTTCAGATATTCCTTTTATCATCACTGTCATTTCATTTACTTTTAGCATATTGTTATTCATCAATTGTATTTTTTCGTTAAAATTATTAAATGTGCTTTTCAATTCCTTAAGACTATTTATTACCTTCTCCATTGAAACATTAGAATTATTAGCCTTATTATCAATTCCCTCTGTCATTCTATTTATGTTTTCGAATTGACTGGTTATTCCATCAAGGTCATTACTAAATTCATTAACCACTTCAACTATTTCTGATAATCTTTCTGCTTGTCCCTTACTTCCTTCTGCTACATTATTAATGGAATTTGCTACATTTTCAGTTGATGCCACAAAATCCACAGATGTATTTGATAGCACCTCTGATTTTTCGTCTATTATCGAAGCATTGGATTTTATTAAAGTAATTATATCTGAAATATATCCTTGCGTAGTTTCAATTGCCTTTTCAATTTCAGCAATTTCATCATTTCTTCTTAAATGCTTTTCCTCAATTTTAAAGGTTAAATCTCCATTCGAAAGACTTTCCACATGTTTTTTTATTGTCTTTAGCTTCTTTGATATTACATTTATTATTATAACTGCTACAATTGCTGCTAATATTAAAGCAATTACTCCTACCATGAGCAGCCTATCAGTCATGTTTCTTACTTCTTTTAGTATTCCTTCTTGATCTAAATATAGCCCAAAAGACCATCCTAATTCTTTTATTGATCCATAAGCTATCATATTAGTTTTTGCATCTTGCTTATAATCTTCTATACCTTCCTTACCTTTAACCATACTATTTTGAATTTTTACTAAATCACTACTGCCTATAGTTTGCCCAAAACTTTTACCTATTTTATTTTTATCTTTATATACTTCTATGTTTCCTTTTGAATCTATAATAACCCCAGTACCATTTTCCATAACATCTTTATTAACAATTCTATCAATCTCTGGTTCATATCTATTTACAACTAAAACTTTAGAAATACTTCCACTTGCCACTATTGGTACTATATATTGAAATACTATCTTTCCTTCAGAATCTACTCCTGCTTTTCTGACCACTCCTTGCCCACCTAATGCTCCCTTAAAAAAGTCCATATCATCTATTTGTCCAGTGGTATCATCACTAAAAGTAATTCTACCATTTAAATCTGCAATTCCAATTGAAATATGATCTTTTGATTTCTTTTGAGACTCTAATAGATTCTTAATTAGTTCCCAGGAGTCTCCATCCTTCAATATCTTATTATTGCTTATTCCCCACATATTTGTTAAATTCTCATTGATTAAACTATTAATACTATTAGTCTTTTCTTTACTTAATACCTGCAAATATCTTTTAGAATTTTCACTAATATTCTTCTTTGATTCACTCATAGCAATATACGATAATCCAAGTACTAATAAAATTATAATTGTCATAATTGGAACAAGAAGCTGCACTTTTATAGTTTTGCCAAATCTCATTTTTCATCCCCCAAGCTATACATAATAAATTACCAGAGTAAATTATTTATATTTCATTTGATTCTCCTAGATTGTACAATGAAAAAAAGAAAAAGTGCATGTAAATTATGCACTTTTAACCTTATTTAACTTGGCGTAACATTTTTCAACTAAATCTTAATATTGATTAATTAAAAAGATTTATTTTCTCTTAACTCTTCTGCAATCTTTTCAATTTTTCTAAGTCTATGATTTATTCCAGACTTACCAACTGGAGGATCAAGCATTTCTCCCAATTCTTTTAAGGATTCATCTGGATAATTCAATCTAAGCTCAGCAATTTCTCTTAAGTTTTGAGGTAATCTCTGTAGTCCAATTTGATTTTGAATTAACTTTATACTCTCCACTTGTCTCACTGCTGCATTAACTGTTTTACTTAAATTAGCAGTTTCACAATTTACAAGTCTATTTACATTGTTTCTCATTTCTTTCATTATTCTTATATTTTCAAGTTCTAACAAACAAGTATGCGCTCCGAGTATATTAAGGAGGTCTACAATTTGCTCGCCTTCTTTTATATATACGATAAAACTGTTTTTTCTTTGTATAACTTTGGAATTCAAGCTAAACCTATTAATTAATTTACTTAAATCCTTAGCATATTCTTCACTATGTGTAACAAATTCTAGATGATAAGTTTTTTCAGGATTAGATATACTTCCTCCACCTAAGAAAGCACCTCTAATATATGCTCTTGCCCTCTCATCCTCATTTACCATTTCTGGCTCTATTCCATAACTTAATGACATAACAGAATCTACTTCTTTAAATATTCCTGTTTCATACAACAAGCCTTTTACTCCCATCTCTTCTGTCATTACAATCATATATATATTATTCTTCTTTAAAGCATTCCCTTTCTTTACCATTAACTTTGAGTGTATATCAAAATGCTCCTTAAGAAGAGAAAAAATCAACCTTGCTGCGCCTGGATTTTCTGTAGTAATCTTAAAGCTTATTTGTCTTCCGCTAAAAGCTAAAGTACCACTTACTTTCATAATGGCTGAAAGTTCTGCTAACGCTTCTTCTCTTGTAACATCTTGATATCTGCATATTTCGCCTTTAACTTTTGATGAAAATGATGACATGGTCTCTCCTTTCAAAATATTATTTTTAACCACAAAAATATATTTTATTATAGCATAGAGGATTTTAATAAGGAATTCTCATTTCAAAAATTTTAATCAAGGGGACGTATTGTTTGCCACGGCAAACAATACGTCCCCTTGGTTTAGTAATCATATTTTTTTATTACTCTCTTCCTTTAAACGTTGAGATAAATACATATATTCAATGATTTTCTTCTTATCAAATAAAAGTGATTTTTCCATAACTGTAGTCATTATTACTCTAGCTAACTCTTCATGATTGTGTCTTACAACATCATTTGTATAATTAATCAAATTAGCTTCTATTATTTCTATTCCCATTTTGTTTATTGCATCTTTATCTAGTGCAACAATCTCAGAACCTTCCTCTTTATATTTAGGCGAAAGATTTTTAGGCAATTTCTGAACATTTGCAATTACATAATCTACTATATCTCTTCCGCAGTGCTTATATAAAGTTTTTAAGTGATCAGATACCTTAAACCCATCTGTTTCTCCTGGTTGAGTCATTATATTTGAAATATATATCTTTAGTGCACTACTTCTTCTAACATTTGAGGCTATCTTTCTAACCAATAAATTTGGTAAAACAGAAGTATACAAACTACCAGGGCCCATTATAATTGCATCCGCTTCTCTAATAGCTGTTATGGCCTCCTTTAAAGGTTCTGCATCCTCTGGTTCTATCATAAGCTTTTTAATTTTACTATTTTGCTTTAATGCCTCTTCTGGAATTTGTGATTCTCCCTCAACTATGCTTCCATTTTCTAAGAGTGCCTTTAATCTCATATTTTCAAGAGTTACAGGAACAACCTTACCAGTAACTGCAAGTACAGAGCTCATTTTCTGAACGGCATCCTCAAAATTATCAGATATACCATCCATCGCAGCTAGAAATAGATTTCCAAAACTTTGATTTTTAAGTCTTCCATCCGTAAATCTATATTGTAATAAATTCTCCATAAGAGGTTCCATATCAGCTAATGCAAGTATACAGTTTCTTATATCTCCGGGAGGAAGAATTCCCAAGTCTTCCCTTAAGTCACCTGAACCGCCCCCATCGTCGGCAACTGTTACAATTGCAGTTATATTAGAGGTGTAGTACTTTAATCCTCTAAGCATTGTAGAAAGTCCAGTACCTCCTCCAATAACAACAATTTTTGGCCCCTTAATCAATAATCTCTTTTCATAAATTAGGTTTTCAATCTTCTGAGAATCTAATGAAACTTTTATATATCCTTTATTAATTAATGCTATTATTCCTCTCATTACCTCTGTTGCAGATACATATAATACAAATATTCCAGTTATATTTAAGAATATATAAAATACTTTATAGTAAAAATAATATGCTCTATGAAATGCTAATTCAGTAAATCCAAAGGCAATTAGTAGTACCCCAAAGATACCAAATAGTATCCACCTTTTTACCTTAATTCCTGGCCTAAGCCAATCTAAAAACTTCATAGCTTCTTTGCTCCCTTATTTACATCTTCATGTATATCTCTATGTTCGATTGATGCCTTATAATTTAATTTATTTAATCTCTCATAAATTTCGTTTGCTATTGCTACTGATCTATGTCTACCACCAGTACAACCTATAGCGATGATAAGTTGTCGTTTTCCTTCCTTTATGTAATTCGGTATTAGAAATTTTATCATATCTTCTAGTCTCTCTAAAAAACCTTTTGTTTCTTCATGTTTAATTACATAATCTCTTACTGGTTTATCCATACCAGAATATGGCTTTAAATCAGGTATATAGAATGGATTAGGAAGAAATCTAACATCAAATACTAAATCTGCATCTACAGGTATTCCATACTTAAATCCAAAGGAAAGCACAGTAGTTGAAAGCTGTCTTTCAACTTCTTTTCCAGTCCCATAATACTCATTCATCTTTTCTCTTAGGTCTTTAATAGCATATTTAGATGTATCTATTATTAAATCTGCTCTATGCTTCACTTCAATTAGTTTATTTCTTTCTAAATTTATCCCTGTAATTACTCTTCCATTTTGAGCTAATGGATGGCTTCTTCTTGCTTCCTTAAATCTTTTTACTAGGACATCATCTGATGCGTCCAAAAAGAGGATTTCATATTTAAATTCTTGTCTTTTCAAGTAATTCAAACTCTCAAAGATATCATCAAAGAATACCCCACCTCTTATATCTATAACCAATGCAACCTTATCTATTTTCCCTTCACTTTGCACACATGCTTCAGCAAACTTAGGAATAAGTTTAGGTGGCAAGTTATCAACACAAAAATATCCTAAATCTTCAAGATTTCTTGTAGCTTCTGTTTTCCCTGCTCCCGACAGTCCTGTTACAATTACAAATCTCATAAGCATCCTGATTATTTACACTAATTAAAATCAGGAATTCACCGTCCTTTCTCAAAAGATTTTCTTGTATAAAATTATATCATAATTAGAGTTCTTTGTAGTTATATTTATATTAACTTAGCTGACATTTATACTTTAAAACGATAAAAACTAGAGAGACTTAATAAAACACTTCAATCTCTCTAGTTTTTATTTATAAATCAGTATTATCTTAGGTTATTTATCTTCACCTAATATTCTAACTTCTGTATGGAGTTCTACTCCATACTTTTCCTTAACAGTCTTTTGAACATGATGTATAACATCAATGATGTCTTGAGCTGTTGCTTTATCTTTGTTTATAATAAACCCTGAATGTTTTTCAGATACTGCAGCTCCTCCTATTGAAAAACCCTTTAGCCCTGAATCTTGAATTAACTTTCCGGCAAAATAACCTTCTGGTCTTTTAAATGTACTTCCTGCTGAAGGATATTCTAATGGTTGCTTCTCTTCTCTTCTTGAAGTAAGTTCATTCACTCTAGCCTCTATTTTATCTTTATCTCCATTTGTAAGTTCAAAACATGCTCCTAAAACCACATTGCCTTCTTCCATTACAACGGAGCTTCTGTATCCTAGCTTTAAATCTTCCTTATTTAGCTTTATTATATTGAAATTATCATCAATAATTTCTGCCCATTTAATTACGTTGGAAATCTCGCCATCATAGGCTCCTGCATTCATAAACACAGCTCCCCCAACACTTCCTGGAATTCCACAAGCAAATTCAAAACCAGTTAAGGAGTGCTCTAATGCTAGTTTTGAAACATCTTTTAATAATGCACCACAATCTGCATATATTAAATTATCTTCTATTCTTATGTCTTTAAGCTCAGTAAGTTTAATAACTACTCCTCTTATTCCGCCATCTTTTACCAATAGGTTTGAACCATTTCCAATTATATAATATGGAACTTTTTCTAAACTACATAATTTAACAATCTCTGCAACTTGTTCTTTTTTTCTTGGACTAACTAAAAAGTCTACAGGTCCTCCAACTTTAAAATAAATGTGTTCACTCATTGGTGCATCTATTTCAATATCAGATTTGTCTAATACTTTCTCCAGTGAACTTAATAGGTTATGGTATTGATTCATTTCAAAACTCCTCTTGTTTAGTAATACTCCAATATATAAGTATAATTAATATTTATAAATTTAACAAGTTTTATAGGATTTTAAGTTCAACTAATAACTTATTTATTGACTAATAAACTAAGCTTCCTATAAAAAACCCTATATATTATACGGTTTTACTGTAACTTGTGTTAAGGTTCCTATTATATTTTATTTGCCACTAAAGTACTTTTTTATACTTTCAGCTGCTTTTTTATCTATTCCAGGTGTTTCTAAGAGCTCATCTATTGAAGCTTTTTTTATATTATCTACACTTCCAAACTTCATTAGAAGGTTTCTTCTTCTCTTCTCTCCTACAAACGGAATATCCTCCAAAATAGAATGAAGAGTTCTTTTGTCCCTTAATGACCTATGGTAGGTTATTGCAAATCTATGAACTTCATCTTGTATTCTTGTTAACATATGGAATAGGTTTCCTCTTCTTGATATAATAATTTCCTCATTATTATAAATGAGACCTCTTGTATTATGCTTATCATCTTTTACTAATCCGCATACAGGAATCTCAATGCCATATGAATCTAATACTTGAAGTGCAATATTAACTTGCCCTTTTCCTCCATCCATAAGAATTAAATCTGGGAAAACTGAAAACTTTCCACCTGCTAAGGTTAGTTTTCTCTCTTGAATCTGTTTTACTTCATCTAGCCCATGACTAAATCTTCTTGATAAGACTTCCCTCATACTTTCATAATCATTTGGGCCCTGTACAGTTTTAATTTTAAATCTTCTATAATCACTATTTTTAGGCTTTCCTTCTTCAAAAACTACCATAGTTCCTACAGAATCTACCCCTTGTATGTTAGATATATCATAAGCTTCTATCCTCATAGGCAGTTCATCTAAATCTAGTAGTTCTCTTAATTCTTCCAAAGAAATCCTGTTTATTTCTTTCTCACTTAAAATCTTATCCTTAAATTTCTCTAATGTCATTTTAGCATTTTCTTCAACCATCTGCAAAAGTTCTAGTTTCTCCCCTTTTTTGGGTATCTTAATCCAAACTTTAGAACCTCTTTTTATTGTTAAAAATTCTTCTAATAATTCTAACTCTTCAATTTCTGGCAAATAAATATTTTTAGGTATTTGTGCCGTTCCACCATAAAAACTGGTAATAAACTGATATAGCACTTCACTCTTGTTATAGTCTGCTTTATCTTCAAAAACGAAATGTTCTCTTCCGCTTATCTTACCATCTCTTGAAAAGAAAATTTGAACACAACAATCTTTGCCATCGCAATATAGGTTGATGTAATCTTCATCTCCTTCTCTTACAGTAAACATCTTTTGTCTTTCGATTATGTTCTCTATTGATAAAGCTCTGTCTCTAAGCTCTGCAGCCTTCTCAAACTCCAATTCATTTGATGCTTCCTGCATTTGTTCTTTAAGGTCTTTTATAATTTTTGTATCCTTGCCATTTAATATATCAATTATTTCCCTAATCATGTTTCCATAATCTTCTTTAGATTGGTATCCTGCACAAGGAGCTTTACATAGCTTTATATGATAGTTCAAACAAGGCCTTGTTTTTTCTCCTCCTTCTGTTATGGATCTCTTACATGTTCTTAAGGGATATATTTTCTTAATTAAATCTATGGTTTCATAAACTGATGTTGCATTTACATATGGTCCAAAATACTTATTCCCATCTTTAGCATAATTTCTTGTTACATACACTCTAGGGAAATCCTCATTTGTCGTTATTTTAATAAATGGATAAAATTTATCATCCTTCAACGCAATATTGTACCTTGGACTATATTTTTTTATTAGATTACATTCTAATAATAATGCTTCCATTTCTGAATCAGTAACAATATATTCAAATTCAGTTATGTTACTCACCATTTTTTTTACTTTTTCTGAATGATTTTTATTACTTTGAAAATATTGTCTTACTCTATTTTTTAAGACTTTTGCCTTCCCAACATAAATAACTTCTCCCAAGGAATTTTTCATAATATAAACTCCTGGTTTATCAGGAAGGTTTTTTAAATGATACTCAAAGTCAAATATAGAAATCACCTCTTCCGTTTATTGTCCTAATGAAGCTTTCAATACGGAACCTGCTATTTGCGCAGCAACTCCGCCACCAGCACCTCCATTTTCTACAATTACTGCAATTGCATACTTTGGATTATCTACCGGTGCAAACCCGATAAACCATGAATGCGGGTCTGCATTTGCATCACTTGTTTCCGCTGTTCCTGTTTTACCAGCAGCATTTAAGCCTCTGAAAACACCCCAGTCTCTATTGATTCTTCCATCTACTAGGCTCTTCATATAATCTTTTATAATTGCATCATCCCCACTTGATATAGGATTTGCAATTTGTTTACCCTGAATTTCTCTCACTGTTTTTCCATTCTTATCTACAACTTTATTTACTAATTTAGGTTCCATCATAACTCCATTATTTGCAACAGCTGAAGCAACTAAAGCCATTTGAAGTGGCGATGCTAAAATTGAACTTTGCCCTATACCAGTTTGTGCTATGCTTCCTTTTTCACTAGAATTCAATGTTGGAAAAGTGCTTTTATTAAATGCAATTCCATCTGAAGGCAGTGATTTATTAAATCCAAAATCCTCAGCGGTTTTCTTAAGCTTATCATTTCCTAATTCCATAGCTAGTGTTCCAAATACTACGTTTGATGAATATGCTAAAGCTGTTTTTAAGGAAAGCGAACCATAAACATTATGATCTAAGTTCCAAAGCTTGCTTCCATCTGGAAAATCTATTTTACCAGTATCCTGGAACGTTCTGCTTGTAACTCCAGGTATATTTTCCAGTGCTGATGTTAATGTTACTATCTTAAATGTAGACCCTGGCGCATACATTCCTGAAACAACTCTATTTATTAGTGGAAAACCTGAACTAGCTCCCGAATTAGCAGTTTGCATTGCTTTATCTAGATTATTGGGATCAAAAGTAGGATTAGAAACTGATGCAACTATTTCCCCTGTTTTGGGATCTAGTACAACGACTGCTCCTTTACGGCTTCCTAATGCTTGCCATGCTGTAGTTTGAATCTTTGTATCTAAGCTAGTAACAAGCGAATTTCCTATAGCTTCTTCTCCTTGGCTAGTTCGATTATTAAATACGTCCTTAATGTTTAGTTTATTTAATATACTGTTAATTGACGCTGATACTTTATCGTAACTTCTTAAATCTTTATCATATAAATATTCTAACCCACTTAACCCATATTTCTCGTTTGAATATCCTAAAACATGTGAATATAAAGATCCATACACATATTTTCTTTCTTGAGTTAATGTTCCAGTTTTCTTACTTTCAGTAAGAGCTGTCATATTTCTATCATAAATAGTCCCTCTTAGAACCTTATTTCTTTCCGCCCATAATCTCTGGTTTTCAGGCTTTTCAGCTATTGCTGGTGCCTTAAATGCCTGAAAGTATGCAATATATGTTATTAAGGCTAAAAGTAAGAAAGCGAACACTACCATTACTTTTTTTATGCTTGCTTGTGTATCCTTCATCCTTTAACCCTCCTCTGATATTTTCTGAATCATTCCTAATGCCAAGAAAATTGTAAGCATCGAGCTTCCTCCAGCACTTATAAGCGGAAGGGTTATTCCTGTAAGGGGAATAACTGCGAATACTCCTCCAATTATAACTAAAACTTGGGATGCTATCATTGCAGAAAATCCTACTGCTGCTAGTTGAGAGAATCTATCTTCTACTTTAATAGCTGCTCTCATTCCTCTATAAAATAATAAGAAATATATTATTAATATTCCTATACCAAAAACCATTCCAAATTCTTCACAAATAATTGCGAAAATATAGTCTGAAGTATTTACTGGAACAAATGCTGGATAACCTTGTCCAAGCCCAGTACCAAACATTCCGCCTGAAGAAATAGAAAATAATCCTTGAACTATTTGATAACTTTCATCATTGGCATATTGCCATATGTTCTGCCATATAATAACTCTTTCTCTTACATGCCCAAACAAATAATAGGATGCTACTGCCCCTGCTGCAAACAATACTAGACATATTAAAACATACTTAACTTTTGATGATGCTACATAAAGCATTGTTACTGTGATTCCAAAAAACAAAAGTGCGGAACCTAAGTCTCTTTGAAGCACCATGCATCCAATAGATGCCATACTAACAAGAGCAGGCTCTATTAATTGTTTTGCATCACCAAGTAAGTTTTTCTTATCTACATAATCCTTTAGTGAAGCACCTAAGTATAGAATTAAAAATATCTTTCCAATCTCTGATGGTTGTATACTTATTGGTCCTATTATTACCCAGTTCTTTGCCCCATACTGTACTTTTCCTATTAGTAAAGCCATAGGCATAAAAACTGCTACTGCACCTAAGTAATAGTATTTATATTTATAAAAGCGCTTAAAGTCAGGTAATAAAACTGTGATTAAAACAAATGAAGTTATACCCAATACAAACCATATAACTTGTTTTATAGCTGTTTGAGTATTAAGCCTATATAGTACAGCTATTCCTATCGCAGCTAATACTACTGCAAATATCAGCAAAAACTTATCACCGTCTGGGAAAAACTTTCTTACAACAAAATGCGCATATGCTATAAGTAATAATACTACCCCTCCCATAATAAGTGCTCCTATATCAATAGGATCTTTTAATAGTGCCAAATCACCAAAAAGAGCTATTGTCAAAAAGTATGCCATAAATAGTAATTTTCTTTCATCTTTTACCGTATTCATTTACTCACCTCAATTAAATAACCCTGAAAACTACAGATCCTATTTTTAATTCATCATTTACATTTAGTTTTGCGCTACCATCAATTCTCGAACCATTTATAAAAGTACCATTAGTACTTCCCAAATCCTCTACATAAAAATTATTATTTCTTATAAATAATTTAGCATGATGCCCTGATACAAATGAATCTGTCAAAATTATTGAGTTATCATCTCTTCTTCCTATAGAAACTGTATCTCTAATATGAATAAGAGTCCCTTGCTTTAAATTTGGATTATCTCCTGATGACTCTACTTCTATTCCATAAGATTTTTGGCCTTTCTTCGAAGCACCTCGTCTTCTATTTCCACCTCTTATATCTTTATTCATAATCTTCAATGCATAATAAATAATAATATATAATATTACAATAAATAAAATTGCGAAGGCTCCCGCTATCAGTTTTTGAAAATTCATGTACTCACCCCTATTTAATTACTTCAATGTTATATAATGCAAAACTTAAAATTCATTATATAATCTATTAATATTTCTGCGTTATAGATTTTAAAACTTTTTTATGATTATATTTATGATTATACACTAAAAATTGTCCTAACATTGTAGAATGAATGATTTATTTATTAAATTAATCTAAAGAAAATAAGGATATCCTAATTATTTCAGTTTATTACATATAAATAGGATACCCTTAATGATGTATTTCATTAAATTTCTATATTCTTAAATAATTAATCTTTGATTGCTTATAGATACTTCTTCAAGTACTTCCCAGTATAAGATTCTTTAACCTTCACTATTTGTTCTGGAGTTCCTGTTGCAATTATTGTACCTCCGCCATCTCCACCTTCTGGTCCTAAGTCTACAATGTAATCTGCACATTTAATCATATCAAGATTATGTTCAATTACAACAACAGAATTTCCTGCCTCAACTAATCTTTGAAGTATTTCTACTAACTTACTAACATCATCTATGTGTAATCCAGTTGTAGGCTCATCAAGTATATAAAGAGTTTTTCCTGTACTTCTCTTTGAAAGCTCGTAAGCAAGTTTAATTCTCTGTGCTTCTCCTCCAGAAAGTTGCGTAGAAGGCTGCCCTAATCTGATGTACCCTAATCCTACATCATGTAAAGTTTGAAGTTTGTTTTTTATTCTAGGTAAGTTTTCGAAATACTTTAATGCTTCTTCTACAGTCATATTTAAAACATCATCTATATTTTTACCCTTATATTTTACTTCTAAAGTTTCTCTATTATATCTTTTTCCCTTACATACTTCACATGGAACATATACATCTGAAAGGAACTGCATCTCTATCTTTATTATTCCATCTCCAGAACAAGCTTCACATCTTCCACCTTTAACATTAAAGGAGAATCTGCCAGCCTTATATCCTTTCATTTTTGATTCCGTTGTTTGAGCAAATAGCTCACGGATTATATCAAAAACTCCTGTATAGGTTGCTGGATTTGAACGTGGAGTTCTTCCTATTGGACTTTGATCTATATCAATAATCTTATCAATCGCTTCATGTCCTAGTATTTCCTTATGCTCTCCAGGTACTATATTAGATCTATTAATTGTCTTATACAGTCCTTTGTATAAAATTTCATTCACTAATGTACTTTTTCCTGAACCCGATACCCCAGTAACCATTGTTAATGCACCTAATGGGAATTTTACATTAACATTCTTAAGATTATTTTCTTTTGCTCCTTTAACAGTTATAAAATTACCGTTACCTTTTCTTCTTTCTTTTGGAACCTCAATCTTCTTTTCACCTCTTAGATATTGTCCAGTAATTGATTCCTTAGAAGTCTCAATTACACTAAGAGGTCCTGCTGCAACTATATTTCCTCCATGCTCTCCTGCACCTGGCCCAATATCTACTATAAAATCTGCTTCTTTAATAGTATCTTCATCATGCTCTACAACTATTACTGTATTTCCCACATCTCTTAAGTTCTTTAAGGTTGAGATTAATTTATCATTATCTCTTTGGTGAAGCCCTATACTTGGTTCATCTAAAATATATAAAACTCCCATTAAATAAGATCCAATTTGGGTAGCAAGTCTTATTCTTTGTGCTTCCCCCCCTGATAAGGTTCCTGAATTTCTAGCTAGATCTAGATAATCTAAACCCACATCTTTAAGAAATTGTAATCTATTTTTGATTTCCTTAAGAATTTGTGCAGAAATAACCTTATTCTTCTCTGATAATTCTATAGAATCAATATACTGCAACTCATCTTTTACTGATAATTTTGTAAATTCATTTATATTTTTATCTCCAACAGTAACTGCTAATGCTTCTGGCTTAAGTCTTGCCCCTTTACATTTAGGACAATGATTATTGCTCATATATTTTTCTATTTCACCTTTTATTAAGTCAGAGTTTGTTTCCATATACCTTCTCTTTAAAGAGTTTATTTCACCATCAAAACTATGAGAATATATTCCCTTAACTCCATCCTTAACATATTCAACTTTTGTTTTTTCACCTTTTGTTCCGTAAAGCAAAAGGTCAACAATATTCTTTGGTAAATCCTTTATTGGAGTATTAAGACTAAAATCATATTTTTCACTTAATGCTTTTAAAACTGCAAAAGTCCAAGCATCTTCTTTTAATCTTCCTTCTCCCCAAGATGCTATAGCTCCCTGCATAATTGATAATGACTTATCTGGAATAACTAAGTTTTCATCTATCTCTAATAATGTTCCTAATCCATCACAATAATCGCATTTTCCAAAAGGAGTATTAAATGAAAATAATCTTGGTTCTAATTCATCTATACTAATTCCGCAATCTGGACAAACAAATTTCTCGGAGAATAATATATCTTCTCCACCTACCATGTTTATAAGAACAAGTCCATCTCCTAGTTTAAGTGCCATTTCTAAAGAATCAGTTAATCTTCTTTCTATGTCATCTTTTATAACTAATCTATCAACCACTGCCTCAATGCTATGCTTTATATTCTTCTCAAGCTTTACCTCTTCTTCAGTTAAGTCATAAATGTTACCATCTATTCTTGCTCTAACAAATCCATTCTTTTTAATGATTTCTAATACTTTCTCATGGGTTCCTTTTCTTCCTCTTACTAAAGGAGCTAATACTTGAATTTTAGTTTTTTCGCCTAATGCCATTACCCTATCAACTATCTGATCTACAGTTTGTTGAGTTATTTCTTTTCCGCATTTAGGACAATGAGGTACTCCAACTCTAGCATATAAAAGTCTTAAATAATCATAAATTTCTGTAACTGTACCTACAGTTGATCTAGGATTTTTAGAGGTAGTTTTCTGATCTATAGAAATTGCTGGTGATAGCCCTTCAATATATTCTACATCAGGTTTATTCATCTGACCTAAAAATTGTCTTGCATATGCGGATAATGATTCTACATATCTTCTTTGTCCTTCCGCATAAAGAGTATCAAAGGCTAAAGATGACTTTCCGGAACCTGAAAGCCCTGTGAAAACAACTAATTTATCTCTAGGTATCTCTAAATTTACATTCTTTAAGTTATGTACCTTTGCTCCTTTTATAATTATCTTGTCTTTCATTTTTTCCTCCTGAAATATATCTATCTTTTTGTATTCTTGCCTAAAGTCATTATGTAATTCAATGCATTTAAATATGAACATTTGTTCGTATAAATAATATTTTATATGTTTAAAACTTATTAGTCAATAATATAAAAAATAAAAAAATGTATCCATTTATATGCTTTACCATAAAATCGAATACATCTTTTATATTTATATCTAAACTTCTATTAATTTAAATCTTACTCCCCCTTTTATAAAGTTAATAAGACTTATATCATCATCTATTATTCTTCCTATAACATTTACATTTTCATTAGCTCTTAAATCATCTTTAGTTATCTGTAATTCTCCCATATACCTTTTATAACCTTCATTATCTATTGTTATACTTCCTTTATATCTTTCAATAGTATTTTCTTTTTTTATTACTGTACTATTGCTTCCTGCATAGCTTCTAGACTCCTCGGCCCTAATTACATCCCTTGACTCATCACCCCTGCTTGTATAAGTTTTATCTAGTAATTCCTTATATCTTTCAGAACAAGCTTCTTTATTATATCTTAGAACAATTATATTCTCTTTAAGGTGTGCCATTCTTTCTAGGGTTTCTGTACATGCTTCTATATCTCCTATATATACATCATCCACGTCATACTCATATAAAAGTTCAACTGCACTATTATAAGGACTCTCAAATCTATGGCATTCAAGAGTTGGTAATCCCAAAAACAATGGACCTCTTTTAAGCTTATCTCCTACCACATAAGCTGATACTTTTATTCCATAACTTTTAATCATTTTATTCTTCTCAATAAAGTACGCCTTATCAAGCCCAGTTTCAGGTCTAGGATAAAAATTATGCCAAGCTTCAATATTTTTAAAATTTGCTCCTAATTCTTTTAAATTTACTATCTGCTCTCTTGTTAATGTACTAGCATTTAAGAAAATTCTAATGCCTTTAGATATTTCAGCTATTGTTTCATCATCATATCCATAATCTATTCTTATTCCGCTTATGCCAGCATCATATATGCCTTTAATATCACTAATATATAATCCCATTCTTTTAAAACTTTCTGGTCCAAAGTCACCATATACTTCCATAGAATGCTTCTTCGCATATTCACATAATCGCTTAAATAAAGCTGGTTGTTCCCCCTTATTTCTATCCTCAGGTATATGTAGCGAAGTAAAAATTTTATCTATCCCATATTTTGATGCATCCTCAATTCTTTTCATATTATCTTGTTCATTTTCACTTAAATATATAGAAATTCCAAGCATATTTACCCTCCTAATTCTGAAATCTTAACTATAAATATATAAGGATGAATAGTTAAATTCCATTCATCCTTACATTTTATTAATTAGTCATATAATCTTTCAACCATCTCTTCTTTAAATCCCCAGAAGTAAGTTAATATAAAGCCTGCTGCATAAGAAATTAAAAGACCTATAAAATATGCTAAATATTTATTTTGTGCAACAAGTGGAATTAATGCTAATCCAGAAGGACCAACTGCTATAGCTCCTAATTTGTATATTGCACACCAAGCTCCACCAAATCCTGCACCTATACATGCTGATATAAATGGTCTTCCAAGAGGTAGTGAAACTCCATATATTAATGGTTCCCCAATACCTAAAAATCCAACTGGAAGTGCACTTGCTATTCTATTTTTTAGTGACTTATCTTTAGTTTTAACATAGATAGCTATAGCTGTACCAACTTGACCAGCGCCTGCCATTGCTAAAACTGGAAGCAATGTTGTAAATCCATCTTTTTCAATAAGTTGTAAATGAACTGGTGTTAATCCTTGATGTAATCCAACGGTCACTAGAGGCAAGAATGTTGCACTTAAAATATATCCTCCTAGTGCACCTAATTTATACAAGCAGAAGTCTACTAAGAACCAAGTAATAGCATTCATAATAAATCCTGATAAAGGCATAATAATTGCAATTGTTATAAATGATCCTACTAATATAGTAACTAAAGGTGTTATCATCAAATCTAATGAATCTGGTATATACTTTCTTAAGTATTTTTCAATTACACTGAATATATAAGCTGCAAGAATAACTCCTAATACTCCACCTAAGCCTGTAGCAATTTGTAAGTCAAATCCAAAAATACTAAAGGTCTTTAATTGAGTTAATGCAGGTGAATATATTAGTAGACCAGCAATACCTCCAATTACACCAGTTCCACCAAACTCTTTAGCTGCATTTATACCAGTAAATACTCCTAAAGCTCCAAATAATAATCCTCCAATAGTTTTTAATAAAATAAACCAGGATGCATTAATAACTCCTTTATCTATTATTCCCGCTGTTGCCATATTTGCTATGACATTTGAAATACCTAAAATTAATCCTGATGAAACGAACCCGGGAATTAATGGAACAAATATATTTCCTACTATTTTAAGGATTTCATGTACCTTTGTATTTTGCTTTTTCTTATATTTATCTTTAGTTTCTTTGGCAAGGTTTTCATTCAATGTAGCATGTTCCCCTTCAGATGATTCTTCCACTGTACCGCCTTTCATTTCAACTAGTTTTCCGAACTCATCCGCTACCTTTTTAACTTTTCCTGGACCTATTACAACTTGTACTGTTTCATTTTGTATAACTCCAAGAACACCATCAATTTTCTTTAACCCATCAAAGTCTACCTTATCAAGGTCTTTAACTTTAATTCTTAATCTAGTCATACAATTTGCATAACTAGCTACATTACCACTTCCGTTTACCTTTTTTAAAATCTCCATTGCAAGTTCTAAATTTGTCATTTTTTACACTCCCCTCTTTAATTGTTTTTTAAGTTTTATTTTAATGATTCTATTGCTTTAGCTATGTAGCCTGAGTTTAGTAATAATAGTTCTTCTGCTTTTTCTTTATCTAAGTTCGAAATAATCATCATAATTGAAAGCTTAACATTATAGTTTGTTTCTTTAAGTATTTCTTCAGCCTTTTCTCTACTAACATCAGTAGCTTGCATTACTATTCTTTTTGCACGTTCTACTAACTTTTCATTAGATGGGTTTACATCAACCATAAGATTTCCATATACTTTTCCCATCTTAATCATTACTCCTGTAGATATCATATTTAATACTAGTTTTTGGGCCGTACCAGCCTTCATTCTAGTTGACCCAGTTACAACTTCCGGACCTACCACTGGTGCTATTGAAATATCAGATATCTTGGCCATTGGTGAATTCGGATTGCAAGAAATTGAAATAGTACTAGCGCCTATGCTTCCTGCATATTCTAATCCTCCTATGACATATGGAGTTCTTCCTGATGCTGCGATTCCAACAAAAACATCTTTATTGGTAAATTCAATATCTTTTAAATCCTTTACACAAAGTTCCTTAGAATCTTCTGCTCCCTCTTTTGCTTTAAACATTGCATCTCTTCCACCTGCGATTAATGCTACTATTACATCATCACCTACACCATAAGTTGGTAAGCATTCTGAAGCATCTAAGACACCTAATCTTCCTGATGTTCCAGCACCACAGTAAATGAAGCGTCCACCTTCCTTAATCTTGCTTGAAATTAAATCTACAGCATCTGAAATTTTATTTAATTCTTTCTCCACTGCTAATGGAACTGCTTTATCTTCATTATTAATTAATTTAAGCATTTCTACTGTTGTTACTGAATCTATCTTCTTAGTATTTTCATTTCTTTTTTCTGTTACAAGTATTTCTAAGTTAATATCACTCATTTTTTCACCCCCGTTTATTGTTCTTATTTATAATTATATACCTTTGAAATAATATTTCAAGTATTTTTATTATTTTTTGAAATTTTATTTTATATTATGTAAAAAGAATGCACCTTCAGCTTAATTTCTGAAGATGCTTTTGAAATATTATTTCAGTTTTTCTACTGCTTTTCGAGTTTCTAGTAAACTATTTTCAACCTTATCTAAGTTATCAATTGCAACACCTAAAAATAATGTATCTGTTATTATAAGCTGAGCCACCCTTGAAGATATTGCACCAAAACGAATCTGTTTTTCTGCATTAGGTACCTTTAATGATATATCACTCATACTAGAAAGAGGATTTTTATTACAGCTAGTAATTGCTATAGCTTTTGCTCCTTTTTCGATTGCTATAGATATACTTTCATTTACTTCCTTTGTTTTTCCTCCATAAGATATTCCTATTGCCACATCTTTTTCTGTTATGTGAACTGAGGATGCTAATTGCAAGTGGCTATCCATAAAATAAACTACTCGTTTATTTATTCTAGCAAGTTTATACATGAAGTCCATGGCCACCAATGACGATGCCCCTACTCCAAATAGATATACATTTTCTGCTTTACGTATTATATCTATGGCTTCTTCTAGATCTTTAAAGTTTATTAATCCTTGAGTTTCTTTTATTGATGTGACAGCTTTATTAACTAATTTATCAGTAATATCTATAATTGAGTCCTCGGAAGATATTATTGCATCAAAATTATCTTCATAGTTATTAGTAATTGTTTTAGCAATTTCTATCTTAAGTTCTCCAAAACCGCCAAAACCAAGTTTTCTAGAAAACCTTACTACAGAGGCTGCAGAGGTTTCTGTTCTTTCGGCCAATTGCTGCGCTGAGAAGTTAATCACTTCTTCAGGGTTCTGTAATATATAATCACTTATTTTTTGTTCTGCCTGGGTAAACTCTGTTGCATACTGCTTTATACGTACATAAAATCCCATAATATCCTCCTGGAATTTATAAATTATTGTTATTTGAAAAGTTTAATATTTAACTCATTTTATCATACCATGACCTTTTTTGTATATTTCTGATTTCTTTATTTAATACTATTTTTAAAGGTCTTTGTATTTCTTATCTTATTTTCATATCCTCTTCACATAAAATTCATATCCTTAAACTATTATGTTCTTGACGATTATTCGTTTGATAATTTTTTCGGAATTTCACTTTATCTACTATAAGTTTTGACATAGAAATGAAACAAATTTCGATTATACTTTTTTTAGATGCAATACAGGAGGATATTTTATGAATAAGAGAATTGAGTACTTAGACATAGCAAAAGGAATATTAATAATTACAGTAATTTTATCTCATAGCCCTTTCGAGTATGCCCAATATATGTATTGGTTTCACATGCCTGCATTCTTTATAATTAGTGGGTTACTTTATAGGGATGGAATTAACTTCAAAACTCAATTTCTGAAATTTTATATACCATATATTTGTTTTTCAGCTATTGATATAATCTTTGATTTTTTAATTTCTCCTGATATGATTTCATTAAGTAACTTTATTCAATCTTTTAACAATCATATATATAGTGGTAAAGCAGCCTGGGGAGTTTTTTGGTTTATACCTGTATTATTAATAAGTAAGTTTATATTTTCAAAATTAAAAACTCATTTTAAAACACCTTATGTTGTTGCAATAATCGCTATTGGATACATAGCTGCCCATATATATTCAATGAAGGTTATTCCAAATCAAATAACAGATATAACTGATAGATACTGGTATCCCCTAGACATTGATGTAGTTCCTATAGCAATAGCATATTACTCCATAGGTTTTTATTCAAAGAATATTCTGCAATACTTAGTTACAAAATCAGCTATGATTATTAGCGGGATTATGTGCTTCATTTTATTTCATATAAATTCTACTCAGAATATTTATTATTATATGAATATTAAAGATTCCTACTTTAAATCTATCCAATGGGATTTAATATATCCTTTATGCTTTACAATATTTATACTTGCATTTAGTAATAATTTATACAATGGTCGTTTAAAAAGATTCCTTAATTATTGTGGCAAAAACTCATTAATTATTATGTATCTACATCGTCCAGTTGGTAATTTACTTTTAGATAAAATTCCTTCTTTAGGCTGGGTAAGTTTCACAGTTGCTGGTTTAAGTTTCGCATTGTTATTTACTTATGTAATTGACAAACATAATATAACAAAAACCTTATTTAAAGGAATTTTACCTGAAGGAGGATTACATTTATCATTAAGCAACTCTCATTCTTAAGATGCATTAATTGTAACCTAATAGATAATATAAAAAAATGGAAGGCAAGCCTTCCATTTTTTATACTTCTACTTATTTTGATTCTAAACTCTTTATCATATCTCTTAGTTCAGCTGCTCTTTCAAATTGAAGATTCTTAGCTGCCTCTGCCATTTCAGCTTTATATTTTTTAATAAGTTTCTTTGGATCTTCTATTCTTTCCTCTAAAGATAATGCTGCTATGCTATAAGTTTCTTGTTCCTCTGCACTCTTAGTTGCTTCAATAACATCTCTAACATCTTTAATAATAGTTTGAGGAGTAATTCCATGTTCTTCATTGTACTTCATTTGAATTTCTCTTCTTCTATTAGTTTCTTTTAATGCCTTATCCATAGCATTTGTTATTCTATCTGCATACATAATAACCTTTGATTCAGAATTTCTTGCAGCTCTTCCTATTGTTTGTATTAATGAAGTTTCTGAACGAAGGAATCCTTCTTTATCAGCATCTAATATTGCCACTAAGGCAACTTCAGGTATATCTAACCCTTCTCTTAATAAATTAATACCTACAAGAACATCCACTTCTCCTAGTCTTAAACTTCTTATGATTTTCATTCTTTCAATCGTATCTATATCAGAATGCATATAGGTAGTTTTAACTCCTAAATCCTTCATATACTTAGTTAAGTCCTCAGCCATCCTCTTTGTTAATGTTGTTACTAGAACTCTAAAGCCTTTACTTATTGTTTCATTAATTTGAGCATAAAGATCATCTATTTGTCCTTCTACAGGCCTTACTTCAACTACAGGGTCTAGTAATCCAGTAGGTCTTATTATTTGTTCTGCTATATTAGTTGAATGATCAATTTCATAAGCTGCAGGAGTTGCTGATACAAATACAACTTGATTTATTTTTTCTTCGAATTCTTCAAATTTCAATGGTCTGTTATCATAAGCACAAGGCAATCTAAACCCATACTCTACCAAGGATTCTTTTCTACTTCTATCCCCTGCATACATCGCTCTTACTTGAGGAAGTGTTACATGGGACTCATCTATAAATAATAAATAATCTTCTGGGAAATAATCTATTAATGTTTTAGGTGAAGTTCCAGGAGCTCTTCCATCCAAAATTCTAGAGTAGTTTTCTATTCCAGTACAATATCCCATTTCCCTTATCATTTCTATATCAAAATTTGTTCTCTGTTTTAGTCTTTGGGCTTCAAGCAATTTTCCCTCTGCATTAAGCACTTTTAATCTTTCCTCTAATTCCTGTTCTATAATTCCTAATGCAACTTCTAACTTACTAGAAGATGTAGCAAAGTGGGATGCTGGGAATATAGATACATGCTTTCTCTCACCCAAAATTTTACCTGTAAGAACATCAAATTCTCTAATTCGGTCAATCTCATCTCCAAAGAATTCAATTCTTATACCCTTGTTTGAAGAAGATGCAGGAATAATATCCAACGAATCTCCTCTAACTCTAAAGGTTCCTCTTGCAAAATCTATATCATTTCTTTCATATTGAATCTCTATAAGCTTTCTTATTATTTCATCTCTTTCCTTTTCCATACCAGTTCTCAATGAAATTGTAAGTGTTTTATATTCCTCTGGATTTCCTAATCCGTATATACATGAAACTGAGGCAACAATTATAACATCTCTTCTCTCAAAAAGTGCTGAAGTTGCAGAGTGACGTAACTTATCTATCTCATCATTTATTGAAGCATCCTTTTCTATAAAGGTATCCGTTTGTGGGACATATGCTTCTGGCTGATAATAATCGTAATAGGATACAAAATATTCAACTATGCTGTCTGGGAAAAACTCTTTAAACTCTCCGCAAAGTTGAGCTGCTAGTGTTTTATTGTGCGCTAATATTAAGGTAGGTCTCTGTACCCTTTCTATTATGTTCGCCATTGTAAAAGTTTTTCCTGACCCAGTTACTCCAAGAAGTGTCTGACCCCTATCTCCATTATTTAATGCATTAACTATACTATCTATAGCCTCTGGCTGGTCTCCTGTCGGCTTAAATTTTGATTCTATTTTAAACTTTCCCATAACCGCCTCCTACGAACATTTGTTTGTGTAAATATATTTTATACCTTTAATTATTGCCAGTCAACTTATAAAATGACGTACTTAAATAAAAAATGTAAGCTTAAAATAATACTAAAGGGTTTTAAGTTCTCTATAAAAACCCTATACCACATATTTCAAGCCTACATAAACTACTTTTATTAATTTTAACTATTCATCATCTTTTTTCTTTTTTATATTTTCTAATATCTCTTGAAAATCATTATTTAACTTAACCACTTGTTCTTCTTTTACCATCTTAGGGACTAATACTACTCCTATTCTCCTATTTTCATCAGGAGTAATTGTAAAGTCATGAAACGTTCCATTTAGTTTCTTTATTCTTAATTTTATATCTAAATAACTTTCCCTTATTATTTTGTAAATATCAAGTTCACTTTGAATATATTCTTCATTAACTTTTATAATTTTATCTCCGCTTCTTATCCCTAGCTTAGAAGCTTGAGAACTAGGGGAAACTTCAAGAATACATATACCTTGATCATCACTTATGTACATAGGCGCTGATTTTGCTTCTATACTATTCGAAAGTCTTATCATAACTTCATGTGCTAATGGAGCAAAAATAACCACAATAATCTCTCCAATTAGACCTACCCTACAAAGCTGAGATACTAAAACTAGAATCATTCCATAACATAAAATGAATATTCCTGACATCACTGCTTTTTTTCGTTTGCTCTTAGTGAAAGTAATAGATGAATAACCTATCATCCCATAAAAAGGGAATAACCCCACTACTGCCATCTTCAAAAATTCTAAGGTAGAGTTATGATTTAAAAGTGGCCACCAATTAGGCGTATTAATAGATTCAGTACCAAACTGAGATGTCGAACTAGTAATAATCATAAAAATAGCTATAGGTAAGGCCCAATATCTATTTAGGGCAAATCCGCCAAATATTCTCCCACTCTTATTAGTAAACACAGGAATAGCACCTCTGCTACCATCAAACATAACAAGTAATCCTTCAACAATATGAAGTATACCCACAAAAATCATAAGATTGATTATACTTATATTTATTGGAGCTTTATCTCCATATATTTGATAAAGTATAATACTAATTATCCCTAATATTGAACCGCTATATGAAAAGCATACAAACTTTGGTCTATAAATCATCAATAAGATTGATAGTAAAAATACCCACTCAATTCCTGATTTTTCACCAAATAATACTCCTGAATAGCTTAATATTAAACTGCCAATAGCTCCTGCAAAAATTCCAAGTACAATCTGAGACAATGTAAGTTCTAGGGGAGAGTTAATACTCTCCCCTATTATCATTTTTTGCATCAATGATACTTTTCTATTTTTAAAATAAAACATTACCCCGAGTAATATGAGCACAAAAAACATATACGGCCCAAATATTGCATAAGCTACAGATCTCAATGTATACATAGTCAGATCCATAGTCTTCAATCCTCCTATTTAAGTTTTTCTCTAATTACATCCAAAGCTTTTTCAAACTGAGGATCTTTACTTCTATTATATGGGCTTGTTTGCAACTCTTTTGGATATTCTACTTGTATATCCGGCATAATACCTGTTTTATGAATATTATTTCCATTAGGAGTATACCATTTAGATATTGTTACTTTTAATAAAGTCCCATCATTCATTTCTATTGGACTCTGTACAACACCTTTTCCAAAAGTTTTAGTACCAACTAAAGTAGCTGCCTTATAATCTTTAAGCGCTCCTGATACTATTTCTGCCGCTGAAGCCGTTCCTTCATCTGTAAGTACAACTAAAGGAGTATTAATGAAATTACCACCCTTAGATACTGATTTTTCCTCATTATTATATTTATCTTTAGTGGACACTATTACTTTACTCTTATCAATAAATTGTGAAACTACATTAACTGCTGTACTTAAGTATCCACCGGGATTGCCTCTAAGATCTAGTATTATCCCTTTCATTCCCTTTGACTTTAAGGAATTTAAGGTATCAATAAATTCCTTATCCGTATGTTCATCAAAAGAAGATATGGATACTAATGCAATTCCATTTTCAATTATTTCACCTTTAACAGATTTTACTGAAATAGTATCTCTTGTTAATGTTAAATCAAAAGTTCCCTTACCTTCTCTACTTAGGGTAAGTTTAACTTTAGTTCCCTTTTCTCCTCTTATCATTGCAACGGCTTTATCATATTCTTTTGCTGTAACATCCTTATCATCTACCTTAAGAATTATATCACCTTTTACAACTCCTGCTTTTTCTGCTGGTGACCCTTCTATAGGCGAAACAACAACGAGATTGTTATCTTTAATATCTAATTGTATTCCAACACCCGAAAAATTCCCTTGCATCTTTCCCATAAAGTCACTTGCTTCTTCTTTTGTCATATATACTGTATATGGATCATCAAGTGCCGCTGTCATACCTTTAATTGCTCCATCAAGAAGCTTGTTATCATCAATTTGTCCATCATACTTTTTGTATAACTCATCTCTTATAGCAAAAAGTTTCTTATATTTGTCTATATCATTTATATTCTGAAAATCTTTTGCTAAACTCCCTCCAACTCCAGGAAGTGATATTCCACTAAAAGCCATTTTATTCCCTAAGAATAAAGATAATGCATTACTTCCGATAAATAGAACTATAAGTAAAGCAATAGCAATAATCTTAAATGTCTTAGAACTTACCCTTTTATTATTATGATTATCTTCCATCCTTTGCCTCCATTCATAACCCTAATTTAAATTATACCCAGGTTTATATTATATTTTCATTATGGGGCATAATATGATAAAATTAATAATTTTTTTAATTTTATACGACTAAGAACTTTCTTAGGGCAATTATACTACCAAAGGCACCTATAAGAATTCCACCTAATATAAATTCCCATGACATAGTGCTTAAAACATAGTATGGACTAACTAAACTTACTGTAATTAATTGTTTAGATAATAATGAGAATAGTGCTTTATACGAAAAAAACAATATTATGTTTGACATTATAGCTCCCACTAATCCAATAATCACGCCTTCTATGATAAATGGCCATCTTATAAACCAATCAGTAGCTCCAACAAATTTCATTATACCAATTTCTCTTCTTCTTGAAAAAACTGTTAATTTTATAGTATTAATTATTAAGAATAATGAAACTGCTACTAATATTACAAATAAGGCTACACCAACCCATCTTACTGCTTTAGTAAATGAAGAAATCTTATTTATAACATCTTGGTCATTTCCAATATTCTCTACACCTGTCATACTGCTTACTGAATTTGCTACATCTTTGGCATATTCAGGTTTTTCAAGTGTAACTAGAAAAGATGCTGGTAATGGATTTGTATCACTATTATATCCATTAAGCAAATCTTTATATTCATTTAATTGATCTTTAAATTTATCTAACGCTTCTTCCTTTGATTCATAATTTACATCTTTAACCCCAGTTTGTTCCTTCAACTTAATCTGAACATCTCTTTGGTCCATCATAGTTATATCATCTTTTAAGAATACTTTAATCTCTACCTTTGACTCTATATCTTGCACACCTTTTCCAACGTTTAGTGCTGCTAATAAGAATACTCCAAATATTAATAAAGTCATTAATACAGTTGCCATTGAGGCTAAACTTATGGTTCTATTTCTTCTTATACTCTTAAATGCATCTACTATAAAATATTTAATACTACTTAATTTCATCTTCGTACCTACCTCTCATTTCATCTCTAGCTATTTGCCCTTTTTCAATGGCTATAACACGTTTCTTCATAGTATCAACAATATCTTTAGCATGTGTTGCCATTAATACTGTTGTTCCTGCTCTATTTATATCCTCTAGTAAATTCATTATTTCTGTAGCTGTTTCAGGATCTAAATTTCCAGTAGGCTCATCCGCTATTAAAACTGCTGGATTGTTTACTATGGCTCTTGCTAATGAAACTCTTTGTTGTTCTCCTCCTGATAATTCAGTAGGAAACATTTTATATTTGTGTGATAATCCTACCAATGAAAGTACCATAGGAACTCTTCTTCTTATTTCTCTTGGAGAAGATTCAACAACTCTCATAGCAAATGCAACATTTTCATATACATTAAGAGTTGGTATTAATCTAAAATCTTGAAATACCATTCCTATTTTCCTTCTATAGTAAGGTATTTGATTTCTCTTTATATTTGATAAATCTGTCCCATTTACTGTTATCTTTCCCTCTGTTGGGTCTATTTCTTTCAGAAGCATTTTTATAAATGTTGACTTACCAGCCCCCGAAGGACCAACTAGGAAAACAAATTCTCCTGTCTCTATATTTATATTAACTTTAGCTAAGGCTTTTACATTGTTATTATAAATTTTACTTACATTCTTAAATTCTATCATAAAAACACTCCTCAATTTTTTTTGTGTGATTTTTTACTATGATTATTATTTTCATTATAAAAAACATAAACACTTTTTCATTATAACATAGTTAAAATCCATAACAAAATCCAATTTTTTAAAGTTTTTTGTCATTTTTAATAATATTTCGGAAAAACTCATATTAAAATTGGCGTACCCTATATAGAAACTAAAACCATGTTTTCAAGATTTATTCTATTATATAAAAATCTGAGTCCAAAAAAACAACTTTTTTATTACAGTTATTTTTGAACTCAGATGTATCCAAGCGAAATTTTAATTTTAATATATGTAATAACTTTATTCAGCCCCAAGCATAGTAAATCCCTCTCCTAGCACCTCTCTAACATCATTAACAGTTATAAATGCTCTTGGGTCTATTTCTTTTATCTTGAATTTGAGCTTAATAAATTGGCGTCTATTTACCACTGTAAATATAATTTGATTGTTTGCTTTGGAGTATCCACCTGTTCCATCAAGTACAGTACATCCTCTATCAACTTCATTTAAAATATATTTTACAATTTCTTCACCTTTTGAGCTAATTATAAAGACTTGCTTACAAACATTAAATCCTTCTATAAACTTATCAACCATACTTCCAATAAGAAATACACTGATCAGTCCAAACATTCCTAAATCAACACCAAAAGTATAGATAGCAAGGATTGTAATTATAAAGTCAGTTATTAACAAGCACTTCCCAATATCTAAATGAAGATATTTGTTTATTATTTTAGCTATAATAGATGTTCCCCCTGTTGAGGAATTCTGAGAAAAAACCATAGCTATTCCTAATGATGATATAACACTACCAGCTACTGTTGCTAATACAAGATTGTGTGTTACTGCAGTTGGAGATAGATATTTTTCTATAAGCCATAAGACTAGTGAAAGTCCAAAGGATGCATAAATACTTTTACCGCCAAAATTCCCCCCAATTAACATAAATGCTAAAGCAAACAATATGATATTTGCAATTATCAGTATGAGTCCTGGTGATATTCCAAATATTTTATTTAGTACTAATGCAAGCCCTGAGATCCCCCCAGCTGCAATATTGTTTGGATAAAAAAAGTATTCTAATGCTATTGCTGTCAGTAATATTCCTATAGTAATTAATAAGTTTTCTTTAAAATATTTTTTCAAACTGCAATGCCCCCTCTACTATAAATTACTGTAATTCCCCAAAACCTTCTCCTAAAACTTCATGAACTTCTCCTACAGTTATAAATGCTGCCTTATCAATTTCTTTTATATAATTTTTCAATTTAATAAATTCATTTCTACCTAAAACAGTATATAAAAGAGCTGTATCATTTCCTGAGAATCCACCTTTTCCTTGAATAAATGTACATCCTCTATCTAAATCTTTAATTATAAATTGACTTATTTCTTTATTTTTATCACTTATTATAGTAACTTCTTTACAACTTTTAAATCCTTCTATTACTCTATCAATTGCTAATCCGTTAAATATAACGCATAAAAGTGCATAAAGTCCCCTGTTTACACCAAAAGTTACTGCGCCTGCTAAGGTGACTAAAAAATCTACTGATAATAATGATTTTCCTATGTCTATACTTATATATTTGTTTATTATCTTAGCTACTATATCGGTACCCCCAGTTGAAGCATTAACATTAAAAATCATTGCCATTCCCAAAGATGTAACTATGGTTCCAAAAATAGCTGCTAGCATTAAATCTGTTGTTAATGCCGTAGGTTTTAAAAACCTTTCTACTGCCCACATAATAAATGATAATCCAAAGCTAGCGTATATTGTTTTAGCTCCAAAATTACCACCGATTAATAAAAATGCTACTGCAAATAATATAAGATTTAATATGAATACTACAGTACCTGTCTTTAACCAAGTTACATATTTAGTAAGAACTATTGCTATACCTGTTACTCCTCCAGCTGCAATATCATTCGGGATGAAAAAATACTCTAGTGAGAAAACAACTAAAAGTATACCTACTGTAATTAAAAAATAGTCTTTTAATATATTTTTATTCATAATAACCTCCTATGGCAGTAGTGTTTGTAATTTATTCTTATTCTATTTATCCTTGTTTATTATTTTACTCTTTTGGCTTTTTATAAATACGATATAACTAAAAAAATATCCAGCATTTAATATTTTAGCGTAAAAATTGAAAACAGTATAGCAAAATTTACATGCTATACTGCTTATTTCTATATAACCCAATTTTATTTTTTTAAACTTAATGCCTTTTTAGCTGCTTTTACTACTTCCTCAGCTGTTAATCCATAAGCCTTTAATAATTCATCAGGCTTTCCGCTTTCTCCAAAAGTATCCTTAACTCCAACTTTAATTACTGGAACTGGAACTTCTTCTGAGATTACCTCAGATATAGCTGAACCTAATCCCCCAATTATATTATGTTCTTCAGCTGAAACTATTGCACCAGTTTCTTTTGCTGCTTTTACTAATATTTCACTATCTATTGGCTTTAGTGTATGAATATTAATTACTCTTGTACTAATGCCTTCAGCCTCTAAAATTTCTCTTGCTTCTAGTACTACATCAACCATTATTCCAGTTGCAACAAGTGTGACGTCATTTCCATCCTTTAATGTTACACCTTTTCCTATTTGGAATTTATAATCTGCATTATCATTAACTATATTTACAGCGGCTCTTCCTAATCTAACATAACATGGTCCATTAAACTCTGCAATTGCTTTAATTGCTGCATCAGTTTCTACTGCATCACTTGGACAAATAACTGTCATTCCTGGAATACTTCTCATTAATGCTAAGTCTTCAATTGCTTGGTGAGATGCTCCATCCTCTCCAACAGTTAATCCAGCATGAGTAGCACACACCTTGACATTTAATCTAGGATAGCATATTGAATTTCTTATTTGTTCGAAAGCTCTTCCTGCTGCAAACATTGCAAATGTGCTTACAAAAGGAATTTTGCCGCAAGTTGAAATACCGGCTGCTACAGACATCATATTTCCTTCTGCAATTCCCATATTTATAAATCTATCTGCACAAACCTTTTGGAAGTCTGCAGTTTTTGTAGATTTTGAAAGATCAGCATCTAATACAACTATATTTTTATTTTTTTGTCCTATCTCTGCTAAAGTTTTTCCATAAGCTTCTCTAGTAGCAATTTTCTTACTCATTATTTTTCTCCTCCAATTTCTTTTAATGCTTTTTCACATTGTTCAACACTTGGAGCTGTTCCATGCCATGCTGCCTCATTCTCCATAAATGAAACACCCTTGCCTTTAACTGTTTTACATATAATTGCTGTAGGTGCTCCTTTTGTTTTTTTAGCAGTTTCAATAGCTGCTAATATTTCTTCATAGTTATGTCCATCAATTATTAGTGTTTTCCAACCAAATGCTTCATATTTTTTATCAATTGGAGCTGGGTTCATTACTTGATGTACATCTCCATCTATTTGTAATCCGTTGTAATCTATAAATATAGTTAAGTTATCTAATCTGTAATGAGCTGCACTCATAGCTGCTTCCCACACTTGTCCTTCTTCTAATTCTCCATCTCCTAAAAGTGCAAATACTCTATAATTTTTATTATCAAGTTTTCCAGCTATAGCCATTCCAACAGCAGCTGATATTCCTTGACCAAGTGATCCAGTTGACATATCTATTCCTGGCAAATCATTCATATTAGGATGACCTTGAAGTCTTGAACCAATCTTTCTTAATGTTTTTAATTCTTCAACTGGTAAATATCCTTTTCTTGCTAATGCGGAATATAAAACTGGTGCTGCATGACCTTTTGATAATACAAATCTATCTCTATCTGGATTATTTGGATTTTCCGGACTTATATTCATTTCGTTAAAAAATAATGTTGTAACTATATCTGTTGCTGATAGTGAACCACCTGGATGTCCTGATGCTGATTCTGTTAGCATAGTTACTATATCTTTTCTTATTTCTTTGGCTATACTTTGTAATTCTGATATTTTATTACTCATTTTTGCCCTCCTGATTAAAAAAATTAACTTAATAAAGATTACCTTTTTTCCTAAGTCATTATATCATACAATTTTTTCTTTGTACATAATATTAGTGTATATGTGCTATGTTTTTTATGCCTTTTATTTATATGTGCTATACTATTTAAAAATACTATAATCCAAACACACGTCTTATCATTGCTTCTGAGTATCTAAAAAAACAAATAATATACCTTTATATTATAGAAAAAAGGCTTTTTTTATCATATTAAAACTTTATGTAGCTTATATATAATTTTTCCTCAAGTATATTAATATATGTAGATTAATTTTTTCTCTATTTAAATAAAAAATCGTCAAGGCGATTATGAGCCGTTGATTTTTTACTCTTTAGGAAAATCCGTAGGTTTTCTATAGGAAACTTATAATGTTATCACAAACCTTAAAATTCTATAAACTCCTAAAGAGTAAAAAAAACTCAGCTTACACTGAGTTTTCCATTGTATATTGTTCAATTTTTATTATAATCTTCTAAATAAGCCCTAAGCTTATTACTAATGCCTTGCTAACCTTGTCCATATCAGAATCTGTCATATGCCCTATCTTTTCTTTTAATCTTCTCTTATCTAAGGTTCGTAATTGTTCAAGTAAAACAACTGAATCTCTATTTAAGCCATATTCTTCTGAAGAAATCTCTACGTGAGTAGGTAACTTAGCTTTATTAATTTGAGAAGTAATAGCTGCTACAATAACTGTAGGACTATACTTATTCCCAATGTCATTTTGTATAATTATAACTGGCCTTATACCACCTTGTTCTGAACCTATAACAGGACTTAAGTCGGCATAAAACACATCTCCTCTTTTTACTACCATTGTGGTCATATGTCTATCACACTCCGCATAACCAATTCTCGTAATAGTCGGTTTCTTCTAGTGAACCACTAATACAAGCCTCAGCTAGTTCTAAATTAATTTCGGCCATTTCACCATAGCCCTTTGAAAGCTCTGCTTCTGAATAAATCATTTCTTTGCCTTCAATATATAATATTAGATTACCATCTGTATATTTACAGTTTTTTTCAATATTTACGGATAATTTTAAATTTTTCTTTGATAGAGACATAACCATTCCTCCTAGGTAGAAAAAGAGATTATGTATTAATTATATTACAAATTATGTCACGTTGTCAAAGATTTCGACCTTTGTTTCTCTATTTATTTTTTTCAAATACTACACATAGTTTCTTATTTTGACAATTTTTCCATCTCTGATGTAAACTCTTGGAACTCTTCTGCCTATCATACAGATTATCTCATAATTGATAGTATCTAGAATCTCAGCTAAGTCATCAGCATTAAATTTAGCTTCTCCTTGCTCTCCTAATAGAACAACTTCATCCCCAACACTTACTTCTCCAACATCTGTAACATCAACCATGACTTGATCCATGCATACCCTTCCAACTATAGGAGCTAATTTCCCATTAATGATAACTTTTCCCTTATTTGAAAGAGCTCTTGTGTACCCATCTGCATATCCTACTGGAAGTGTTGCTATAACACTTTCTCGCTCTGTTTTAAATTTTCTTCCATAGCTAATATACATACCTTCAGGTAATGTCTTCAAATGTGCAATTGAAGTCTTCAAAGTCAATGCAGGTTTTAGATTAAGCTTATCTTTAAGAACTTCATCTGATGGATAATACCCATACATTATTATGCCTGGCCTTACTCCATCAATATAAGTTTCTTCCATATCCATTATAGCTGCACTATTAGATACATGTTTAACATTAAATTTAATTCCTTCTTGTTCTAATCTATTAGTAAAATCATAAAACAGCTTTAATTGATATTTAGTATAACTTTTATCAGTTTCATCTGCTGTGGAGAAATGAGTAAAAATACCTTCCAAGATTATATTAGGAAGCTTGCTTATTTTTCTTACAATCTCCAATCCCTCTTCATTGGGTAGTATTCCAATTCTCCCCATTCCTGTATCTAATGCTATATGAATTTTTATATTTCTCTTCTCTTTTATTGCTATATCTGAAAGTCCTTTAACATAATTAAGATCATAGACAGTTTGTTCAATATCATATTGAGCCATCTTATCACCAAATGTTAGTGGTGTATATCCTAAAATTAGGATAGGTGCCTTAACCCCTGATCTCCTTAATTCTAGTGCTTCTGTAATGACCGCTACAGCTAGCCCTGTAGCTCCATTTTCTAGAAAAATTGGTGCAACATCTAGTGCTCCATGGCCATATCCATCAGCCTTTACTACTGCGTAAATCTTTTTATCCTTTACTAAATTTTTAATCTGTCTCATATTATTTTCCAAAGAATTCAGGTTAATTTCTGCCCAAACTGGTCTTATGCTTTCATCCATTAATTCCACCTCTTAGTTGCTTTTAATTTCCAAAAGACCTGCATCAAGTCTAGGATTGATCTGGAAGTCAGTATACCTAGCCTCAAATGTTTTTTCGCCTTTTTTATTTAATATGACAAATCGCTCTGGAACTTTATCTGGAATGTTTATATATAAAATCCCTACATCCAAATTAGGATTATTAATATCTAGTGGTATACTAACTTTATAATATCCTTTTCCAATTTCCTTATTATACTCAAATGATAATGCTCTTTCATCATTTAAATACCTTGATAGATTGTTTATAAATGAAGCTTCATAGAAGTCATAGTTCTCCTTAGAAGTTTCAAGTAATTCTCCATCTTTATCATTTCCACCTACAACTTGTCCCTCATTATTATACACCTGAATTCTATTGTCTCCAAAGACCACTTTATTACCTTTTTCCTTCAAAAAATACTGCTTAGTGGTTTCTTCTTTTTCTCCCATAGAATTATAAAATTTATAATCTACATTACATTCATAACTCTTAATGTTTCTTAATAGTTTCAAAACCCTCTCTGGTGAACTGGAAATTTTCATATAGATAATGGAAATACAAGATAAAATTATTACAAATAATAACATGCTTAGTGCAATCTTTTTTTTCATTTTTCCTCCAAAGTTATTTGCTCTACACTAATACTATTATTAAATGAATTTAATTATTCATAATTTAAGTTATAAAAAATCGTCAAGGCGATTATGAGCCGTCGATTTTTTACTCGCATCTGCCTTTCCAAACGCATGTGAGGAAAAACTGGCAGGCGACTAATTCTATTTTTTTGCTCTTTAGGTAAATCCATAGTTTTTTATAGGAAACTTATAATGTTATCATCAACCTCAAAATATTATAAGTTCCTAAAGAGTAAAAATCTTGAAGGAGATTATCCACCGGATAATTCCTTTAAATAACTTGGAATCTTTTCTATTATATTTATAGCACTAACTGAATACATCTCCTCTGATAAATCTTCCCCTATATATCCATGAATATATGCTCCTAATTTAGCCGCATCAAGAATATTTACCCCTTGTCCAGCAAGCGACGCAATTATTCCTGTCAGGGTATCCCCCATACCACCTGATGCCATGGAACTATTTCCAGTAGGATTTACATAAACCTGATTCTTTCCTGCAACAACCGTATACAACCCCTTTAATAATACAGTTACTCCATATTTATTTGAGAATTCTTTCGCTATATCAATTCGGTTCATATTAAGATCGTCTATCCCCTTACCAGTAAGTCTCGCCATTTCACCCAAATGCGGCGTTATAATTATCTCGCCCTTACACTTATTTAATATATCCAATTGATTAGCTAATACATTTAATCCATCAGCATCTATAACAATCTTTCCAGTATAATTGTTGATTACCCAATTAACTAATTTGTGAGCTTCCGAAGTTTTTCCAAGGCCTGGACCAATTGCAACTACTTGCGCTGAATTTATTTTCTCCCCTAGTTCTTCTACTTGGTGATATTCTCCCACCATAGCTTCATTTAATTTATTTCTCATAGAATCTCTTATTTTTCTATGAGTATATAAATTCACTAAACCCGAACCTGTTTTGACGGCAGCTTGTGCTGTCAAGTATGCTGCTCCAGAATATTCCTCACTACCAGCTATAATTGCAACTCTACCATAATCACTTTTATAGCCGAACCTTTCCCTCTTAGGAATAAGACTGCTTATATCAGCTCTTTCCGTCATAACTATTCCTTCACTTACTTCTTTTATAATGCTTTCTGGAATTCCTATGGGCTCAATTATTACTTCCCCTAAATAACTTAGAGCCTTATAGTTTAAGAATCCTTTTTTCATTGTCTGAAAAGTTATAGTTTTGTCTGCCTTGACTGATGCTCCCATAACTTCTCCCGTATCGCAATTTAACCCTGAAGGCACATCTATGGAAATTTTATAGGCTGAAGAAGAATTCATCCCTTCAACTATATTTATGTACTGCTCATTTAGGCTTCTTGAGAGTCCTGTCCCAAATAAGCAATCGACTATAACTTTAGTATTTCTGCAAATAGTTTTAATATTTAAATCGTCCTTATTAATTAATATAATATGTACATTTAGATTTTTTAATATATTATAATTACACATAAAATCCACTGATGCTTTATCTAAGGAACCTACAACAATTACTCTTACCTTCTTATTTAGAAAATATAAATGTCTTGCTAAGGCAACCCCATCACCACCATTATTTCCTACTCCACAGATAATTAAAATGTCATCTAGATGATAAAAATGTTTTACCATTGAGAAAACTGCATTTTCCATTAATAGCACACTCGGCATTTTAAGAATTTCTATGGTTTTTCTATCCATAGTTCTGCAACCTTCTGAACCTAAAACTTCAATCATAACTCCTCCTTATATTTCTAAAATAACATATGCAATTGCGTCTGTTTTATTATGTGAGATACTTAAATGAATATTACTTACATTCAACTTATCCACCAACTCTCTAGCATTTCCATATAACACTATTGATGGTTTTCCTAGTTCATCTCTTACAACCTCAACTTCACCCAAAGTGAATCCTCTAAAACCTAACCCTACTGCTTTTGAGAAAGCTTCTTTTGCAGCGTAACTCCCTGCTAAGCTTTCATAATTATTGTTTTTATTTTTAAAGTATTGTATTTCGTTTTCAGTAAAAACTTTAGTTAAAAAACTTGAGGTTCTGTTAACTGCTCGCTCGACTCTATCGATTTCTATTATGTCAACTCCAACACCATATATCATTGTATTCCTCCAATTAATATAAATATATCTAAATTCTACAACTGGAGAATTTAATTAGCAAGGATTGGCGAATAATTGTTCAAATGAGCATTAAGTGCCAATCCCTACCCAATCACTTGATCATAATATAAATCTAAAAATCTAGAACACACTCATCAACCTTTTCTCCTAATATGTCAATAACATGAACAGGAGAAACTTTATGCTTATATATTAAGTTTAACATTTCTTCAACCTTGCTATAAATTGGCGAAATTAGGTTTATACTTTCTCGCTCTACATCCTTTAGTTCTTCAGCTTTAAACAGTAATCGCTCAGCTTCAATACCATATGCTTTAACGTTATCATATAAATTTTCTGTTAACCTGTATGAATACTCATACCTAATATCTAAGTCAACTTCCTCAACTGCCTTTTCACTCTTCAAAATAACCATTTTTATCCCCCTTAATCTTTACAATTTTCCCTTCGGCATAAAAATACTGTATAAAAAAATCATAACATAAGGGTTTCAAAAAACTTGTCAAAAGATGAACAAGCTTTAAATTAATTTCTCTCATAAATAGACATTATTATCTTAAAATGTACTTTGTATTATATACGAACTTCTCTTTATCTACAAAAATCTACTTTCTTGTGAAAAATATTATAAATTTTGAATTATAATATTTTTTAATTCAACATCTAGAGATAAATATCCACAAATATCTTCAATAATCAAAATTGATGCTAAAGTAACTGCCATTTCTTCAGGCTCCATATTGTTTAATGAATATCTCTTCTTATAACTTTCTAAAACTTCCCTTCTATATTTAATATCCTTATATATTTCCTTTAATGTCTTAGTTAAGTATTTATAGATGTTTGATATAAACAATTCCTTCTCTCTATTTTCACCATTTATAATTTTTTTTAAAATTTCTTCTTCGTCTTTTATTCCATAGTCAGCTCTTAATTGCTTAACCATTCGTTCGGCAATATATCCACCTACTATCTCTTCATTGATAAGTGCTATGTCACCATTTGTATTAAATAACACCATGAATTCTATATTTAATTTTCCTAAATCTTTTAATTCATCAACTAAATTTTTAATGTTACTATTAAAAGCTAAAGTATAATTAGATTCATTTATAAAATACTCTAACTCTCTGGCAACTGCTAATGTTACAAATTCATAAAAACTTTTTGAAGACATTTTGTGAATCATTTTATTCCCTCCCTTATTTATACATTAACTAAAGATATTTCAAAATGTATAAGAATACTAATAGTACTAGTGTCAGGTACTATTTTATGTAGGAATTTCATATTTTATGTTATTTATTAATAAGAAAAGAGAGCCAATTAAATTAGCTCTCTTAATCTCTCAATAAATCCATAATCCCATAGTTGAAATTTTTTGTATACGTTCCCATACCATGAATTTATTATAACACATGGAAATTAAAAATCAACATATTTATGAAAAATCTTCAAGAAATTCTAAACAAAGATGGAATTAGTAATATTTTATCTTAATAAATATAACCAAAATATGGTATTCTATAAATGTAAAAATAATACTATACAATACATTATTAAATTTTTAACAATTTTTAAGAGTAATTTGTCTTTTATATCTTTTATTTTTATTTTTTTTGTTGTATAATTTAATCAATAACTAATAATAATTATTAACTAATAATTATGTTTATAGATTTTTTTAATGGTGAATGATTTTAAGGAAGGTGAAAATATGAGATCTTTAGAAGTAAAAAAGGACATACACTGGGTGGGTGCGCTCGACCCTGAGCTAAGAATTTTTGATATTATTATGTATACACCTTATGGAACAACTTACAATTCATATGTTGTTAAAGGTAGTGAAAAAGTTGCTGTTTTTGAAACTGTTAAGGAGCAATTCTTTGATCAATATATTGAAAGATTAAAGGATCTTAATATCGATGTATCAAAAATTGACTATATCGTTGTTGATCATACAGAGCCTGACCATGCTGGTTCCGTGGCTAAGTTACTAGAACTTTCCCCTGGAGCAAAGGTGGTTGGTTCAGCTGCAGCAATTAGATTTTTAAAAAATATTGCGAACAGAGAATTTGAATCCATTATAGTGTCTGATAATGACACACTGTCTTTAGGAAATAAAACTCTCAAATTTCTATCTGTACCATTTCTACACTGGCCAGATACAATATATACATTTATTCCTGAAGATAAAACATTAATAACTTGTGATTCCTTTGGTACTCATTACTGTTTTGAAGAAATTTTTAATGATAAAATTCCAAATGAAAAAGAATATATGGAATCATTACGATATTACTATGATTGTATAATGGGACCTTTTAAGCCATATGTCCTTAAAGCAATAGATAAAATTAAGGATTTAGATATAGATCTAATTTGTCCAGGACACGGTCCTATATTAAGGGAAGATCCATGGAAAATTGTTAATCTCTATAAGGAATGGAGCACTCCTTCAGCTAGCAATGATAAGAAAAAAGTTACTATCTCATATGTATCTGCTTACGGATATACAGAACAACTAGCAAATACAATTGCAGAGGGAATAAAATCCGTTTCTGATATTGAAGTAAAACTTTATAATGTTATTCATAATCAAATGAATGATATTGTTGCAGATATATCTGACTCAGATGGAATTCTTTTTGGGTCTCCAACTATTGTAGGTGAATTATTAGAACCTATACGTGACTTATTATCAAAACTTAATCCAATAATTCATGGTAAAAAAGTTGCTGGTGCATTTGGATCATATGGTTGGAGCGGAGAGGCTGTTCCTAGAATAGAAGCAAGACTCAAGGAATTAAATATGAATTTATTCTCTCCTGGATTAAGAATTAACTTCAAACCTTCAGATAATGACTTAAAAGAAGCTTTTGAATTCGGAGTAGGTTTTGCTGAAAAAATTTTAGGTAAAGAACCAAAGCAAAAAGTGGAAGATACTAAAGAAATAGCACAAATATCTACAGATGGTGAAATTAAATATTGGAAGTGTGTAGTATGCGGAGAAATTTTTGAAGGTACTGTTCCACCAGAGATTTGTCCAGTATGTGGTGCAGGAAGAGATCAATTTGTTGAGGTTGCTAAAGAGAATAGAAGTTTTAGGAATGATACTGAAGAAAATTTTGTAATCATTGGTAATGGCGCTGCCGGATATTATGCTGCTAAAGCTATAAGAGAAAGAAATGAAAAAGCTAATATAACATTAGTATCTAAAGAAAAACTATCTTCTTATTTTAGGCCTCAATTATCAGATTTAATTTCTCAAGAAATAGATGAAGAAACTTTTTATATAGCACCATCAAAGTGGTATGATGATAATAAAATCAATCAGATTCTAGGAAAAAAAGTTACTTCTATAAATAAAGATTTAAAGGTAATTAATTTTGAGGATAATACCAAAGTCAATTATGATAAACTAATTTTAGCTACAGGAAGCCATAATTTTATTCCTAACGTTGAAGTCATTGACTTAGATAATAAAAAGGAAATACTAAGCTTGAATGCCTTTAACTATAACTCTATTAATGGAATCTACTCAATAAAAGATATAGAGGATGTTAATAAGCTTAAGATGAATCTCTGTAAAGAAAAGAAAGTTGTTGTAGTGGGTGGTGGGCTTCTAGGCCTTGAAGCTGCATGGGAAATAAATAAATCCGGTGCAAAGGTTAATGTAGTTGAGTTTTTCTCAAGGTTGCTACCTCGTCAGTTAGACGATGAAGGCGCCGAACTATTTAAAACAGCCATAAACTCTACAAATATAAAATTGAGGCTTGGTGAATCCGTAAATAAAATTAAGACAAGTAATAATATAATAAAATCTGTTGAACTAAACACAGGAGAAGAAATAGAAGCTGATATAGTTCTATTCTCTGTAGGAATTAGAGCTAATACAGATTTAGCTAAGGCTACTGGAGTTCTTTGTGATAGGGGTATAATTGTTAATGACAAGATGGAGACAAATATTAATGGAATATATGCTTGTGGAGATGTAGCTGAGTTAAAGGGAATATCTTATGGTAACTGGCCAGCTGCTATCGAAATGGGTAAGATAGCTGGAGCAAATGCTGCAGGTGATTCACTAGAATTTCAAGGTTTTGTCTCCTCAGTAATATTTGATGCATTAAATACAAAGATCTTCTCTGCTGGCACAGTTGATTTTAATGATTCTTCTTTAGAACATTTATCTATAAAAAGTAATGAGGAAGCTAAGTATTCAAAATATTTCTTTAAAAATCATAAACTAATCGGCGGAATATTAATTGGTGATTTATCTACCTCTTCAAAAATAATAGATGGTATTTCAAAAGAGATAACAAAATCAGAAGTGTTCTCATTCCTTAAATAGACAAAAAAAATTAGAGATGTTTCATCTCTAATTTTTTTTGTTTCAATTATTTATCTTGAAATATTACTATTTTTTATCATCTGCATATTCTTTTTCTGGTGCAGGCTTATTTTGAATAAACTTAAAATCTTCTGCAATAACTTCTGCTATGTATTTCTTATTTCCATCTCTGTCTTCATAGCTTCCAGTTCTCAATCTGCCGCTTAAACTTAATAAAGTACCCTTTTTCCCATATTCACAAAGAACTTCTGCTTTTCTTCCCCACATTACTACAGGAATTAAGTCAGACTTTCTGGTACCATCGGATCCTTTAAAGTTCCTTTCAACTGCGATAATAAATTTCGTAACCATCTTTTCGCTTTCCTCAAGTACTCTAAGTTCAGGGTCTTTTATTATTCTTCCCATTAATACAATTTTGTTCATATATACAACCTCCTGAAATTCTTCATTGTTAATTCTAACCATATTTTAATCAAATATACATTATTTCCATAACAACTAAAAAGATTTATATATATGAAATTATTTCTACCAACTATTCTAATAAGATAGCGTTTATTTCTCCTCCTAATAGTACTATAACGGAAGAAATATAGAGCCACGTCATTAATGCTATTACAGCCCCTAAACTGCCATACAGTCTAGAATAATTAGAAAAGTTATTTACATAAAAAGAAAATAACGAAGATACAACAATCCATCCTAAAGCACTTATTATAGCTCCTGGAAAGCACTCTTTCCACATCACCTTTTTGGCAGGAATAAAATAGTATATAGCTGCAAGAGCTGAAATCATTACTAGCATTATAACTGCAAATCTTACACTATTCCATGCAAAGGTTATTATATCATCAAAAGGAAATTTCGCAACTAAATATGCTCTTATTACTCCCCCGAAAACAATTAGCAGTAACGTTAATATTATTATGAGTCCCAAACCTATAGTACTAATTATTCCATAAATAGTTCTCTTAATATAAGATCTTGTCTCTTGAACTTCATATGCTTTATCAAGGCCTTTGTTCACTGCAGAAAACCCTGAGGATGAAGTCCATATAGCTAAAAGTACTGTAGGCAGAATTAATTGTCCTTTTTGTCCATTAATTACTTCTACTACTGTAGACTCAACTAACTGATATACATTTTGAGGTAATATGGTTGATAAGTACACTAAGACTTCATCAGATTTTAGCTGACTGAATCCAATCATTATCATTATGAACATGAGAAAAGGGAAAAATGATAATAGTAAGTAATAGGCCAATTGTGCTGAAAGTGCAAATATGTCGTCGTCATTCACCTTAGTTATAAGTCTTTTTAAAAACTTCCATGGTGTCCATGTGTTGCCTATATATACTTTACTCATGCTTTCACTTCCCTTCTATTACTTTTCTACGAAACTTTTACTTACATAATTATATATTTACACTTTTTTCTCGCATATTATACCTAAATGAAAAAAGACTTGTAAAAAGCTTAACCTTAATACAATCAAAGAGATTGCTTTCGATTATTTTACAAGCCTTTATAATATTATTTTGCCTTGTATTATAACTTGAATATTTTTTCTCTATTATTTTTCACATTCTTTGTGGCGTTTCTTGTATCATATATTACTTTTGCTCTACGAGCTATCTCTTCATAATCATAACAGCTATGATTTGTTGTTATAATTACAGCATCCGCCTCATCTATTACTTCATTCCAATCAACTGATGTATATACTTTTTTCTTGTATTTAGCTTCTGGGCAATATGGATCATTTACGATTACTTCTGCTCCATGTTTTTCTAAGTTCTCTATAACTTTAAATGATGGAGATTCTCTATAATCATCAATATCATTTTTATAAGCTAAACCCATGACTAATATCTTTGATCCATTCATAGCCTTCTTGTGTTTATTTAATAACTTCATTACATTATCAACCACAAATTCTGGCATTGAATCATTAATCTCTCCAGATGTCTCTATCAGTCTAGTGTGATAATCGTATTCCTTTGCCTTCCATTCTAGATAAAATGGATCGAGTGGTATACAATGTCCACCTAGTCCTGGACCTGGATAAAATGGCATAAAACCATATGGTTTAGTTTTTGCTGCATCTATTACTTCCCATACATCAATTCCCATTCTATTACACAATATTGCCATTTCATTAGCTAATGCAATATTTATATTTCTAAAAGTGTTCTCGAGTATCTTCTCCATCTCTGCCACTGCTGGAGATGATACTGTGTGAATCTCACCCTCTAATACATTTCTGTATAAAGCAGCTGCAAGCTCTGTACATTCTTCAGTGCATCCTCCTACAACCTTTGGTGTGTTTTTAGTATTAAATGTCTTATTACCTGGATCTACTCTTTCTGGAGAGAATGCTAAAAAGAAATCTTTGCCGCAAACTAATCCACTCTCCTCAAGTATAGGCTTAAGTACTTCTTCTGTAGTCCCTGGATAAGTAGTACTTTCTAATATTACAAGCATTCCTTTATGAAGATACTTTGATACACTTCTCGTAGAACTTACTACATAAGATAAATCTGGTTGCTTGTATTCATCTAATGGTGTAGGAACACAGATGCAAATAGTATCAACATTTTCTACAAATGAAAAGTCGCTTGTTGCCTTTAGCTTGCCTAGCTTAACTAATGTATCTAACTCTTCGTCAACAACATCTCCAATATAGTTATGTCCTTCATTTACCATCTTAACTTTTTCATCTTGAACATCAAATCCAATTGTTTCAAATCCAGCTTTGGCTTTTTCAACTGAAAGTGGTAATCCTACGTAACCAAGACCTACAACTCCAACCTTTGCAGTCTTCGAATTTATTTTTTCTAATAAAACTTCCTTAAGTTCGCTCATAAAAATACCTCCTATTTTTCTCGAGCTTTAACTCCATTATTATCTTTTATATATTCTTCACCGCAAGCAGAGCATTTTGCTTCTCCCTTATCAAAGTGAATTTTTTCACCACATTTGCATACATATCCAACTACTCTACCTGGGTTTCCTACAACTAAAGCATAGTCTGGAACAGTCTTAGTTACAACAGAACCTGCTCCAATTAACGCATAAGCTCCTATATCATGACCGCATACTATTGTTGCATTTGCCCCAATAGATGCTCCTTTTTTTATCTTTGTTGGTTTATACTCGCTCTTTCTTTCAATAAAACTTCTTGGGTTAATTACATTTGTAAATACACAAGATGGTCCTAAAAATACCCCATCTTCACATTCAACTCCAGTATATACAGAAACATTATTTTGGATCTTTACACCATTTCCTAGTTTTACTCCTGGGGAAATAACTACGTTCTGTCCAATATTGCAATTCTCTCCTATTATTGAACCACCCATTATGTGAGAATAGTGCCATACCTTAGTTCCTGCTCCTATTACTACTCCCTCATCTAAATAGCTGGATTCATGGCAAAAATAATCCTTACTCATTTTTCTCTCCTTTATTTGCATGAATTTTTTACTGAATCAATTATATAATCTACCTGTTCATTTGTTAATTCTGGATAAACAGGTATCGCAAATGTTCTATATGAAAGATACTCTGCATTAGGGAAATCCCCTTCTTTATATCCTAAGTTATTGTAAACTTTTTGAAGATGAAGCGGTACTGGATAATATACTCCTGTTGCTACACCCTTTTCTTTTAACTCTTCTAGAACTCTTTCTCTTTCTTCACTTTGAAGGATATACATATGATATACATGTTTTATATCCGCCTTAGCTACTGGTGTTTGAATATTTAGTCCCTTGAAGTTTTCATTATATATATCAACAACTTCTCTTCTTTTATTATTCCACTTATCAATCTCTTTAAGCTTAACTCTTAAAATTGCTGCTTGCATTGCATCTAATCTAGAATTAAAACCTATTAAATAGTTATAATATTTTAATGGATTGTATACTGTGTCATTAGCTCCTTCAGCCTTCTTCACTTCTTCTTGAATATTATTTAGAAGATTATATGCCTTTTGTCCATTTTCGCCACTACCATGAGTTCTTAATGCTGTTGCTATTGTTGCAAGTTTATGATTGTTGGTAACTATCATACCCCCATCGCCTGCACAACCCAAATTTTTAGTTGGGAAAAATGAAAAACAAGCCATATCACCTAATGTTCCAACTTTTCTTCCTTTATATTCTCCTCCAATAGCTTGACATGCATCTTCTAATACATAAAGATTATGTTTTTTAGCTATTTTATTTATTTCATCCATATCTGCACATTGTCCAAATATATGCACAGGTATTATTGCTTTAGTTTTATCAGTTATTTTTTCTTCTATTTTGTCTGGATCTATGTTAAAAGTATCTTTTTTGACATCTACAAAAACTGGTGTTGCACCTACTGCAGAAATACTTTCTGCTGATGCAAAGAATGTGAAGGTTGATGTAATTACTTCATCTCCTTCTCCTATCCCCATAGCTTTAAGTGCAATTACCAAGGCATCGGTTCCATTTCCAACTGAAATTGAATGTTCTACTCCTATATAGTCAGAAAATTCTTTTTCAAATTCTGATACATTCTTTCCCATTATATAATTAGCTGAGGATAAAACATCTATGGTTACCTCATTAAGTTCTTTTTCTAAAGATTTGTATTGAGCTTTTAAATCAATCAATGGAATATTCATTAAATACAACTCCCTTAAATTTACTTTTGTAACAAACCTCATTTTATCACAAATAAAAGTATAAATAAAATATTTTTAACCAGATTGTAATGATATAATAAACTCGTATAATATTTTTGAAGGGAGATACTCTTATGAATTTTAAAATAGAAAATGAATTTTTAAAAATTGAAGCTAATACTTATGGAGCTGAGCTTCATAGCATAAAAACCAAAAATAATCCTACTGAGTTCTTATGGAATGGGAATGAAGAATATTGGAAATATCATGCACCAATACTTTTCCCTATTGTAGGGAAGATTGCGAATAATAAATATTCTGTGGATGGAAAAACCTATGAACTTCCTCAACATGGTTTTGGAAGAATTTCCGACTATGAATTAATAGAACAAACACAAGATTCATTGACCTTTGAACTAAAATTCAATTCTGAAACCTTAAAAGTATACCCATATAAGTTTTCTTTAAAAGTTGATTATAAGCTTATGGATAACAAACTAAAAATTTCTTACATCGTTAATAACTTAGATGATAAAACTATACATTTTTCAATAGGAGCTCATCCTGCATTTTCATGTACTCTTGAGTCTGGAGAAACTATTAATGATTACTACTTTGAGTTTAATGAAAATGAAAATGCTTCATTAATGGAACTATCAACAATAACTGGACTTTATACAGGGAAGGATATTCCTTTCTTAAATAATGAAAATAAAATTCCACTTTCTAAAGAAGTGTTTAATAATGATGCTCTAGTATTTAGAAACTTAAATTCGAATAAAATATATTTAAAATCAAGAAATCATAATAAATATATGTCAATGGACTTCACAGGATTTCCATACCTAGGCTTATGGTCAAAAGCTACAGGTGCTCCTTTCGTGTGTATTGAACCTTGGTTTGGTCATGCGGACTATGAGAACTTTAATGGAGTCTTTAAAGATAAAGAAGGAGTAGAAGCTTTAGAAGTAGGAAAAACTTTTGAATGTTCTTATATTTTAGAGTTTGTTAGTTAATTATAATAAACAAAAAATCCAGCCTAAAAGCTGGATTTTTTATATTCTATTTTATTAAAGAATGTGTTCTTTGTAATTTGAATCATACATTTCTCTATATTTATAATTTTCTTTATACATATCTATTAATTCTTCTATAAGATCTTTGGCCAACATCGCACTCATTAAATGATCTTCAGCATGCATAAGGAGCAAACTTATTTCTTGCTTATTCCCACTTGCTTCTTTTTGTATCATTGCATTTTGAATATCATGGGTTTTATATAATTCTTCTTTAGATTTACTAATAAGTACACGAGCCTCTTCAAAATTTCCTTTCTTTGCTTCATGTAATGCTTCAAAGCAAATAGATTTTGCATTTCCTGCATGGCTTATTATTGTAAATACTATTTCTTCTAGCTCCATATACTTCTCCTCCATTATTTATCTAAAAGTTTTAGTGCCATATCTAATGTCTTTTTTCCATCAACTAATCCATAAACTTGAGCTGGTATATTATCATATTTCTTACCCTTGCTCTCAACTACTTCCTTTACCCACATTTCCTTAAACTTTACTTGTGGTCCTAATAAAAATACATCATATTCATCAACAAATTTATCTAAATCCTCTACAGGTTCAGCTTTGATTATTATATCTTCAATTCCTCTTTCCTTTGCACATTTTTCCATTTTACTAACTAACAAACTAGTTGACATCCCTGCTGCACACATTAACAAAATTCTCATTTTAATTCCTCCTTTTGTCTTTTCTAAATAGTTGCTGCTTCTAATTCTTCAATTGCCTCATTTTGCAACTGTTGTTTTTCTGCATTTTTAAAGAATGGATAATAGATGCATGCTGCTATGATCATTTCTATAGCTGACCAAACTCCGGCCTTCCAATCCCCTCCTGTTGCAATAAACGGTCCTATTATTGGTGGCATTGTCCATGGAACCAATGCAACTGGTCTTCCTATTATGTTTAAACTCATTAATATATAACTTAAAGTTGTAAGAACTAATGGAACTAAAGTAAAAGGTACTATAACCAATGGATTTAATACCACTGGGAATCCAAATATTATAGGCTCATTAATTTCAAAACATGCAGATGGGAATGCAACTTTTCCAAGAGATTTATATAATTTACTTCTTGACCCTAACATTAAGATTACTAAACTTAATGTTGCTCCAGTTCCACCAACATTAACAAACAATGAATAGAAACCGGATGCTGTAGCATAAGGAATCTCCTTATGGGCCGCAAATGCAGCTGTATTAACTGTTAAAAACTGAAGGAATATTGGATCTGCTATTCCCTCAAGAGCCATATCTCCATGTACTCCTGCTGACCATAATAATGTTACTAACGCACTATACACTAATATTCCAGGTAAAGTATTTAATGCAAATACTATTGGTGAGAATATCCATGTTATAAATGATGTAACATCAAAGCCTAACACTACCCTAATTATCCACAATACAATTCCAACAGCTAAAGCTGGTGTTAACGCTATAAATGAATTACCTACTGCTGGAGGAACTCCTGCTGGGAGCTTAATTACTATGTCTTTTTTAATGAAGAATTTCAACGTCTCTACTGCAAATATTGAAACTAATATTGCTGTAAATAGACCTTCAGCTCCAAACTTACTAGTATCTAATGCATACTCTGGTGTTATTTGAGTTATTAAAAATCCAAAAAATGATATAACTGCGCCAGTTATAGGATCTAGCTTATAAGTTTTAGCTAAGTTATACCCTATACCTAATGTTGCCAATACTCCTAATACTCCAAATGAACTATTAACAACTACGTTTAACTTATCAGCGTATCCTCCAATAAAATCTGGCCACCAATCAAACGGTAAGTTCCCAATTATTAAGAAAATACTACCCACTATGATAAATGGAATGGTGATTGCTAGTCCATTACGAACTGCTACTAAGTGTCTTTGATTGCCAACCTTAACTAATGGCGGAATCAACTTAGCTTCAAAAAATTTCATGAATTTCTCCATACTTTTCAACTCCTTAAAATATGATTACGTATTTTATATAGAGCAACTACCATGCCAAAATAATACACCACCCCTAATCCCTTATAACATGAGGGTTCAAGAGTGGCACAAATAAACTGTATCAATGTGTATCTTTTTATTAGTCGAATTATATGCAAATGATACACTACAAATCTATAAATAATACGCAATTTTCACAACATTGGCATATTCCTCTATAGGAAACTTAATACCAAAGCTACTTTCAAGAGACTCTAATGCATCTCTTATTAAATTTATCTTATCCATATTCTTTTTAACAATATCTCCATTTGAATTAATGTGTATTATTTTTTCATTTTTTAATACACGTTCTATAGCGCATGCGATATGCAATATTAGTCCAAGCATCGGATTTTCACTTATTTGTACATTGTTGTTTCTTAAAATAATTATAAACTTCTTAAATCCCTCTATAAATTTACTACTATTGATATCAGTATTTTCTTCTATTACTTTCTGCATACTGTCGATAGTTTGTATAAGCGCAATAACTTCTGATAAATCATCTAACTTTTCCCCTTTGAATATATCTGATGTTGATAAATATATTACTTCTCTATCCTTAGGATTGCTTGCACTAACAACTCCAATCACATTTTTATTCTTCTTTATTTTTTCTATATTTCTCTTAAACTTAGTGCTACCTGATATTTCTATTGGAATTACATCAATGTTATGTCTGCTTAAATTCAACTTCTGCTCAAGAATATCTTTAAGCTTAAGTGCCGCGCCTTGTCCAGTAATACATGCAGTAACTATTACATTGTTTTTTAATCTCTCATTAAATTCATAACTCTCTTTATATATTTTTCCTTTATAAGGGCTACTGCTTGTACATGCGTCATAAATCTCTTCTATTGAATAATTTAACAAGGCTTTTCTTGTTGCCTCTAAAACTATTAATGTTGATACCATATCTACGCTCTTTATAGGAATTTTTGTTTTTTCACTAATCATATCTCCAAAAAAAACTAGTGAGCCCATATCAACTAGCAGTATCACTCCATTACCTTTATTAGAGTTTCTTATAATATCCATTAAATTTTCTAAAGCAACTTCTGGCTTTTGATCAAGAGGCATGTTATACCCTATCGCATGATTTTCTCCAAGCAATCTATTAGCTACATCTACAATTGATGTAGCTGCTGATTCTCCATGCATAGCCACTACAACACCCACTTTTTCTTCTTTAACAACTTCGTTATTATCCATGCATAGAAACATTGTGATGAAGCCAACTTCATCCTCTGATAGTATTACATTAAAATAACATTCAATGCTCTCTTTAAGAACATTTGCTATTTGGAATTCTTTCTTATAATTATATTTTATGTCCTCTAATTGATGATTCTCCATATTCCTTCCTGTCTTAATTCTCTCAATTGTACTAACAATGTGCATAGATAGTCCGTATAATATTTTATTATTAAACTTTCTATTTAGTTTCCTCCCCGCCTCTTTTAGAAACCTATCAATAATACTTACTACCTTTTTATCTACTACTTTATATAATTCTTCTAAATTATCATTTCCTATAGTTAAAATATACTTCTTTAGGTATCTATCCATATCTAAACTCATGATAAGCTTAATATCTTTTTCATTCATTCCCTTAGCTTCTAAAACCTTTTTCTTTTCTTCAAGAGCATCATAAAAATTATAATTTGATTTTTCTTCTGTTTCCCATGTATTTATTCCACTGGATGTAAACTTTAATGCATCTTCATTTAAAAACTTATCTACTTCTTCTTTATTATTTTTATATTTTAAAGCGCCTTTAATTATATAGTCCGGAAGATCTTGACTGTTTATATATAAGGATTCTTCACGATTTAGCATATTATTTAAAAAAGCTTTTGCGCAACATAGTTTTATATCACTTTTTAGTTGCCCTATATTATTAGGACAATCATATAATAATAATGCCTTAAGGGTGTTAGATGTTACAGTAATATCTGTTTTTATGCATTTAGCTTCATTCTTCAAAAAGGTTTTTATCAAATCATATCGTTCTTCTAGACTTCTTTCTCTAAGTGACGGCAACTTTATTGTCATAGGAATTCTTCTAGTAAAAGTTTTTAACAACCCTGATTGTGTATTCTCTGTTGTTGCACATATAATTAAAACCTTTATGTTGTTTTCAAATTGTGTTTCTCCGAGCTTCCTATATACACCTTTATCAATTATATAGAAAAGCATTTCCTGTCCTTCAGGTGGGAGTCTATGTACTTCATCTAAAAATAAAATCCCTCCATTAGCTTTTTCAATAAGTCCGTCCTTGTCTTTATCTGCACCAGTATATGATCCTTTTTTAACGCCAAACAGTTGAGCCATTAATAGCTGTGGATTATTAGAATAATCTGCACAGTTAAATGTTACAAAGGGACTATCATCCTTGAACTTTCCTATTTCTTTAGCATACTTAAACATTGTTTCTGCAAACATAGATTTACCTGTCCCAGTTTCTCCAAACAAAATAGTATGAAGCCCATCCGGTGGATACACTATCGCTGATTTAGCTTGCAATATTGAGTTTCTAAGAGAAATGCCCGTCCCTAATACATTTTCAAATACATCTACACTTGTTTTACTATATTTAGAGATTGATTCATCTAACACCTTGTACAATACAGGCTTTCCTTCAATTTTCTCTACTCTTCCATGACTATATAGTTTATTAAGGTCACTTGATGCATTTGTTCTTTGTATCTCTAAAGTTTTAGAAAGCTCTATGGCTGATATTCCTGTTATATTTCCTCCACTTTTATATTGCCTTAAACAAAGCTCATATAAAGTTTTATATACCTTATCTATCCTTTTCATAAAATGATACACCCTTACTATGAATGAATTTTTCTCAAAAATATTACTAATAGAAAAATTATATAACATATTTAAACATTTACACAACTTATGTTTAAACATGATTATATCTTAAAATAAATTAAGACGTCTCAGTATGCATATTGCGTACTAAGACGTCCATCCCTAAAAATCTATTGTTTTTTATGTTTACTTATTATTTATTACGTATTGTTCTAATCTAATGTTATAGTAGTTTATCCAACTGACTCTTCTAATTCTTGTGGTTCAACATTTTCGAACTCTACATCCTCTAACTTAACTACCTTTGTTTTATATTTTAATTTATAAATAATCCAAATTCCTAAGAATAAAGGAAGACCTATATATGAAGAAATTAGTCCACCCCAATCAATATTTTCAGCTTCAATATAGCTAACTCCTTGTCCTAAAACAACAATGCTACATAAAGCTAGTGCTAGTATTGGTCCTATTGGGAATAACTTTGCTTTATATTTTAATTTACTCATGTCTTGCTTCTGTGCAACATATGCTCTTCTAAAACGGAAATGACAAAGTGCTATACCAAGCCAAGCTACAAAGCCTGCTAAACCTGATGCTGCAACTAACCATACATATACTGTACTTTCAGCATATATACCAGTTAAGAAACAAGCAGCTGCTACTAAAGTTGTTAAAAGCACTGCATTTATAGGAACACCTTTTGAATTAACTTTACCTAACCACTTAGGTGCCATGCCTTCTTTAGCCATAGCAAATAGCATTCTGCTAGATGCATACATACCTGAATTTCCACAAGAAAGTACAGAAGTTAATATGACTGCATTCATTAATGATGCTGCTGCTGCGATTCCTGCTTTTTCAAATATTAGTGTAAATGGGCTTGTTTCAACTCCAGCTTGAGTATAAGGAATAATTGCTCCAACTACAAAGATTGTACCTATATAAAATATTAATATTCTCCAAAATACAGAATTAATAGCTTTCGGAATAGTTTTTTCTGGATTTTCACTTTCTCCTGCTGCTACCCCTATAAGTTCAGTTCCTTGGAATGAAAAACCAGCTATTAAGAATATCATAAATATTGATTTAAATCCGCCAACAAATGGTGCTCCATCAACAGTGAAATTCTTGAATCCAACCGCATTTCCTCCAAGAATTCCTAAGATAGTTGCAACTCCTATAACTAAAAATACTATTACAGTAACTACCTTAATTCCAGCAAACCAGAATTCAGATTCTCCATAAGACTTTGCTGATAATATGTTTAATGCAACTATTATAACTAAGAATATTGCACTCCATAATACTGCTGGTACATTTGGAAACCAAAACTTCATTAATAACGATCCGGCAACTAATTCTGCTGCTACTGTTATTGCCCAGTTATACCAATAATTCCAACCAAGAGCAAAGCCTAATGCTGGATCAACAAATTTAGTTGCATATACACTAAATGATCCTGATACAGGCATGAATGTTGCCATTTCTCCTAAACTTGTTATTAGGAAGTATACCATAACTGCGATGCATCCATAAGCTACTAATGCTCCACCAGGTCCAGCTTGATTAATTGTTGCTCCTAATGCAACGAATATACCAGTTCCAATTGAACCACCTAAGGCTATCATATTTAAATGTCTTGCCTTTAAACTTCTTTTAAGTTCTTGATTATTTCCCTCTATTTGAGAATTTGAGTTACTCATTTTGTCCTCCTTAAAAATAATTTTCTTTTAAAAATTAAAAAAACCCTGAGCATTCACTCAGGGCATCAATATATTCATACATAAAGGTAAATACGAAAATATATTAAACACGCATCAGTGATAGCTCTCCACAAAATAATTTGTGACAGTCTTGCACATATTTTATGCAAGCCCAGCATTACAATCTTAAAGCATTGATTGTACACTTCGGCAAAGTTTCCTTTAGAATTGCTTCATTGTGCTTACCTCAGCAATTTTACTCTTAAACTTTGCGCCTCTATCTAGACTATATTGTTTTAACTTCCAACTTATTATATACTTCGACATTGTGATTGGTCAATAGTAATTTTTACAATTCATTAATTTCTTAGATTTTATAAAAATTCTATCTTTATCTTTCATTTACTATTCTTTTCGCCAACTTTCAAGGTTTTGAATCTTTATAGATAAATATTAAAATTCATGAAAATTGTTATTTATTTTGTATATTTTTAATATTTACTATACCTGCCATTAATGCTACATTATATATAATGAGTTACACAGTATATTTACATATTCTAAAATAAAAGGGGAGAATTATATGAGAAAATCTAGTTTTTATTATAATAAAGGCTTATTAACTAAAAATTCTATAATTTTGGGTTCTGGTTTGATTGCACTTACAGTGCTTAGTATCATATTTTATCTACAATCAAAAAGCAGTTTTTTTATTTTTTATCTTTTAGTCACTTATGCTATTTTTCTTCCTGGAATCTTAAGTTCTTCAGGAGTTCTTATAAGAAAAAGCTGTGAATTTGTTATTATCGAGGATTCAAATATAACAATAAATACTATAGGTATTTCAAAAAAACAATTTACTGTAAATGAGATTAAAGAAATAGCTACTGACAAAGATAAAATAAAAATTAGATATAAAAAAAATAAAACTTTTATAGTTAGAGCAAGATATATGGACTCTTATGATAATTTCAAAAAATTAAGTAAGACCTTAACTCAATTAAGTCCACGTAAATAATGTATTTAAAAGGCTAATTAAAATCTGTTTGAAAGATTTTAATTAGCCTTTTATGGTTTTTATAGATAACTTAATTTATTCTTTAATATTGAACATTTTTTAAGCACAATCCTTTAGCTTGAGCTATAGGTCCGGCTTCAGCTCTTTTCTTCTCATCTAATATTCTTTCTACATCCTTATCGTTAAGCTTTCCCACCCCAACTTCTAATAGGGTTCCTACAATGATTCTTACCATATTCCATAAGAAACCATTGCCATTTACCTCTACTTCAATCATTCCATCATTTTCAGTTATATTAATATAATTAATAGTTCTTACTGTTGATTTAGAATTGGATTTTAAACTTGTAAAGCTTTGAAAATCGTGAGTCCCAATTAAAACTTCTGATGCTTTTTTCATATCATCTAAATTTAATTTTTCATTTGAATGATATGCATATTTTCTATTAAATACATTTCTAAACCTATCATTATATATTCTATATACATAAGTCTTTGATTTGACATTATATCTTGCATGAAATCTTTCTGTTGTATCTTTCATACTTCTAACAACTATATCTTCTGGCAAATATTCATATAAATAATCAAGCATTTCATCTATAGACATATTACTATTAGTACGGAAATTAGCTACATAGTTTTCCGCATGTACGCCTGAATCAGTTCTTCCACAACCTATTACTTGAATTTCCTCTCCTGTCATTTTAGATAAAACAGATTCAATTTTTTCTTGTATAGTTGGCGAATTTTCCTTCTGTCTTTGCCATCCTTTATATCTTGTTCCATCATATTGTATTAATATTTTTAAATTTCTCATATGTTTCCACCTTTAATTTTTTATTAATATCTGTAATTTTACATTTAAATTATATCCATATGTTTTGAATAAATCCATCAATTTTCATATTAATAAAATAGCAGAGATAAATTATTTTTAATTCATTAAATATATTTTCAAATAATATATTTATAGAAGCTTACCTTTTATAGGGTCTTAAGTTCAACTAATAACTTATTTATGTGGTAATAAATTAAGTTACCTATAAAAAATCCTATACATATTGTAATAAGCGTATTGGAGATTATAAAATGCAGAATTTTAAAATTGGTAGTAAAATGCTTCTATTTTATTCTAATCAAGATAGCGATAAAACAAAGTCTATATGGAATAAGCAAATAAAAGGTTTCGAACTTTATGAATTATTCTGGATTCTTATCTTATTTAGTATCGGTGGTTTTTTGATAGAAAGTTTTTGGTGTTTTATAAAAAATGGATATATAGAGAGCAGAAAAGGACTTATCTTTGGTCCCTTCTGCCCCATATATGGTGTTGGTGCAGTTGTTTTTCTCTTCTTACTCAATTCCTTTAGAACAAATATACTTAAATTAGCACTAGGAAGTTTTTTCTATGGTTCTTTAGTTGAATATATATTTAGCTTTTTACAAGAGAAATTATTTGGTAGTGTTTCTTGGGATTATAGTAATATTCCTTTTAACATAAACGGCAGAGTATGTCTTATGTATTCCCTCTTCTGGACTTTATCTGGAATATTGTTTATCAGATATCTATATCCTAACGTAGCCCTGTTAATCTGCTTAATTCCTAGGCCTGAAGGAGAGCTAATAGCATCTCTTCTTCTTATTTTTATTTGCTTTGATGTATTTATCTCTGTTTCAGCAATACTTAGATCAGTAGAAAGATCTTCGTTTGTTCAAACTAACAATATATTTTATAAGCATCTAGATAAAGAATTTAACGATATTTACTTACGTAAAATATTCCCTAACATGAAGTTTATATAGCATAAAACATATGTTTCAAAATATGTAGATTTACCAAAAACAAAGTAATATTTAAAATATTTTTAATATTTAGAAATATTTTCTTGGCATGGAGTGTAAAAAAAACTTATAATTGATATGTACTTATTATTTTACTTTATGCAAGGTGTTTATATGAAAAGATTATATTATATACTTTTAATTTTTCTTTCAATTATTCTCGTATTCTCTTTAGGATTGTCAATTTATACTTCTAGTTCTTTAAATAAATTAGTTAGTGAAAATTCATCAATATTTTCAACTAAAGAAACTCCTATATATCATTTTGTTTCTATTATTCATAAAACTGATGAACCCTATTGGCAAGATATTGAGAACGGCATAATGAAGGCCTCAAAAGATTCAAAAATAGCAATGGAAGTTATTTATACTGGTGCTGATGACGAGTATGCAGAAACACTAAATGATCTTGAAATGGCTATAGCTTCTAATGTTGAAGGAATTATTGTTCGTGGATACGATACTAGTGATTTTTCTGCTTTAATTGACAAAGCTTTTAGCAAAGGCATTCCAGTAATAACTATTGATTCTGATTGTTCTAATAGCAAACGTGTTTCCTTTGTTGGAACAAGTGATTTCGATTTAGGTTCTCAGGCTGGAACAGAAGTTGTTAAAACTTCAAATGATAAAATCAATGTAGCTATAATACTTGATAATGATCGTAGCAAGAGAAATGATAATGGTTCAACATACATTTCGGGATTTAAAAATGCAATTAAAAATAATGCTAATATTAATTTGGTCACAATAAAAAATTCCGAATTAGGCATTTTAGGTGCCAAAAACGCATTATCCGATATTTTGACAAGTAATATTAATGCAAACACAATTGTTTGTACAAGCTCTAATGACACTATTGGTGTAGCTCAACAATTAGTTGAATATAATAAGGTAGGTAACTTTTCAGTTATTGGATATGATAACTCTCCTGAAATACTCAAGTATATACAAAAGGGAGTTATATTTAGTACCCTTATACCAGACCCATCAGAAATTGGGAAAAGTAGTGTAGAGAATTTAAAGAAAGTAAAACAAATGGGTGGAACTTCAACTAGTACCCTAACCCATATTAATATAGTTAATTCAGATAATGTTAACGCTTATATCAAAAATATTAGAGACGGGAGTTCTGATGGCAAATGAGATTATTGAATTTATTTAAGATAGACAGTATAAGAAAAAGTCTACTTCTATATTCATTTATACTTATTTTGCTGATGCTTGTAACTAGTATTTATACATTTTATAATGCTCAGAGCTTTTCAAATAAAATGAATACTATGTATTCTAGCAACAAAACTCTCACTGATCTTTCAAAAGATATAGAAGCAATTGATACAAATCTTTTAAATTATCTAACTACCAAAAATTCTGATAGCTACGACAATTATGTACGCTTAAGTGATGATTTAAAAGATAAGTTAGATACCTTTAGCAGAAAATTAACCTATGATAAGAATCAAATTATATTAAAGGATATTGCTAATATAACTGACAGTTATATTTATGAGGCTGATTCTGCAATTAATGCAAGGAGAGTTGGAAATATAGCTCTTTATAATCAGAAATATAAAGATTCTGAAAAATATTCTGAGTATATAAAATCCTATATAAATAAGTTAAATGAAACCCAATTTCAAGATAATACTTCAACTTACTTTAATATGTATGACAAACTTAATACTTTAAAAATACTAAACATAATAATAATAATCGATACACTTATTATAAATATAATTATTCTATTTATATTCACTAATAATATCTCTCACCCAATCACAATACTTTCGCATGCTGCTGAGGAAATCTCAAATGGAAATTTCGATATTAAAGATGTCCCGGTAAACGTTAACAAAGAGATTCAAATAATGTCCTTTGCTTTTAATAAAATGAAAAATAATATAAAAACTTATATTTCTCAATTAAAATTACAAGCAGAAATAGAGTCTAATTTAATGGAAGAGAAAATGAATAACTTAAAGATGAAAAATCTTTTAAAGAATGCTGAAATTTCAGCACTTCAGTCACAAATAAATCCACATTTTCTTTTTAATACATTAAATGCAGGCGTTCAACTAGCCATGATGGAAAATGCAGATAGGACAAGTGTGTTTATAGAAAACTTGTCTAACCTTTTTAGATATAACCTTAGCAAAATGGACAAATCTGTCTTACTCAAGGAAGAAGTTGCAAACTTAAATAGCTATATTTATATTCTAAAAACACGATTTGGAGATCTAATTGAATTTAAAGTTGAAGTAGATGAAAATCTTTTGGACTACCCTATTCCTTCAATGATAATTCAACCAATTTTTGAAAATGCTTGTGTTCATGGGGTTGGTGATATGGAATCAGGAGGTAGAATCACTTTATCCATTATAGATAACATATCCCATATCAATATAATAGTAAAAGATAATGGTAAGGGAATGGACAAGGATACCGTTGCAAATATATTAAATTTAAAGTCAATAAATAAAGAACATAATGATAAAACGAAAAGACATACTACAGGGATTGGACTTAAAAATGTAATTCAGAGAATTAGACTATTTTATGATGAATATGATGTAGTTGATATTCATTCTGTTAAAGGACTAGGAACTGAAATAATTTTAAAAATCCCTAAAAAAAGAGGTAATGAGGATGTATAGATTATTAATGGTTGATGATGAGAAAATAGTAATTGACTCTATAAGCTTTATTATAAAAAATAACTTTCCAAATATAATATATGAATCTGCTCGTTCTGGAAAAGAAGCCATTGAAAAAGCGTCTTACTTTAGACCAGATATAGTTCTTATGGATATTCGAATGCCTGGACTAAATGGTATTGACACAATCAAAGAACTTAAGGTTAATTTTCCTGAAACTATGTTCATTGTAATTTCTGCCTATGAGCAGTTTGAGTTTGCAAAAGAAGCACTCACATTAGGCGTAATTGATTATATACTTAAACCTATGAATAAAAATACTCTAATTGCGTCAATAGATAAGGCAATTAATAAAATAACTAAAGAACGAGAAAAGCGCGCTAAAGAGTTAGAAAACCTGGAGAAATTTCAAACTACTCTTCCACTTTTAGAGCATAATTTTCTATATTCCTTAATTGTAGATAATAAGAATTTTACTATTACTGAAGAATATAAAAAGCTGCTTAATATAGATAAACTTGGTGGGTATCTTGTTGCAATAGATATAAACAGTAAGGATTCAAATAATATTAATCCTTCAATATATTATAGTATGAGAGATTTTTTAAAATATAAGTATAAATGTCTAATTGGTCCATTGGTATTAAACAGAATTCTTGTATTGATAAATTCTGAACCAAATGGCTCAACTATTGATATCGGAAATTATATAATAAAGAACTTGAGTGTTCTTTATAGTAGTATAAATTTTAAAATAGGAATAGGTAGCTATAAGCCTCTAGAAAAGATCTTTATATCCTATGAGGAATCTTTGGTAGCTTTAAGAAGTTTAAGTAATTCTAGTGAATCAATATGTCATATAAATAATATAGAGAATATCTCTGTTTACTCTACAGATTATCCAAAAGATGTTGAAAAGAAACTTATAGAATTTTGTACATTAGGAGAAACAGATGAATCCCTTAAATACTTTAATGAACTCTTCAATTGGATTCAAAAGAATTTTAATAATAACTTAATGAAGGCTAAAACAACACTTATAGAGTTTTTAGTAGTGCTTCATAAATCACTAATAGATTCAAATATTAACATATTTTATAATAACGAATATATAAATTCTATCTTAGAGCTACAGAATCTAAATGAATTAGAACTTTGGTTTAGAGATAAGATAAGTTTCACATGTGTAGAAATAAGAAAAGGTCACCGTAAAAATATTAGCAAAATAATTATTAATGCTAAAAAGTACATCTCTGATAACTACAGCCTTGATATTACTTTGGACGAAATTGCAAAAGAGGCCTGTGTGAGCCCACACTATTTTAGTCGTTTATTCAAAGAGGAAACAGGGGAAAACTTTATTGACTATCTAACAAGAGTAAGAATAAATAAAGCAAAAGATCTTATGCAGAATTCAAATATAAGCATTAAAGAGATATGCTATAAGATAGGTTACAATGACCCTAATTACTTTAGTAGATTATTTAAAAAGGTTCAAAAGGTATCTCCTACAGATTATTTAAAAAGTATTATGATTAAGTAAGGGAGGAGTTTCATGAGTAAAAACTCCAAAATTAAAAAAAGAACAGTAATCATCAGTGTAATTACTTTTTCCATTGCTTCACTTTTTACAGCAAAGGCTATTTATAGCAAAAATCTAAATGAATCAACTAATACTCATCAAATTAAAATTGGTCTTTCACTAGATTCATTAGTTATAGAACGATGGCAGACTGATAGAGATATTTTTGTATCTAAATCCAAGCAATTAGGTGCAAAAGTACTTGTTGAAAAGGCTAATAATGATACTAATGAACAAATAAGACAAGTAAAATCTCTTATTGATGAAGGCGTCGATGTACTCGTAATTGTGCCACACGACTCCTCTGCTTTTCAAACAATACTTACCATTGCTAAAAGGAAAGGTATAAAAGTCATCGCTTATGATAGATTAATAAAAGATTCTTCAGTTGACTTATATGTATCTTTTGATAATGAAAAAGTAGGTGAACTAATGGGTCAATCATTACTTAAAGCTGCACCAAAAGGAAACTATTTAATCATAAATGGAGGGCAAGAGGACTATAATACTCACCTAGTCAATAATGGATTTAAAAGAGTCTTAAAAGATTCCTTAGACTCCGGCAAAATTAAAATTTTAAACGAAGTTTGGGCAACAAGCTGGAATGAAGATGTTGCGTATAAATGTGTGGATGAAGCCTTATCAAAAGGAGAAAAAATAGATGCAATAATGTGTGGAAATGACAGACTAGCAGAGTCCGCCATACAAGCATTAGCAGAAAGAAAACTTGCAGGAACTATTCCTGTAATAGGACAAGATGCCTCCTTAGGGGGATGTCAAAGAGTTGTTGAGAGCACTCAACTTATGACTATATATAAACCCATTAGACCTTTAGCAGAAACGGCTGCAGAATATGCTGTAAAGTTAGCAAAAAATCAGCGTTTATCTATTAAGAATACAATATATGATGGAACCTCTGATATACCATTTTATGTTGAAGATCCTATTACTGTATATAAAAATAATATGGTTAGCACAGTTGTGAAAGATAATTTTCATAGCATAAATGAAATATATATAAATGTACCAAAAGAATCCTGGCCAACGGGTAATTGATGTAAATAACCTAAAGTTTATTATATTAAACTTTAGGTTATTTTTTTATTACATAAAAAAATCATATATATATCAAAAAAATATAGATTAGCGCAAAAAAGTGCTTGTCTTTATTTTCAAAAAATTACAAAAGTTAATTAATTTAATTTCCTTGATAATTATGTGTAGGGTTTTTCTCTTTAAAAAATATTAATATCTATATGTACAATCGTTTACAAATTTAAGGAGGATTAAATTTATGAAAAAAATTAAAGTGTGCGCATTACTAATGACTGGTATTATGGCAGCTTCTCTATTTGCTGGTTGCGGAAAGAAAGCCGCTACTACATCTAGTGACAAGAAATTAGTTATCGGAGTTTCCTTACCAACTCAAAGAGAAGAAAGATGGGTAAGAGATAAAGAAACTATGGAAGCTTACGCAAAAGAAAAGGGTGTTGATTTAAAAATCCAAGTAGCTGATACTGATGTTGCTCAACAAGCATCTCAAGTAGAAAACTTAATATCTCAAGGAATAGACGTTTTAGTTCTTGCTCCTGCTGATGCTTCTGCTTCTGCACAAAGTGTTGAAAAAGCACATGCTGCTGGAATAAAAGTTATATCCTACGATAGATTAATAGCTAACTGTGACCTAGATTTATATATGTCATTTGATAATGAAAAGGTTGGAGAACTTCAAGGAGAATATATCACTAAAAAAGCTCCAAAAGGAAATTACATCGTAATGGCTGGTGCTCCAACAGATAATAACGCAACTCTATTTAAGAAAGGTGCTATGAAATATATCCAACCTTTAGTTGATAAAGGAGATATAAAAGTTGTTACTGATTTAGCAGTAGATAACTGGGAACCTACAAATGCACTTAAAATTGTAGAAAACTCATTAACTGCAAATAGTAATAAAGTAGATGCTATACTTGCACCAAATGATGGTACTGCAGGTGCTGCAATCCAAGCTCTTTCTGCTCAAGGATTAGCTGGAAAAATTCCTGTAACTGGACAAGACTCAGAACTTACTGCTGCTCAAAGAATAGTTCAAGGTACTCAATCAATGACTATCTTCAAAGATACTAGAGAATTAGGTAAAGCAGCTATAGATGCAGCTATCAAATTTGCAAAAGGTGAATCAGTTGAATCTAACGGAAAAGTTAACAATGGTAAAATGGATGTTCCTTCTTCACTTCTTGCTGCTCAAGTAGTTGATAAAGACAACTTAGACAAAGTTCTTATAGACAGTGGTTACTTAAAGAAAGATGATGTTTATAAAAAATAGATAAAAAGCTTTAAACAGGGGGTTTAGTAATACCCCCTGTTTTGAAAAATCAGACGGGGAGGCAATAATTTATGGATCAATTTATTCTAGAGATGAATCATATTACGAAGGAATTCCCTGGTGTAAAAGCTCTGGATGATGTATGTTTTAAAGTTAAAAAAGGTGAAATCCATGCTCTCGTTGGAGAAAATGGAGCTGGTAAATCTACATTAATGAAAATATTAAGTGGTGTTTACCCTCATAATAGCTATACTGGAGAGATATTAGTAAAAGGAAATACTCAAAGCTTTGAGAATATAAAAGACAGTGAAAAAGTTGGTATTGCAATAATTTACCAAGAGCTTACTTTAGTAAAATATTTAAGCATAGCTGAGAACATATTTTTAGGTAATGAATTTAATTCTAACGGTATTATTGATTGGGATAAAACTTATATGTCAGCAGAAAAGATATTGAAGGAAGTAAAACTAGAAGATAATCCTGATACTAAGGTTATCGAGCTAGGAATTGGAAAACAACAATTAATTGAAATTGCTAAAGCTCTTTCTAAGAATGTTGAAATATTGATTCTTGATGAACCTACTGCAGCTTTAAATGAAACAGATTCAAAAAACCTTCTTACTATACTAAAAGAGCTGCGTTCTAAAGGTGTAACTTGTATTTACATTTCTCACAAACTGGAGGAAGTCATTGATATAGCTGATACTGTTACCATCATAAGAGATGGTAAAACAGTGTGCACAAATGATATGCATAATCCAGATGAAAAACTTACTGAGGATAAAATAATTACTCATATGGTTGGAAGACAATTAACACAACGTTTCCCTAGAAAAGAACATACTCCAGGGGAAGTAGTTCTAGAAATTAAAAATTGGACAGTTTACAATCCTGAAATACCTGATAAGGAAGTCATAAATAATGTTAGCATGAAGGCAAGAAAAGGTGAAATTTTAGGTATTGCTGGACTAATGGGTTCTGGTAGAACTGAATTTATAATGAGCCTTATTGGAGCCTATGGTGTTAATGCTGTAGGAGAAATATTTGTTGAGGGTAAAAAGGTTACTATAAAAAATCCTAGAGATGCCATATCAAACGGAATCAGTTATCTATCTGAGGATAGAAAAGGAAAAGGCCTTATTTTAATGATGGACATAATGAATAATACTTCTATTTCTAGTCTTAATGGCATAAGCCATTCTGGAGTTATAAACTCAAATGAAGAAATTAATGCAACAAGCTCATACGTTAAAGCTTTAAATATCAAAACTCCATCCATAGAACAAAAGGTTGAAAATCTAAGTGGTGGAAATCAACAAAAGGTTGCTATAGCCAAATGGCTAATGACCAATCCTAAGGTGCTTATACTTGATGAACCAACAAGAGGTATAGACGTTGGTGCTAAATTTGAAATATATAACATAATGAACCAATTAGTGGATAAAGGAGTTTCTGTAATAATGATCTCCTCAGAACTTCCTGAAATATTAGGAATGAGTGATAGAATTATAGTCATGAACAGAGGTAAATTCACAGGCGAAATCGACTGGAAAGAAGCATCTCAAGAAAAAGTAATGCATTACGCAACAGGAGGTAAATAAATATGTCAGATATTCAAACTGAAAATAAAACCAAGGTTACAAATGAAGGTTCCATATTATCCGTACTAAAAAAATCTATGAAAACTAATCTAAGACAATACACAATGTTTATAGCATTAATTGCTATAAGTTTGATATTCACATTCCTAACTGATGGAACATTCTTAACTTCTAGAAATTTATCAAACTTATTACTTCAAACTGCTACTACTGCAATACTTGCTTGTGGTATGGTACTTATAATAATAGCTGGGCACATAGATCTTTCTGTCGGTTCAGTAGCTGGATTCACTGGTGCAATAGCTGCACTATTACAAGTTAAATATGGATGGGAAACAGCCCCAACTATAGTAGTTACTATCTTAGTTGGTATTGCTGTTGGTGTTTGGCAAGGTTTCTGGGTATCATACCAAGGTGTTCCTGCTTTTATCGTTACTCTTGGTGGTATGATGATCTTCAGAGGTGGTGTTATGGCTGTAACTAAAGGTCAAACTATTGCGCCAACCAAACCTGCTTTTAAGGCAATCGGACAAGGATATCTACCTAAGATTTCAGATAATCTAAATGATACTACTATAGCTCTTGGAATATTAATCATAGTTGCATACTTATTCCTTGAAATTAGAAAGAGAAAGATAAGAGTAACTAAATATAACTTTAAAGTTCTTCCTCTTCCACTAGAAATAGCAAAGCTAACAGCAGTATCAGCTATGATAGCCTTACTATTCTTAATTATGATTAGTTATAGAGGTATTCCTTATAGTATTGTATTAGTTCTTGGACTTGTACTTCTATTCTCCTTCATAACTACCAAAACTACTCTTGGTCGTTATGTATACGCTATAGGTGGAAATAAAGAAGCATCTAAACTTTCTGGTATCAACATCCAAAAAGTAACAATGCTTATATTTGTAATAATGGGATTCTTATCAGCAGTTGCTGGTATCGTATTTACTGGTAGACTTGACTCAGCTACTGCATCTGCAGGTAACTTATTCGAACTAGATGCCATTGCTGCTTGCTATATCGGTGGTGCTAGTGCCATGGGTGGTGAAGGTTCTGTTATGGGAGCAATGATTGGTGCTCTCGTTATGGCAACCTTAAATAATGGAATGAGTTTAATGAATGTAGATTTAACTTATCAATATATAATTAAAGGCTTAATACTTCTTATAGCTGTAAGAGTTGACATAGCAACAAGAAAAAAAGCAGCTTAATTTTCTCCCAAATAAGGGGCTATTGCATAATGCAACAGCCCCTTATTTATATTCTAATTAAATTTATCGGATACACTTATAATATAACTAAATTAATCTCTTTCAACCACCAATGCAGTTCCTTGTCCTCCGCCTATACATAAGGTAGCTAGCCCTCTTTTTGCATCTCTTTTTTGCATTTCATGCAGTAATGTAACCACTATTCTAGCACCTGAAGCACCTATTGGATGACCAAGAGCAATAGCTCCTCCGTTAACATTTACCCTGCTCAAATCTAAATTCAAATCTTTAGCTATTGCTATACTTTGTGATGCATATGCTTCATTTGCTTCAACTAAATCTAAGTCCTCAGACTTTAAATTCAACTTATCTAGTACACCTTTTGTAGCATGAAATGCTCCATATCCCATTATAGAAGGATCTAAACCTGCTGAATCATATCCACTTATTTTAGCAAGAGGCTTTAACTTTAGTTCCTTTGCCTTTTCAGCACTCATTATTACTAATGCTGCTGCTCCATCATTTATTCCTGATGCATTTCCTGCAGTAACACTTCCATCTACTTTAAATATTGGTTTTAATTTATTCAGTGCTTCCATGCTATTTCCGAACCTTGGGAATTCATCAGTATCAAAAACAATTTCTCCCTTTTTTGTCTTGATAACTACTGGAACTATTTCGTCTTTGAAACGTCCTTCTTTTATGGCTTTTTCTGCTTTTTGTTGAGATAAAAGAGAGAACTCATCTTGCTCCTTTCTTGAAACATTCCATCTTTCTGCTACATTTTCAGCAGTTACCCCCATATGATAATCATTGAAGGCATCCCATAACCCATCTCTTATCATTTCATCAACTAACTCTGAGTGTCCCATTCTATAGCCCCATCTAGCATTCTCAGCTAAATATGGCGCTCTTGACATATTCTCCATTCCACCAGCAATAATTATATCAGCATCTCCTGACTTAATAATCTGAGCTGCTAAACTTATACTTCTTAAGCCTGAACCACAAACTTTATTAATTGTTAATGCTGGTACTTCTACTGGTAATCCACCTTTTATGGCTGCTTGTCTAGCTGGATTTTGTCCTAGTCCTGCTTGAAGAACATTCCCAAAAATCACTTCATTAACATCTTTAGGATTAATTCCTGCTCTTTTCACAGCTTCTTTTATTACTATGGCTCCTAAATCTACTGCAGGTACATCTTTTAAAGTTTTACCATAAGCTCCTATTGCAGTTCTTACTGCGCTTACTATTACTACATCCTTCATTTCAAATTCCTCCTAAAATAATATTATTCTTAGTTATTTTTTTAACAATTATTAATAGACCGGTTTGTTTATTTTTTATTTAAAAATTTAGTTTAAATTCTTTAATTTAAACTACTTACTTCTTCTACGCGCTGGGCAAAGTTTAAGACAATTAAAACAATAATATTGTGTTATAAAGGCATTCGCTTGATAATAAGGGAAAAATTCCATAGCCATAGCTTGTCTCTTCTCTTTATCAGCTTCTATATATTTATCTAAAAAAGATAGATAAGCTATAAATGAAAATGGTTGAGATGACTTCATACATTTAAAAATATCAGTTTTTCCTTCTTCATCTAAGGCTTTAGCTGGGCAATTCTTTACACATATTCCACAATTATTGCAAAAGTTTTCTTCTATTTTTTCATCTGATTCTAATTCTAAATTTGTAACTATTGCTGTAAATGTAACTCTAGTGCCAAACTCTGGATGAATCACAAGGTTATGCCTTCCGAAGTTTCCTAGTCCAGCTGCTACTGCTGCATGTCTAAGAGACACTGCTGAGGTCCCTCCCCTAGGAAAGGATTCTGGGATAGATACAAGCTTTGCATTGAACTCATCCTCTAAATAATGACATATTTTATATGCATCAGCTCTCATTACATCCTTTTTATCTAGTCTCCCATTCATTGCTAGTTGCGGATCCAAGCTTTCGCAAGTGGATAATTCTCTATAAGCCATTACTATCATGGACTTTGCTTTAGGGAAAAAAGATTCTATCTTTGGCGTGTTGGGACTTACATAATCGGCGACTGCTGCAAAACCTACATCATCGACTCCTAGACTTTTAATATAATTTCTTATTGCTTCCTTCATACCTTCACCTCTTTATAATTTATGTATACATTAATTAAATCTTTTAGCATTCTTTTTAAAACATCTACATCTTTGCTTATTCTGTAATAAACTAAATATCCTTCATAAATTGCGAAAACTTTATGAGCAATTTCTTCGGAGGCATCTGACTCAATACCAGAAAATTCAAATATATCTTTAAAAGCACTAATTAACTTTTTTATTGACTTATTATAATATTCTGAGATATCTGGTTCTGAAAATGCTATCTCTAACCCTAATACTGCAAAAGGACATCCATAATGCTTATTTTGTTCCGCACCACTTATCATTTGTTGTATTAGTTCTGTTATAAATTCATCCCACTTCTTTCCTTTAGAAGTTGCTATAATCCATTCATTTATTTTTCTATCAAAATAATAAGAAACTTCTATTGCCAAGTTCTTTTTGCTAGAAAAGTGAAAGTAAAATGATCCCTTAGGTAATTCAGCTAGGGCTAAGATATCATTAATCCCTGTTGCATTATATCCATTTTTCATAAATAGCTCAGCAGCACATTCAATTAATTTATTCTTAGATTGTTCCCCTTTTGTATTTTTAGCCATGCCTTCCCCTCCTTGTTAAATTTTTATCTAATTAAATATTAGACCAGTCTGTCTATTTTGTCAATAAGAAATTATTTAAATTTCTTATTTAGGCAGTATTCTCTTATTCTACTTATCAAAAAGTCCGCCACCATTTTTATTACTTCTACCATTTCTCTTTTGACCTATTGATTTATGAGCCCTATTAGCACTATTTTTCTCTAAACCTTTTTTCTTTTTTTCTTCTATTAATTTCTTCATCATTTCCATATTGTTATTATTCATAATATAAACTCCAATTCAATGTTAGTAAGCTTTTCATATACCTAAGTAATTTTATCATCAACCGTCTTTATTATAAATAGTAAATTATTATATTCTTTAATTTTATATAAGTCTTATTAGCCATATTTCCATTTTTTTATTTTTAATTAAAATAATTCCACAAACCCAATTTTGAGCCCTAGTAAAAATAGTTATTTTTTGTCGAAATAAATTGAATCTTGTTAAAATTTATGTTAACATTGTGTTAATGAACATTCGTTTAGAAGGGTGGTTACAACCTTGGATAAAATACTACAAGTCGCAAAAGTACTTTTCTGTGAACATGGCTTTGATGGCACTTCTGTCAGGGATATTACTAGCTCATTAAATATAACACCTGGTGCTTTATACGCTCACTTTAAATCAAAACAAGAGCTTCTTTTTGCGCTATTATCAAATATTTGGGATGACTTTATTGATTGTATACAAGAGGCTATTAACAATCATCGATATGACTCTGTAGAATCCCAACTTTATAATGTATATGCTTTTTATGTAAATTATGATAGACAAGCTCACTGCAATTCAAAACTTTTATTGCGTAACTTCATGTTCCCCCCCTATAACTTAAAGGAGAAAATTAATCACATTTCTACAGAAAAATATTCTCAAGTTATAGAAAAGGTAAAGCCTATATTAATAACTGGTATTAAACAAGATATTCTAAAAGATTATGATTTAGACAAACATATTGATCTTTTTAACACACTAATTAAATCTCTTGCTATTGATATAATCAGTTCCAATGGTACTCAAAGTTTGGAGTACTTTAATAAATACTGGAATCCATATTGGAAAGAAGTAACTAAGAATTATTAGTTTAGGAGGTACATCATGAAATTATTAAAAAACTCAAAAATCTCACACAAACTTATATTAAGTTTCATCCTAGTATCACTATTCATTGCTGAAGTTGGTTTAGTTGGAATGCAAGATATGAAAAAAATATCTAATAGTGCTACTTCTATGTACGAAAATAGCTTACAATCTTTAGATGCCTTAAATACCATAAAAGGCAACTCCTTGCAGCTCCAAAGCCAATTCTATCTTTTAGTTTATTCCAAGGATAGCAGTAAGCTTGCAGAAACAAAGGATCTTATGGACAAGCTAAAAACTCAAAACAATACATTGTTAGATAAGTTTGGAAAACTCAATTTAGATACAACTGAAAAGAATTTATTAAATGATTATAATAATATACTTGCTCAATATAGAGACGCTAGAGATAAGGTAGTCAAACTTGTTGAAGAAAAAAAGTATGATGAAGCGATACCCGCTTTACAAGATTCTGCAAAAATCAGAAATAATATGGCTGATATTCTTGATCAGCTTATTCAATATAATGTATCTCAGGCTGCAAATGCTAATAAATCTAACATAGATGTTTCTAAAAAATCAAACGTCTTAATTGTAGTTTCAACAATTATAGGTCTTTTATTTGCTCTAATCTGTGGAATTTTAGTATCTAGCAGCATATCAAGAAGATTAAAGAAGGTAGAAGCCTTCGCACATGCATTAGGAGATGGTGACCTTTCTCATTCAATTGAAGTTACTTCAAATGACGAGATTGGAATGCTTTCTAATTCCTTAAATAATGCAGTACAAAACACAAAGTATTTGATCTCTGAGTTATTATCAAGTTCTCAAAATATAAGTTCTTCTAGTGAAGAGTTGTCAGCTACTATGCAGGAAATATCCTCTAAAATGCTTACAGTAAATGAGTCCACTATGGATATCGCTAAAGGTGCCCAAGATCTTAGTGCCACAACTGAAGAAATAAATGCTTCCTCTGAACAAATAGGAGATACTACATACTCCTTAGCTGATAAAGCTAATGAGGCTTTAGCCTCTGTAAAAGCCATTGAATCTAGAGCCTTAAACATTAAAGAGAAAGCATCTAAAGCAATAACAGAAGGAAATGAAATTTATAAAAAGCAAGAAGAAGATATTAACAATGCCATCAGAGAGAGCAAGGTTGTTAATGAAATAAAAGAATTAGCTTCATCTATAGGTGATATTGCTGAGCAAACTAACCTTCTTGCCTTAAATGCTGCTATCGAAGCTGCTAGAGCTGGTGAAACTGGAAAAGGCTTTGCTGTCGTTGCGGATGAAGTTAGAAAATTAGCTGAAGAATCTGCGGAATCTGTAAAGAATATTCAAGAAATGGTTACAAAGATTGATGTTGCTGTAAACAACCTATCTATTAGTGGACAAAGCATGCTTGATTTCATGACAAACTACGTTCAACCAACCTATAAATTGCTTATGGAAACAGGAAAGCAGTATGAATTAGACGCTGAATTCATAGCTGGAATTTCCGAACAAATTGCATCTGGTAGTAAAACAATGTCTGAAACTATCGATCAAGTTACCTCCGCAATCGAGACTGTTGCTGCAACAGCTGAGGAATCTGCTGCTGGTTCTGATGAAATAATGAACAGTATTAGCGAAACTACCTTTGCTATTGAAGAAATAGCTAAAGCTGCTCAATCTCAAGCTATACTGGCTGAAAACTTAAATAAATTGGCATCTAAATTTAAATTATAATAATAATCCCCATGATAGAAATCATGGGGATTATTATTATATCTTATACTTGTCCAAATCTTCATTAAATTGATATGTAAGCTTCTTAAATTCTTTTATACTCTCTGTAAGTTTGGAGATGTCATCAGTATATATCTGAACACTTGCACTTACTTCTTCTGATGCAGCTGTATTTTCTTCTGCTATAGACACTAGAGATTCTATCTTATCATAAACTTTAGTCATTGCCTTAGTTTCTTCTTCTAACCTATTTGATGTTTCTATCATTTTACTAGCAACTGCGTTTATTGTGTCGTTTGCACTACTACTATATGTTACTGCTGTATTTAACTTTTCATTTTCCTGTTTCAAAATGTCAAATTGTTTTGCAATATCACCAACTATATTATCTACTTCACCTATAAACTCACTTAATCCTCCAGTAATATTATTTACTGCTTCCTGGGATTGTTCTGCAAGCTTTCTTACCTCATCAGCTACAACTGCAAATCCCTTGCCTGACTCACCTGCTCTTGCTGCCTCAATTGATGCATTTAGCGCAAGTAAATTGGTTTGTTCTGCAATTGAAGATACTAATGAAACTATTTGAGTAATTCCACGAGCTCTATTTTGAAGCTCTAAACTATTACTTTTAACACTTCCAAATCCCTCAAGAACATTATTTAATTTATCAGAAGTATTTCTTGTATTTTCATAACTATCTTTAATTTTTACAACTGCTTTTTCTAGTTCACCTTTATTTTCATGCTCCTTTGCAGTTACAGATACAATTGACTTTACACTATCTCTTAGCATGGATACAGACGCTTCAATTTCTGCTGTTTGTAGTATGGCTGCATTTGCTACCTGTTCTACAACCCCACCTATTTCACCAGAAGTATTTCCCATCTTATTTGCTATATTACCTACTTCTGAACTAAAGGTATTGATTTCATCTGTTACACCCTTAAATCCCACAAAGTCTTTTGTAACTATGTCCTTGTATTCTCTTATTGAATTATATAATTCTTCATAGAAATCCCCTGTTTCAATCAGTAAATCATCTACATAATTATTATCCTTAAGTTTATTTAAGCCCTCTATTATTGCGTGCATTGGTTTATGTAATAGATTATTTGCAATAAGTGTTCCAATAAATCCACTTATTATAGAACTATATATAAGTAAATCTTTATTAGTAAAATAAACGGCAATATTTATTATTGCTACAATTACTGTAGTAAGTAAAGAAACTTTTACTCCTATATTTCTTATAAAGCCTAAAGATATGAATTTGTTAAGTCCATATTTTTTCTTTGCATATATGTCTTTTTCAAATGTGAGTTTTAATTTCAAGTTATCTTCTGTCTTAGATATCTCTTCAACAATTAATTTCTCATTAAAATGATTACCGGCTCCTTCTAGCATTCCTAGAAAATAATCAAACATACCTCTCTTAGAAGAGTACTCAAAAACAGCTTGTCTCTTTGATATCGGTTTAAGATCTAAAAGTGGCGGCTTTGCCCCTGGAATCCTCTTAACTACTATTACATGCACATCATACATTGATTTTAAAAATGTATATAAGTTTTCATGTTTAAAAAAAGCTGGATAATCACCTGTAAAACTTTTTACATTATCTATGCCTATTGTTCTCCATAAATTTGAAATTGTAAGATTATTAGCTTTTGCTATTTCTTGTATTATTTTGTTAATGTTCCTATCATCAACATCCTCTAATGGTGAAAAAACTTTATCTTTTGAAAACCCAGCTAACTCTAATGCTCTATCCACACATTCGTCATTATAAAGTCTTCTACATGTTTTCATCCATGTTCTCACTACTGTCCCTTTCATAATTAACCCTCCACAATCAACCTTTTTAATAAATTCTATTACCTATTAACAACTTTCAAGAAATAATCCATTTTATTATTTCTTAATAATTACTATTAGTTTATACTATTTTTAGGTTAATTGCAAAGCAATTTATAAATTACTCTTATTAACAAAAAAACTATACTTACACTGTAAAACTTAGGTAAGTATAGTCCTTATATTTAATGCTTATTTTTATTTTTTCCTTTATTTTTATTCGGCTTCTTATATATTTCTTTATTATTATTTTCTTTATTGATGTTATTATCGTCAACTTTTGTTTGATCACTATGGTCGATAACTGTATCTTCTTTTATAGGCTGGCTATCCTCAGGTTTAGGCAAGGTATCTATACTACTATCTTCAACTGGATTACTTACATTATTTTTGTCTTCTGCTTTAGTAGTGTTATTATTTAAAAAAGAGTATACTACAAATAAAGCTGCTATTGATAACACTAAAAACCCGAGTATATTCTTTCTTAACCTAGGTTTCTTTGTTGATTTGTTATAATTATCTTTTGAACTAATTAATATTGATGTTTTCTCATATCTACCTTCACGTAAATATCCGTCAATTTCCTTTCTTAATTCATCAATAGTCTTATATCTATCAGCAATATCAAATTCCAAACATTTTTTTATTATTCTTTGAAGTTCATGCTCAACTTTTGTATAGTTATCATCCTTAAACAATTCTGAAATTCTTGATACTTCCTTTCTTGTAAAAAGAAAATACATTATAGCGCCCATTCCATAGATATCAGTTTGAATACAAGACTGTCCAAATCCATATTGCTCAGGTGCAGCGTACCCCGTTGTTCCAATTACCACTGTATCACTGTTTTTATTGTATTTATAATCCTTCGTCGTTCCGAAATCAATTAATACTACTTTCTCATATTTTGTTATCATAATATTTGTTGGCTTCAAGTCTCTATATATAATAGGAGGATTGAAACTATGTAAATACCCTACTATATCACATAATTTTAGTATTATATGGCAAGCCTCTTCAGTTTCAACCATTCCTTTTTCGGTTAAGTATTCTTTTAGTGTCCATCCCTCTATATAGTCTTCAACCATATAGAAATTTCCATCTGTAGAAAACGTGTCTGTGACCCTCGGAATCCCCGGATGTTCTAATCGATTTAACATATTAACTTCTGATAATACATCTATCTTAAATTCATTATCCTCTTTCATTTCTTTTATTGCATAAAATTCTCCAGAATTAATATCTTTACATAAATATACTGTCCCCATTCCTCCATTTCCTAGATGCTTTACTATTTTATATTTTTTATCTAAAACTTCTCCACAATTAAGCATTTCACACACCCTAATATTTATAATTTATACTTCTAAATAATTCGAAAGAACATAAATATTTTTTAAGGTACAAGGTTAAAGATAGTTCCTTAGCTATTTATGTTGGTGTATTTTTTTATAATTTTTCTACATACTAACTACAATTAATATATATATGAAACTTAGGAGAAATAATGAATTATATAATATTTGATTTAGAATTTAACCAAGGATATAAATATACAAGAAATAATGATTCACCAATCAATCCCAGCTGTCCTTTTGAAATCATTCAAATTGGTGCAGTTAAATTAAATAGTGAATTTAACATTATTTCATCTTTTAATAGGTTAGTGAAACCACAGATATATAAAAATCTTCATTCTTTTATTAAGGAAATGACTTCTTTAACAACTGAAGATCTTAATAACTCAAAATTTTTTAGTGAAATATATTTAGAATTCGTCGATTTTATAGGAAAGGATGAAAATATACTTTGCGTATGGGGAACTGCAGATATTAGAGAATTATTTAGGAATATATACTTTTTTCATTTAGATGATTCTTTAATTTCTAAAGAATATATAGATATACAGCATTATTCTTCTAAACATTTTAACTGCCCAAAAGGTACTAATATTGGCTTAAATAATGCTATTACATTATTAGATATCCCTATTATCAATCAATTTCATGATGCTTATAATGATGCTTGTTATACTACTCAAGTCTTTACTAATATATATAATGGGAATTTTGTTTCAAAAAAATATAGTAAGAATACTAACACAAAAAGAAGAAATACAAAGAGCAAAATTGATAATTATCATTTAATAGAGCAATTTGAAAAGATGTATAATAGAAAAATGACAAAAGAAGAAAAAGGAATTATAAAATTAGCCTACCTCATGGGGAAAACTAATCAATTTCAAGTTAAAAATTAAAGCTCGTATTTAATTTTTATTTTACCATTATAATTCCAAATTCCTCTGCTATATTTTTATAAAAGTTTAGATCCTCTAACTTTTCACAAAAAATAGGAAAGGCTAAATTATAATTTCCCCAGATTGTAACTGGGATTTTAGTAAAATGAATTGTACAAAAATGTAATTCTCTTGTTGATAGTTTTGTTATAAATGGAATTAATTCTTTTGAATCTATCTTAAAGTAGATCTCGTCACCTTTAATATTTTTCAAATGATTGATAAGAGTTATTTGATCCTGATAATCTAATGAATTTAGCATGATAATTATTCCTTCTGGATCAACATCTTTTAAATATAAATCAACTACAACAGGAGTTTCTTTATTTATGTCATAGATATTCTCCATAAACTTAATAAATCTATCTTCATATTTTAAGTTAAAATTCTCAAAGGTCTTTTTCTCACCTAAGTCACTATTAATTTCTAAAATTCCATTAATATAATCATCCATACCTTGCATTATATTTTTAACTCTAATTTTACATATTTGTTTAAATTCTTCCTCTTTCATTGGAATCAATAAAGGTCTCATCCTCATGCCTCCCAGCAGTATTATAATTATAATTTACTAAGATACTTCTCCCTATCTCTTTTGGGGAATTTCTTTACTACTTCAATGTAGGATTCTTTTATCATCACTTTTATCATTTCTTCATTTACATCATCATTTAAGCTAACAGTATTCCAATATTTCTTGTTTAAGTGATATCCAGGTTTTACCCCATTAAACATTTCTCTATATTCTATGGCTGCAAAAGGATTGCACTTTAATGAAATTGAATCATCTTTCCCTAATAATGCAAATATCTTATTATTTACCTTCATTACTAATGTCTCTGGGCCAAAAGGATAGTCTTCTACTGAATAAGGAAATGTCAAACAATAATCTTTTATATTCATATTTTCCTCCATAAATATTTTAATTACTTATATTCTATAAAAAATAAATCAAAGGTATTTAATAAACCTTTGATTTTAAGCTAAACATTTACTGTATATCTGAAAATTCCATGTTAATAATATCGATGCTAGGCTCATAGGTAAAGGTTTCTCCTATACTATTGTCATTTGTAGCTATTAGTTTAATTATGAACTCACTACCTACATTTAATTCACTTTTAACCTCAATACTGCCATGATGCATTTCTACATATGATTTTACAAGTGATAGACCTATTCCTGTACCTTCATTATTTCTTCTAAAGGTTTTATCTACTTGTCCAAATCTTTCAAATATTAAATCCATCTTTTCTGAAGGAATTCCTAATCCTGTATCCTTAACAGAAATATCAACATATTCATCATTATCTGTCACTTGCACGAATATTGTATCTCCGCTTTTTGAAAATTTAATTGCGTTAGACAATAAGTTTAGCAGAATCGCTTCTATTTTCTCCACATCGCAGGATACATATTTTTCTTCTATATCTGTATCAAAAATAATACTCAATCCTCTATTTTCTACATATGCCACTATAGATGATATTATCTCCTCTACAATAACTACAATATTATGATTATGTAAGTTTAATTTAATTGCACCTTTATCTACCTTTGTCAATTCTAAAAGATTATTAACTAATCGAGTGAGCCTATAACAATTTTGTTTTATTGACTCTAGATACTGTTGCTTCTTAACTATTATAGGATCACCTTTTCTCTCATACAGACTTAATACTTGAGATGCTGATGATATTACATTAAGTGGTGTTTTAAATTCATGCGAAATATTCGAAAATATTTCAATCATTGTGTTATTTAATTCTTTAGATTCCTGCAACAGCCTTTCATTTTCTTTAACAGCCTTTTGTAGGGATTCAGCTTTCTCTTTATATGTTATATCTCTATAAATACTTAATACTGTTGGCCTTCCATCATAAAAGAAATACGTTGAGCTACCATCAACTTTTAATTTCTCACCATTAGCCTTTGATAGTATTATTCCTTTAAACCTTATTTCATTTGTTTTTCTCTCCATTAAGGATTTAATACCTTTTTTTATTTTAATAGTATCTGATTCATGAAATAAATCCAGAAAACTTTTCCCTTGTAGCTCTTCATAAGAATCTATGCCAAATAGTTCCATAGCACTTCTATTTGCAAATATTAGGTTAAAATTTCTATGAATAAATATTATATTTTTAGAATTCTCAATCAAATTATTATAGCAAAAATCATTATTTATAAGTAACTCTTCTATGTACTTTCTTTTACTATTATATTCTTTTATTTCTTGGGATAGAGATAGTAATTGATCATCTCTAATAGCTAATTTTTCTTTCTCGGTTTTTACATAATAACCTAATACTAATGCAGTTACTATAAATGTAGTAATTATGATTAAATCATTTTCTAAATATGTATTAATTACTAAATGAGAACCATATTTCAAATCTATGCCTAATATTATAAACGAGGCTACACTTGCCATCTCAATTCCTGGTATCATTCCTGATTGAATTGTAGTAGTGATTATTATAAATAAAAATAATAACTTATATTGAAATACATTATCGTTAGAAATTATCAAAATCGATGTAAATATTGATAGAAAGACTGTCCCTTCTAAATACCTTACTATCATTAAAATAAGTTTATTATTACTTTTAAAATTCATGATCAGCCACATTATATAAACTATTATAAATATAGATGCTATTATAATCATCACTGGTATAAAGCTGCTTTTATCTCTTAATGCATCTACTTTAATTGAAAACTTGGTGAATATTACAGTGGCTGATGCAAATAATGCTAGCGTTTTTACTATTAATAATATATCTTCTATTTTTATGCTTTTCTCACTGTACTTATTTCCCATAGTCTCCCCTTACATCTTTACAATTGTTTTAGTATTTCATTACTAGGCTTGAACACTTTTTCTTTTTAAATAAAACAACTTATATATTGCAAAATTTATTAATATATATATTAGTGTTGCTGGCATCATATAAAACTGCGTTATAAATTCTTTTTTGTCTGGCGTTATTCCGAACGATCCTAATATTGCAAAATTTATAAATTCTGAAATGATTATTATGAATAAACATATTAAAATACCGGATACGGCCTTCCTAACTTCTATTTTATTAATTACTATTAATACAAATATATAGATACACATTATAATTATTGTATGAATCCCAAAACTTATTGGAAGCTTAGGGACAACAAGTCCAACTGGACCCATAATTGCTGTTGAAATAAGTATCTTTTTCTTATCAAAAATTTTATTTGCTATCATATATATTGTTATAGCCATTAGAAACATTTGTGGTATGCACGTTACTATCAATTCAATTAAATAATTTTTTATCATTTGTGAAATTCCTCTTTCTTTTATATTTTTTTCCTTAAAGTACATTATTATTTTGTTATAAAGGTAGATGTTTGTCAATAAATACGTACTAATAACATACCAAAAAAATCGCCAAGGCGATTATGAGCTGTCGATTTTTTTCTCGCATCTGCCTTTCCAAACGCATGTGAGGAAAATTTGGCAGGCGACTAATTCTTTTTTACTCTTTAGGGGAATCCATAGGTTTTTATGGGAAACTTTTAATGTTATCCTGAGCCTAAAATATTATAAATTACTAAAGAGTAAAAAAACTACTAAAGTTTATAATAAACTTTAGTAGTTTATAGCCATTAATCTTGCAATAAATCTATAGCTCCTAATACTATGTGTGCTAATCCAAATCCTATAATTGCAGTCTCTACCATTGGTAATACATCTCTTCTTTTCATACCATGATGCTGCTTCATATCAATACAACGTGCAGCTATTGCTCCAGCAGTTACTGCAGTTCCTAAAGCCGTAGGTATTAATCCTTCTCTTACTCCAGAATGATGTCTTCTATAATTCATAAATATCCCTCCTTATTTTTTCATTATATAGTTTATCCATTTTTTTATTTTATTCTCTGTAACATCTATCCTTCATTTCCAATTGCATCAAAACATGGTATAATAAATATATATTATTGATTAATAGTTATTCTTTATTTGTAAAGAAAATAAAATATACAAGTTTAAAATTGGGGGTATATCATGAAAGAAGTAAAAAACTTAACTTATGAATCAAAAGAAATACTAGAAATAGTTCAGAAGGAAGAAATCACTGCGTATCATATTTATAATAACATCGCTAAAAAAATCAAATCAGATAGCAATAAAAAAATACTTGAAAATATAGCTAATGATGAAAAAAAACATAGCGCTATTTGGATGAAATATACACACAAAGATACTTCTCCAAACAAATTGAAAGTTTTTTGGTATACATTAATAAGTCAAATACTAGGTTTTACTTTCGCAATTAAGCTTATGGAAAGAAGCGAGGAAATATCAGCAAAATACTATGCTCTCTTATCTAAAGAAATACCAGAAGCATTAAAAATTCTTCAAGAAGAAGAACGCCATGAGGACGAGCTCATAGCTATGCTTGATGAAGAAAAACTTAAATATGTTGGCTCTATTGTCCTTGGGTTAAATGACGCATTAGTTGAAATAACTGGTACTTTAGCTGGATTAATATTAGCTATTCAAAATACTAAAATCATAGCATTACTTGGCCTAGTTACTGGTATATCCGCAACAATTTCTATGGCTTCTTCTGATTACTTAGCTTCTAGATCTGAAGGGCGAAAAGATGCTGCAAAATCCGCTACCTATACAGGCATGTCCTATATAGTAACTGTAATTTTATTGGTTTTACCATTCTTAATCTTTAATAATTCTCAATATATTCTTGCAACTATTGTAATGGTAATTACAACCCTTTTAATAATTGCAGCTTTTAATTACTATATTTCTGTTGCACAAGGTGCCCCATTCAAAAAACGTTTTTTTGAAATGGCTTCTATAAGTATTGGAGTTTCATTCATTGCATTTATCATAGGTGTTGCTATAAAACATTTCTTAGGTATTTCTATTTAAATAAATTAAGGTGACTAGATATTCTAGTCACCTTAATTTATTTGTTCTATATTATTACTTGAACCTCATGTTCACCATCATCTAAGTATGGTATTATATTATCTTTAATAGGAGCTCCATCTAAATATATTTCTTTGGTTTCTCCTCTCTTTACTTGTATATGATAAGTGCACCCATCCTTTCTATAGTTTATTTCATATCCATTCCATTCATCTGGTATGCATGGTTCTATTGAAAATCCCTTTCCTTCTTTTAGCTTAAGTCCAAGTATACCATCTATACCAACTCTATACATCCATCCAGATGCACCTGTATACCAGCTCCATCCACCTCTGCCTTCATGCCCTTCTGTTGCATAGATATCAGCAGTCATTACATATGGTTCAACCTTATATCTTTCGCACTCAAGATATGACTTGGAGTGGTTAATTGGGTTTATCATGTGGAATATTCTCCAAGCTTTATAATTATACTTTAGCTTAGTCATTGCAAGTATAACCCATGTTGCTGCATGAGTATATTGTCCCCCATTCTCCCTAACTCCTGGCACATACCCCTTTATATATCCTGGTTCTAGCATAGAATTATTAAATGCTGGAGTTAATAACAGAACCATTCCCATATTTTCTTTAACAAGATATCTTTCTAAAGCTGCCATAGCCTCTTCTACCCTAGATTCTCTTCCCGCTCCTGAGATTACTGACCATGATTGAGATAATGAATCAATTTGACACTCATCATTTTCAATTGATCCTAATGGTGTTCCATCATCAAAATAAGCTCTTCTGTACCATCCGCCATCCCAAGCATTCTCCTCAAGATTTTCACCTATAAAGTCTCTCATTTCTTCATATCTCTTTGCTCTTTCATTATCATCTTTATATTTTGATATCTCCTTAAAATCATTAAGTATACTATATAAGAACCATCCTAACCACACACTTTCACCTCTACCTTCATTTCCAACGGTACTCATACCATCATTCCAATCACCACTTCCCATTAGTGGAATATTGTGTGGTCCAAATTTTAATGCTATTTCTATGGCTCTTACACAATGCTCATATATACTTCCTTTTTTATCTGACTCAGGAGTAACTTTATATCTCTCATCTTCTCCTTCTTTTAATGGTTCATCTTCTAAGTAACCAGCTTCCTCTTCTAATATGCTATAATCACCAGTATTTTTAATATAGTCTATTGTTACATATGGTAACCATAAAAGATCATCTGAGAATCTTGTTCTTATTCCACTATTGACTACTGGATGCCACCAATGCTGAACATCGCCTTCAACAAATTGTCTTGTGGCACTGTGTAAAATTTGCTCCTTTGTAAATTCTGAATTTAAAAATCCAATAGCCATAACATCTTGAAGTTGATCTCTAAAGCCTATTGCTCCACCAGATTGATAGAAGGCTGTTCTAGACCAATATCTACAAGATATTGTTTGATACATCAACCAACCATTAAGCAATATATCCATAGTTTTATCTGGAGTTTTAACTTGTATTCTATGGAGCAATTCCTCCCAATATTCCTTAATTTCTTTTAATTTTGCTTCCGACGCTTCTATATTGCTATATTGCTCAACAACCTTATTGATATTTTCTATATTCTCTTTTTGTCCTAGTATTATCACAAGTTCTAATTCTTCCTCTGGCTTTATTTCTATTTTAGTATTACATGCTAGACAAGGATCATAGCCTGAACCAACAGAATTACTAAATTTCTCATACTTTAGAGCTTTCGGTCTATCAATTATACCCCCTCTTCCAAAGAACTCGGTTCGATTTCCTGTATAGGATGTTTCTTCCCCACCTGCAATTGTTAAATATGCATATGCTCTTCCGAAATGTTCACTGTAAGGATTTTGAGCATATATGTATTTACCATCTTGCAAATATGTAGATATATATTGAGCTGTTTGCTGAGGAACTACTCCTAATACCATATGAGCGTAGTATGATAATGATAACCTTCTATTTTCATCACAGTTATTCTTAAGCTTTACTATTCCTAGCTTAACACTCTCATCAATGGGAACAAAATACGTTACTTCTCCAATTATTCCATTAGCCTCATGTTTAAATCTAGAATATCCAAATCCATGTTCAATAATATATTTCCCTTGGTCTCTCATAGGTTTTGGGGTAATCCCCCACAATTGTCCAGTCTCCTCATCTCTTAAATATAAAGCTTCTTCTAGTGGATCTGTTACTGGATCATTTGACCAAGTAGTTACCTTGTTCTCTCTACTATTCTTATACCAAGTGTAGCTACTTCCACTTTCAGATATATGGAATCCAAATTCCCCATTTGAAATTACATTAATCCAAGGCGCTGGAGTATTCTTATGCTCTTTTAATATGATAGTATATTGATCCATCTCTTCATCAAAACCACCATATCCATTAAAGTATTCTAAATTTCTTTCATCAAATCTGAAAGCTTTTGTATTATATGATTTACTTCTAACTGGTAGCAATTTTCCCTCTTGATTGTTTCTATATTTAACCTTAAGTTGCTCCATAAGGCTGCCTTTTTCAGCATCTATAACAAGTCTTGCTATAGCAATAAGGAAATCCACATCATCATTAGACATAGTTCCTTTACTATGAACAAATACTCCTCCTGGCTTATTTTCTTTATCTCTTGCATGACTTGAAGTAATCATATCCCTAATTCCATCTTGCAATGGCTGGGTATACACGGTATTTTGAAGATTCAATATGACTAAATCTACCTTCAATCCTTTTGCTGACCAATATTCATGTGCCTTAAGTAACTGTCTTACTAAATCTAAATCCTTTTGGTTTCTTAATATTAAAAGTAAAATAGGTAAATCACCAGATATACCATAAGGCCACAAGGAAGATTGTGCTTTTCTAATCTCTTTAATGTATTTTTCTCGTTCTCTCAGAGACTGATTAATAAATAATATTTTTGAAGCCATATATTGATATAAGTTTCCTTGAGTAGACTTAATATCTAAGTACTTCATTTCTAAGTGTGTCTGGGTTAATGCCATTTCAAATATTCTCTTTACGTTAAACATTTGACTATACTTCTTTGCTAATTCTATTGCATCTTCCCTTGAATTTCCTAATGCTGATGTAAATGCTACCTTGGCAGTTTCACCTGCTTTAATCTCCAGCCTTACTCTCATACTTATTATTGGGTCTAACACTGCACCAGTTGTATTAGTAAGAGGAGCTCCATTCTCCATTACAAATGGTCTAGAAACATCATTACCTCTTCCAATAAAATTTGCCCTGCTAGTTTCATACTCAATATTTCCTAGTAAGTTCCCTTGAACTGCTACTGTTTGAACTACATGGGGTTTTTTCTGTCCTTTAGCTCTTGGTCTTCTATTAGCAATAACACAAGCTGGTTCTCCCACATATTCTGTTCTTATAAAAAGATTACTAAAAGTCGGATGTACAATATCAGCATTATAAGGTGCTAGTGTAACTTCCATATAACTTGTTAACTCAATGGTCCTTGAATGTTCACTATTGTTAGTTATTGATATTTTTCTTGTTTCTGCATTATCCTCTTGTGATACGGCAATTTCATATTTAGTACTTAAGTTTCCATCCTTTCTTTTAAACTCAGTCTTATCTAATGAAAACTTAACTTCGTAGCTATCTCCTTCTTTTTTACAAGGTTCATATGCAGCACTCCAATATTCATTTGAGTTTAAATTCTTAATATAGAAGAACATTCCTGTATTATCTAGCGTCAAGTCTTCTCTCCATCTATAAACAGTCAATTCATCACACTTACTATAGCCACTTCCACTATTAGTTAGCATAACTGAGTAATTGCCATTTGAGATGATATTAGTTTCTGGACTTTGAGTATTTGCTGTATTAAACTTTCTTATTACAATAGGTTGTTTTTCAATATTAAACTCTACTGGCTCAAATTGATGTTTTCTATTATAGATTATCCTCTTTGAAATTTTCTCCTGGAGTAATAACTCTGTCGCTTTCACCCTAGGAATTCTATGAAATCTTTCTTGTAGAATATTATTATTTAACACATTGTTTAGCGCCATCAAGCTCATGCCTTGATGATGTACCATAAAGCATTTAACTATGCCTTTTTTCAAATCTTTAGGTACTCTTTCTTTTGTATAATCTAGAGCTTCATAGAAGCCGTACTTTCCATCCATTCCTTCATTAATAAGCCTTTTCATATTGTTTATTGAATCTAGTAAATCTATCTGTAATGCCATAATTGTTGAGTATGGAGATATTACTAATTCATTTGATAGCCCTCTTTTCAAACCTATTCCAGGTACTCCAAATGCCTTATATTGATAATTTAAAGCTGCATCGAAGGTATAGAATGCTGATTCTGATATTCCCCATGGTACATTTCTATCTTTGCAGTACCCTTTTTGGCCGTAAATAACACTATTATAAGTTTCTTGAAGTAAAGTATCTGGATAGTTTTTGAGAATCAACAGTGGCATAAAATACTCAAACATTGTTCCACTCCAGGAGACCAGACCTTTTTTATTACCTATTAAAGTCATTGCTCTACTCAAGTTAAACCAATGCTCTTGCTCTACGTCACCTTTGGCTATTGCAACAAAGCTTGCTTGCCTTGATTCAGAAGCAAGTAAATCATAATATGAATTACTTAACGAATCTTTTTCAATATCATATCCAATTGCAAATACATGTTTATTTTTATGATATAGCATAGTGAAATTAGTATCTTCAGCCATTTTATCTATTCTTGCTTTTAATTCTGATATTTTATCAATAAACTTATAAACATTTTCTTTACTCTCATTTAGAAGTTCTTTAAGTTTATGTATTTTATCCTTTTGACGTTCTTCTAAGCTATCATTTCTCATATTTCTTTCTATGTCATTTTCAATCTTTTCAATTTCAGAATTAATTAAATAAAGTGGTGTTTGCGATAATAAATTTTTAAGGTTTTGTACTATACTTGATGTATCATTCTCATCTTCATATATCATATCTACCCATGGAAAAAGTTCTTCAAGCTCTCTACTATATCCATCAATTAGTTTTTTAGCTTTAGAATTCCAGTATAATTGTCTTCCATCTTGTAATTTCTCTATTTCTGCTACTCTATTACTGAATTTATTCAACATATCTTTCCAAGTAATAATATCAAATTCATTCTGATTTATATCATTAATATCTTCATTATTAAGCTCTTTGATTCCTGTTAGTTCTTCTATTTCTTTATTAGTCAAATTAAATGTATCATACAATCCTTGAATTTTATTTACGTTAATCATAATAGATTTTCTATACTCATCCAAGGTTTCAGAAACTAACCATAAATATCCTACCAAGTTACCACTATCAACAGTTGAGACATATCTGGGGAATAATGGCTCCTTGCTAACAGTATCATACCAATTATAAAAGTGACCTTTATACTGCTCTAACCCTTCCATGCTAACAATTATTTTCTCAAGCCTTTCAACTGTTTCTAACATTCCAATATAGCCTAAATCATAAGCAACCAAATTAGCAGTAAGACCCATTCCCATATTTGTAGGAGATGTTCTAGTAGCTACTCCTTTTGGAGGATCCTCTTGAAAATTATCAGGAGCAAGCCAGTTGTTATCATCATTCACAAAGTCCTCAAAGTAAGCCCATGTCTTTCTACTAAACCTTCTTAATAGTTTTACATCTTCTTGTTCTAAAATGTTTTCTTTAGGCTTTATCTCCTTGCTTATAAAATAAGCTATTATTGGACTGATAAACCAAAGAAGACATGAAGGTATCATTAATGTACCTGACTGAGTCGATACCCCAAATGATAATATTAGGATTACTAAGCTAATTAAACTTCCAGGCCACATAGACTTAATAAAGCTTTTTGGATTTCTACCTAATTTAGCTTCAACATCAGCAGCTGTTTGCCATTCTAACAAATTTCTTTTACTAATAATAAGTCTATATAAAGTTCTAATAACTGCATCTATCATTAGATAAGCTTGATATGGCAAAAAACAAAATATTAGAAACATTTGTTCAATAGCTGTCATACAATTACTTATTTTTCCTGACAAACTTATTCCTTTAACTGGTGAAACTACCGCTTCTGATACATCAAATATTACAGGGCATAAAAGCGCCAATAATGCAACGACTAATCCTTTGTCAGAGAAAGGAAATAACAAAAATGATAGTGCAACTAACATTATTATTGATGGTGCCAAAAGGCTTCTTCTTAAATTATCAAATATCTTATATCTTGATAATGAATTTAATGGTGATTTCTTGGTTATCCAACTAATTATTTGCCAATCTCCCCTTACCCACCTATGTAATCTCTTCGAACTAGAATTATAATATGCAGGATATCCATCAATCAGCTCTACATCAGTTAACAAAGCTGCTCTAACATATGATCCTTCTAACAAGTCGTGGCTCAAAACTTTATTTTCAGGTATTTCATCCTTTAACATATAATTAAATACGTCTATATCATAAATTCCCTTACCAGTAAAAATTCCTTCACCAAATATATCTTGATAAACATCTGATATTGCGCTCGTATACATATCTATTCCTGTTTCACCTGAAAATATTTTAGAAAATATAGTTTTGTTAGCTTCCATTGTTCCTACGCTGACACGTGGTTGCATAAGTCCATATCCTCTTAAAACCTTTTTATGTTCCTTATCTAAATACGGTTTACTAAGCACATGGCACATAGCCCCGACTAACTTTTTACCAATATCTCGTGGTAACTGAGTATCTGCATCTAAGGTTATTACATACTTTACATTTTTAAGCTTTTCTATATCTCCGCTCACTATGTTATAGCTGGTATTTTTGTTTCCTCTTAAAAGAGCATTAAACTCCATTAACTTTCCACGCTTTCTCTCCCAGCCTAACCATATTCCTTCATTTTCATTAAATTGCCTATATCTATTGAAAAAATAGAAAATATCTTCACCTGAATCGGAGTATTTTTCATTAAGCTTTTTAGTTTCTGCTAGTGCTGTTTCAATAATTTCTTCATCTTGTAATTCTTCTTTAAACAGACTATCTTTAAAATCTCCCAATAATGCAAAATATATATTTTTCTCTCTATTGGCTAGATAGTAAACCTCAAGATCACTAATTAATTCTTTTGCTCTTGATTTACTTGTTAATAGAGTTGGTATGACAACTATTGTTGAACATTCTACTGGTAGACCATCCTTAAATTCAATTTTAGGCATAAATCTTGGAGTAGATATTCTATTTATGCTCCAATTAAATATTGAGATTACTATTTCACTACAAGGAATTATTAGTGCTAGAAATTCTATTATATAAACAATTCCTGATACATTCCTATCACCATTTGAAACCAATGCTAGAATCAAAAAACATAATAAAGTCGTAAGTATGACAATTGTACCAATATACAATTTCACTTTATGCTTATTTACATATTCATTAAACCTTCTATCCATTGTAGCTTTTGGATTTATAGCGTATTTTAACTCGTTTATTCCGTTATCTATAAGATAATATCCTATATGTTTTCTATATTCCTCTGCGTCATTTGAGCTTTTTGCACATTCAATAGCTTTTTTTGCAATAAGAATCTCTGGCACATTCTTATTTTTAGCTATTTTTTCTACCATATGCCTATAGTTATCCCTAGATTCAAAATCCATAGAGGTATATATTTTAATAGGATCTTGCTTTAATATTCCTTCTACTAAACTTAACTTTTCAAATGAATCCCTCCATGGGATTCCTCCAACTTCTCTTATACTTGTTATTGAGTTTCCTATAGACATTTGAAAAGCAGCCTGCAACTGATGTTCTTCAATTATTATTTTATCAGTTGTAGTCTGTTGAATTTCTAACTTGCTATCTAACCATTCATATAATTCAATGCTATCTATTCCATTATTTCTTAAAATTTTCACAAACTTCTCTATAAAATGTGAGCTGTAGACTGTATTATCATTTAATTCTTGTAGCTTATCATTCAATCTGTTATTGTTATAAGCATTTATTAATTCCTCTGCTAATAATTCTCCCTTTTCCTTTTCTTTTTGTGCATAAGCAATCTTTTCAGCAATTTTGCTTATATTTTGAATTAAGGCAATTCTAATCATAATTGGTAGTGCCCATAACTCACCCATTGAGAGTATTGTATTTTTCTGATAAGCATTTATAAAGGTTTCTATTGTATCTTCATATATTCTTCCGTCTGTATGAGAAATAAGCTCTACTGCTATATGGTATATCCTAGGATATCCTTTCATTATTCCTTTTTTTATTACAGGTAATCCTTTGTAATAAGAATTAGGCATATTATATTTTATATCTTTATATTCTTTTTCAATTAAATAAAGGTTATCGAGCATCCATTCTGCTGCTGCCACAACCTCTTTTTTATATTTCACCTCATTATCTATAAACTCATATGTTTGGATAATATTCCTATAACTTTTATCTAAGCTCTTTAATAGCTTTCTTCTAGAATTAGATCTAGTTGTTACCAAATTAAAGTGTTGAGATATTTCTAATGCGTGTTTCTCTAAATCCTCTTGACTTACACTTATAGATGGAACATCCTCCATTAAATTATTTTCTTCATTGCCTTTATATTTAAAAAATAGATAAAACCCAAGTATGGCTATGAATAATATAAGAATTATATAAATATAGAACATTCCACACACTCCTTATTTTTCTAATTGTAAAATTTATTATCCCCTATGAATATAAAAATATGTAAAAAAATCGGCAGGTAGCTAATCTACTCTGCCGAAATAAATAATCTATTTTTTATTATATTTTTTTATGATTCTGCTTTAACTTTCTCTGTTTTAGTACTGTGTAGATAAAGAAGAAACATTAAAAATGCTGAAAAGGAACATAAAACAAATGCTAAAGGCCATACTTCTACAATTCCTTGTTTTTGAATATATTTGCCTCCTAATGAAGTACCCACTGATGCCCCAGTAGCCCAACTCAAGCTTCCAATTGCACTAAATCTCGCTCTATAATCTGAAGGACTTTTATTAGCCAAGTAAACCCCAAAATTTGTAACTATGAGAATTTCTCCTATAGTCCATATTACTGTAGATATAACAAATAGTGTATATGACTTTATGATTCCTATCATCCCAAGTCCAATTCCATAAAGCATTATTGCAACCAAAATATTAATTAATGAATGTATTCTCCTTGTTAATCGTGTAATAAAAACTGTGAGGAATATAACTGTAATTGCGTTAACGCTCATTAGAAAACCATATTTTTCTGCACCGTCTATAGCAAATACCTTATCAATCATCAGAGGTAATGCAAAAGTACTCTGAGTTGATACTACTGTAAATATAATATAAATAGCTAAAAATACTAGTATTTCTGGCTTTCCTAATAAGATCTGTACTATATTATCCTTTTTAAGTTTTTCTTTAGGATTATTTTCCCCTTTTATAAGATTAGGTTTAGTTTCTTTTATATAAATATACGCTAGTCCTAATGCAATGAATGATGTTAATGAATCTCCTATAAAAAGCATCGGAAGAAAATTATTAAATAGAAACCCTGCTACAATAGGACCAATTGCAACGCCAATATTTATTCCTAAGTATTGAAGTGAATATCCTGCTTGTCTTTTTTCTGGTGGCAAAACATCTGCAATTATTGCATGCAAGGCTGGTCTTACTGCTCCATTAAAGAACGTTGATATCATAAGAAATGCTACTATAATGTATGATGTACCTAAGAATGCGCAAGGCACGAGAAATAATGCTGATGCAGTTTGTGCAAATATATAAGTCTTTTTTCTCCCTAACTTATCTGCAAAAGTCCCTCCTAGCATAGATCCAGGTATTGTTATTAGTGATGTTACCATTACAATTATCCCTACCATACTTAATGGCATATTCAACTTTTTAATTAAGAATAATGTCATGAACGGCATAACAAAATCACCAAATCTATTGATTATTTGTACTATGAATACTATATATATAGTTTTCGGTAGCCCCTTATATATATTAAACTTATTAAGCATTTCTTCCCCCCCTTAAGCCCTTCTAAGTATTACATATAACTATATAACATGAATTAGTATACTTCAAGGGAATGGACTAAATCTTTATAAAAAAGTACCATATTATCTTTAATATGGTACCTTTTAAATATTAAGTTAACTCCAGAAATCGTCCATTTCTTTAATTATATCTTCCTTATCTCTGACTATTTTGAGGTCTCTCCAATTTTCTGGCATCAATCTTAAATACTTATTACTAATAAATCTATCATCTATAAGTAATGTAGCTCCCTTATCCTCTTCCCTTCTAATCACTCTTCCTACTGCTTGCATAACTTTATTTATGCCTGGATAAGTATAAGCATAATCATATCCCTCTCCCTTTTCCTTAAAAAAGTCCTTTATTAAGTCTTGTTCAAAGGATATTTGAGGCAAACCCACCCCAACAATTATTGCTCCTATTAAAGAATCTCCTGTCAAGTCTATTCCCTCGGAGAATACTCCTCCCATTACACATAAGCCTAATTGACTTTTATCTTTTGGTTCTTTAAATTCTCCTAAGAATTCCTCTTTCTCTTCCTCACTCATATTCTCCTTCTGGATCATAAATATTATATCTTCATTTATAGATTCCAAAACTTCTTGAGCTTGCTTCATATATTTATATGATGGGAAAAAGCACATATAATTTCCTCTTTTAGCTTTTACGAATTCTACTATCATAGAAATTATCTTATTTATAGTTACTTCTCTATGCTTATATCTTGTGGATACTGGTGCAATTAGTGTCAAAAGATTTTTCTCTGGGAAAGGTGATGGAAGACTCATCTTATAACTTTCCTCACTTCCCCCTAACAATTCAATAAAATAATTTCCCGGGGAAAGTGTCGCAGAAAATACTATTTTGCTATTTGATCTATTCATTCCTTCTCTTAAATTCTTACTTGGATTTATACAAAACAACTTTAAAATCAGTTCTTCTCCATCTAACTTAACTATAGTTAAGTAATTTTCGTCATAAAACCCACTAATATTTATAAATGTATTTAATTGAAAATATAACTCTAATATCTGCTCATACTCTGGAAAATCCTTGTGAGTTACAAGAAATTCATCACATTCTTTTAAATATCCTCTTATATATTCGTAAAGTACTGTAGGCTCATCTACTATTGCTTCCCTTACCGCTTTATCCTGAGCATCTTTTTTTAATGATATTAAGTATGTATTTATCTTATTTAAATACTTAATTAACTTTTTTTCTCCTTTTAATATTTTTTTTGCGTTTAGTATAGCTCTCTTTTCCAATGTTGCAGAAAACATTTCCCTTCCTCTAGATACTAGATTATGAGCCTCATCTATTAAAAAGGTATATTTTTCTGAACTTTCATCAAAAAATCGTTTTAAATAAACTCTAGGATCAAATACGTAATTATAATCTCCAATAATAACATCACTCCAGTTAGATATTTCTAGTGAAAACTCAAATGGACATATTTCATATCTTTTACTATAGCCTTCAATCTTTTCTCTGGTAAATTCATCTTCATTATTTATAATATCAAAAAGTGCTTCATTCACCTTATCATAATATCCTTTTGCATAAGGGCAATCTTCAGCATTACAACTAGAATCACTATTAAAGCATATTTTATCTTTTGCAGTTAAAGTTATACTTTTTATTCTAACTTTCTTATCTCTAATTAATCTCAGTGATTCTTCTGCCACAGTTCTTGTTATAGTTTTTGCTGTTAAATAAAATATCCTGTCTGATAATTCTTCTCCTAAGGATTTTATTGATGGAAATAATGTTGATATAGTCTTACCTATGCCTGTTGGCGCCTGTGCGAATAGCATTCCTTTTGATTTAATTGTGTTATATACTACTACTGCAAATTCTCTCTGTCCATTTCTATATTTTTCAAATGGAAATTCTAATAGCTTTATTGAAGTATTTCTTTCTTTTACCCAGTCTAAGGTAAAAAGAGCCCATTTTATATATTCATCTACTACAAAGTTAACGAATTCCTCTAATTCTTGTAATTCAAAAACTTTATTAAATTTTTTTGTTTCATTGCTATCTAGATGAATATATGTGAGCTGCAGCTCTATGGAGTCCTCATTATTTTCTATTAGATACATATATCCATAAAATTTCACTTGTGCCCAATGAAGCATATTACTATCTTCTTCTATAAGTAATAGTTCTTTTGTTGTGCTTTTTATTTCCTCAATGATTATTCTGTCATCTATTTTTATAATGCCATCTGCTCTTCCTTCAACAGAAATTGACATACTCTCTCTTTCAAAAATATGCTTAAAATAAACTTCTTTTTTATATTCTTCATAAATCTTAGAATTTTCTTTTTGAAGATATTGATGAGCCCTTGTTCCTTCTTGCGCTCTTTTATTACCCATATAACTACTATCAATACTTCCTCTTCTTAATATAAATTCTATTAAATTTCTAACAGAAATTCTTATTCCTCCATTGTCCATTTTGAACCTCTTTAAGCTTTCTAAAAATAATTTCTTATTTTAATATGTTATAGGTTTTTTATAGGAAACTTAAAAACCTTTACTAAATATTAAAACTTAGTTATGTGAATTATATAGTATAATATTAACTAATTACTATTTTAACCGAAATAATAATTAGTAACTAGTATGTTTGTAGAAAGGAGTATTTAAGTGAAGAAAGAAAATTTATTGATTTTTATAATATCAGCATTAATATTTTCAGCAGGAATTGGAACTGGACTCGGCGCTGGTGCTTTTTTTTCACAGAGCAAAGGTACTCCAACCACTACATCTGTTATTAATCTAGCTGGTGAAAAGTACCTCATGTCAAAAGATACTACTTCTGACCAAAGTGGATTAGTACCCGTACTAGATTATGATGAAAGTTTCATAATAGATTTAAGATATTCAACTACTAATAATTTTACTGGCAAAAAAGTATATCCTGTAGATACTTGCTTATTACAAAAAGGAACTTTAGATAAATTAATAAATGCAAATAATGAATTTAAGAAACTTGGTTATAAAATTAAAATTTGGGATGCCTATAGACCAGCTTCTGTACAGGTTAACCTGTGGAACTTAGTTAAAGATAGACGATTTATTGCTTCACCATATGTTAGTGGTTCAAGACATAATAGAGGTGCAGCTGTAGACATCACGCTAGTAGATAGCACGGGTAAAGAACTTGAAATGCCTACTGGATTTGATGAATTTAATGCAAATGCCTACAGAACTAATACAAAGATCTCTGATACTGCGAAAAAAAATCTTGAACTACTCACCTCAGTAATGGAGAAGAATGGATTTGATACCATAGAAACTGAATGGTGGCATTATGATGATTCTGAAGCTGATAATTATCCTATTTTAGACATACCATTAGAAGACTTTTAACTTCAAATATTCATACTTTTTGAAAAATAGTTCTAAATTTACTTAGAACTATTTTTTATAAGTACATTTACCATTAATTATGTGAGTTATCCCATAAAATTCACATAGAATATCCATTGAATCACCATTTTATATTGTTATAATATAAATTATGAAATCCCAAATATGATAATATACCAGGAAGGATGTATTTAATAATGGATAAACTTTTAAAGTTTTCAGTGGTTGGTGTACTTAACACCTTAATTACCTTTATTATTTATAATTTATTAATATATATAAACGTTAATTATTTAATTGCTAATGCTATTGGTTATGTCGCAGGAACCATAAATGGCTTTATTTTAAGTAGTAACTTTGTATTTAAGAAAAAAGCATCAGTGGATACAGGTGTAAAATTTTTAATAACCAATGTTATATCATTTATAATTAACAGTTCAACTCTTTGGTTCTTTGTGCACATACTTGGAGCTAATAAAACACTCTCCCAAATACCTGCTATTATTTTAGGATTTGCAGCCAATTTTATAATTAATAAGATATGGACATTTAAATAATAAGCTAAACTCCGAAGCCTATTCATTGTACTTCGGAGTTTTTACTATTCTATAACTTTTATTTCATTTTCAGATGCTACTATGACTTTTGTTACAACATTTACAAATAGTGAAGTTTCTACAACTCCTCTTATATTCTTTAGGATTTTATCTAAGTTTTCAATGTTATTAACATTTTTAAAACTTACATCTAGTAAAAGGTTTCCGTTATCTGTTATTACAAAACCATCCTTTTCTTTTGAACTTCTAAGTTTAGGCTCTCCTCCTAATGCTTTTACCTCACGAATTACATAACTAAGGGCCTCTTCTATTATTTCTAAAACTACCGGTGCCTTAAAAGTAAGTGTCTTTGAAAATTTACTTTCATCAACTAAAAGAATATACTCTTTTGCCATGGTTCCTATTAGCTTTTCTTTTGTATGAACTCCTCCTCCACTTTTAAGTGCATTTAATTTTGAATCTACCTCATCACATCCATCAAAGGCTACATCAATATTACTTATGAGTGAAGTATCTATTACATTTAATCCTTTCTCATGACACATTAACTTAGTCGCGCGGGAGGGAGTCACTATCTTCACATTAAATCCATTCTTTGATTTCTCACTTAAATAATCTGCAAGATATGCTACACTTCCGCCAGCTCCTAATCCAACAACCATTCCATCATTTATATAGTCTAATGCCTTCTTAGCACTTTCTTTTTTTAATTCATTAGCATCCATAAATACCCCCAAATAATTAACTAAATTTTACCCATGCTTTTTTATTATTACTTTCTTCTGCTAGTTCTATTATTCTTATAGTGTTTCTGGCCTCTTGTGGTTTTACGATTAACTCTTCTTCACCAATTATTGCTTTATATACATTTTCATATAATGCTCTATAGTCTCCATTTTCACTTTCAACTTTTCCTCTAAAATTAAGTCCATTAAGCTCAGTATTTAGTGTGCCCCATAGTTCTTGTGATTCTTTTCCCCATTCTTCAGTATATTTAGGTATTAAATCTTTTCTTAAATTTCCTTCTTGAACATCCATACCATACTTAACAAAACTTCCCTTATTCCCATATAAAACAAAATGTGGACTATCTTCTTTTACTAGCATTCCTGCCTTTAATGTAACCTTTAAATTAGGATACTTTAATATGACCTCAAAGTTATCTATTGTCTCTCCACCTTTTCTTTGTATGTTCAAATCTCCAAAAATTTCATCAGGAATCCCAAATAAGTCTTGAGCTTGGTCTATTAAGTGAGAGCCTAAATCATAAAGTATACCTGAACCAGGAGCATTTTGTTCTCTCCAAGCATTTTCCTTAAAAAAGTTTCTAAATCTATCATAATGAGCTTCATATTCTGCAAGTTCTCCTAGTAACCCACCATTAATTACTCTCTTTATAGTCTTAAAATCACTATCCCATCTTCTATTATGATGTACAGTTAAAAGCTTATTCTTTTCCTTTGCCAATTGAATTAGCTTATCCGCCTCTTCTGAAGTTACTGTAAATGGCTTCTCTACAAGTACATTTTTCCCCGCTACTAATGCTCTTTTTGCAAGTTCATAATGGGCTATATTAGGAGTTGCTACTATAACTAAATCTATATTCTTGTCATTATATATTTCATCGATATTAGTAGTAAATAGAACATCTTCAAATTTAGAATTTATTTTCCCCTTACTTTCCTCTCTTGAATCATAAATTTTATATAATTTTAATCCACTTACACTATAAACCATAGGTGCATGGAACACTTGTCCTGCAACCCCATATCCAATCAATCCTACATTCACTGTTTTATTCATATTAATCCTCTCCTTTTCATACTAGACTATGATAGTGTTAACATTATGTTTCTTTAAAATACTCAATTTTTCTTTTGTTATATCTTTATCTGAAATTACCATATAAACATCATTAAGTTCTACAACTGGAGTAACTCCTATATTATCAAATTTTGAAGAATCTGCTAAAACAATAGTCTTTTCAGCTCTTTTACACATTTCCTTTCCAACTTCAGCTCTAAAGAAATCTCCACAGGTAAAACCTAATTTTTCAGAAAAACCATCCATTCCAATAAAAGCTTTATCAACTGCAATTTTACTTAAACTTAAAGTGGTGAGTGGTCCAACCATTGCTTCTGAATCTTGTTGCAACTCTCCTCCTAATAATGTCACTTTAACTTGAAGCGTATCTTTAAGCATGTAGGTAATATATAGAGAATTGGTTATTATATGAACCCCTGATTTTTTTGAAATTTCTTTTGCTAGAACCGTATTAGTAGAACCTGCTTCTAGTAATATAGTCTCACCTGGTAGGACTAACTTTGAAGCCTCTTCTGCTATTCTTTGCTTTTCATTTTGTCTAAATGATAATCTTTTTTCTATAGAACTTGAAGCCATTTGTACAGCACCACCATGAGTCCTTTTTAAAACACCCTCTTCTTCTAGTGCTGAAAGATCTTTTCTTATTGTAACCTCTGAGACGCCAAGAATATTTGATAATTTCTTTACTGATACCTTGGGTTCTATTGAAATTATATTAAATATTTCATTTCTTCTTTCATTCAAAATAACATCACCCCACTTAGTTGTATTTTTAATATTATTATACATCCACTTTCATTTGAAATCAATATTGTTTCATTCGAAACCTAGTAACAATAAAAAAATCCCTGAGAAAATCCACCATATTAGGTGAATTTCCCAGGGGTTAATTTGACATACTTATTAACTTTTATAGACCTAAGATACCTAACCAATATCCAATGATACCTAAAGCGAATAATCCAAATATTAAAGTTATTGGACTTACTTTCTTCCTTAATAATCTCATACAAAGGAAAGTTAATCCTAATGCTAATAATCCAGGTAATAATGAATCTAAAACACTTTGTATTGTTGTAGTTACTTCTTTACCTTGAGCATTAGTTACAGTTGAAAGTACAAACGGAACTTTTATTGATGTCCATCTAGCAACTAATGCACCCATGATAAACAATCCAAGGATTGAAGCTCCTTCAGTTAATTTTTGAAGCTTGTTACCAGCTAAATCCTTAACAATATTAGCTCCAACTTTATATCCATAGAATTGAGTAGTCCATCTGAATCCTAAACGAATTACATTCCATAATACGAAGAATAATATCGGTCCTAATACACTGCCACCAGTTGCTATAGATGCTCCTAATGCTGCAAGAACAGGTCTTAGTGTTCCCCAGAATATTGGGTCACCAACTCCAGCTAAAGGTCCCATTAAACCAACCTTAACTCCATTGATAGCTCCATTGTCTATGTCAGCTCCATTAGCCCTTTGTTCTTCCATTGCACACGTAACTCCTAAGATAGGTGATGTTACATATGGATGAGTATTGAAGAATTCAAGATGTCTTTTTAAAGCCTCTACTTGTTCTTCTTTAGTTGTATATAATTTCTTAAGCACTGGATTCATTTCATATGCGTATCCTATAGCTTGCATTCTCTCAAAGTTCCAAGAACCTTGATGGAAGTTTGAACGAATGAATACACTTACTAAGTCTTTTCTTGTTAATTTTTTTTGTTCACTCATTGCTATTTCCTCCCCTTTCCTAATCTAATACGTCATCATCTAGATCATCAGATGCTGCGCCTGCTGAAGTTACTACACCATTATATTTTGGTGATAATTGTAGGTAAAGGATTGCTAATATAGTTCCTAATATACCTAAGGCAACTAGGTTGTAAGTTGAGAATGAAGCAACTACGAATCCTAAGAAGAACATAGGCATTAAGTGTTTTGCTCCCATCATGTTGATAACCATTGCGTATCCAACTACAACTATGAATCCACCAGCAACCTGAAGTCCTTTTGTAACAACGTCTGGAATAGCATTTAACATATTGTTAACTTGATCTGTTCCTGCAAACATTGCAACTATTAAAACTGGAATAGCTACACGAAGTGCTTGAATTACTAAACCACCTAAGTGACACATGTCTACACCTGTAAAGTTTGCTTGTTCAGCATACCTATCTGCTCTATGTTGTAATCCAACAGATAATGTTCTTGCAAATATAGTTAAAACCTGCCCTGCTGCTGCTAGAGGGATTGCTATTGCTATTCCTTCTGCAACTGTTTGATGCGAAACGATTACTAAGATAGTTGAAATACAGCTAGCAATTGCTGCATCTGGTGCCATTGCTGCTCCTATATTCATCCATCCTAAAGCCATAAGTTCTAAAGTACCACCTAATATAATACCTGTTTTGATATCTCCTAAAATAAGTCCTATAATTGTACATGATATTAAAGGTCTGTGTGTTTGGAATTCATCTAGTACTGATCCAATACCAGAAATAGATGCCCAAATTACAACTAGTATAACTTGTAATGCGTTCATTGTTTATTCCTCCCTTTTAAAAAGAATTTTATAATGGCAATTTATCTTTTAATAGAACCTTAGAGTCTGATGCAACAACTCTTATTTCTAATTCTATTCCTCTTTTGTTAAGTTCTTTGAATGCATTTTCATCTTGTTCGTTTACAGAAATAGTTCCTGTAACTTGTCTTTTACCTTCTTTAAATGACATTCCACCGATGTTGACTGATTCAATCTTAACTCCACCCTCAACTAACCTTAAAACGTCTGTAGGGTTCGTAAATAATAGTAATGCTTTAAAATCATTCTTTGGATTGTTATATACTCTAATAGCTTTTTCGATACTTAGTACGTGTGCTTTTATTCCTGGAGGCGCAACTTGCACTAATAAAGTACTCCTTAACTCATCCTTTGCAACCTCATCACTTACTACTATTATTTTTTCACAGTCAGAAACTTTTGACCAAACTGTAGCCACTTGACCGTGTATTAGTCTGTCATCAATTCTTGCTAATACAATTTTCATTTATAATACCTCCTCATCATCTAGGTCGTTATTTTTATTTATTGTAAGACCTTCCTTGAAAGCCTTAACAGCATCTTTACCTGCATTTTGTGCAGCTTTAACTACTTCTTCAAAATCAGACATCATTCTAGCTCCATATACTTCAAGTAGCATTGGTAGATTTACACCAGTAACTATATCCATCTTTTCATTCGATATAGCTAATGTACTTGCAGCATTAAATGGACTTCCTCCAAATAAATCTACTAGGAATAAAACACCCTTATTTGTATCTAACTTTTCAATAGCTTCATTATATTTTCTTATTAAATCTTCAGTGCCTTCACCTGGTACGAAGGTTACATATTCTACATTTTCTTGCTTACCAAATATCATTTCTGAGGATTTCACAACCTCTTCAGAAAATTTACCATGTGTTGCAACTATTACTGCTGTCATTTAAACTCCTCCTTTTATATTTCCGTTGTTTTTTATGACACTATATCTTATGTCAAGTACCATGCCAAAAAAAGTGTATAAATGAATGTAAGCCACTTCATTGATATTTTTTTATTTTTTGATACTTTTATTAATTTTATTCTGCATTTTTGATACACTTTACTCATTGTTTTGATACAGTATTAAACCTTTTTTTGATACTTTTGGGGAATTTTTTAGCAGTCCCTTGCCCTGATGAACATATATTTATTACTACTTTATCATCTTTTCCAACAGTATTTTCTTCCTCTAAATTCACTAATAGTATAGCCAAATATTCAATTTCTATTTTAGGAACTTTTACCTTAATTTTTTTTCAATCTTTAAAGTTATTTTTTCAGCTACTTCATATTCATCACTTTTTTCATTTATTACATATCCCATTCTTTCTAAATTCCTTAACGTTTTCAAACTTCATCCTCATAATTTCGCCATACAAACCCTACATATAACTAACAATCTTATGAATAAACTTTTATAATATTAAATTAGCCTATACCTTCAAATAATGCTGTATCAAAAAAAAAGTAAATCTTAAATATCTCTTTTAAGATTTACTTTCAATAATAACTATATATAGAATATCTTTTTAACCTCATTTTTTTTACATAACTTATTACATAAATACCCACAGTATAATAACTATTCTACTCATTATATTCATTCACTAATCTTTGAACAAGTTTCTTAATAACACTCGCCTGTGCTATTAGAGAAATAACTTGTAAAAATAACTTAATTCTTTCCTCATCTTTTTCTTCTAAATTTAAATCTTTTATAATTCCATCTAATTTAGAATCTTTTAGTAATGGTCCTGTAATCAACTCATTAAAACTTTCTTTTTGAATATCTGAGAAAATCTTATAGGCATCTTCCCAAGAAATAATATCATCTGTCCTTACATTTATTTCATTAAATGCTAACTTAAATACTTTTTTAATTTCTTCTGTAGTTAAAACTGGTCTCATATAGCTTAGTAGAACAAGCTGAGCTAAATGTACTTTTGTATATCCTCTTTTTTTACCATCTTCAGGTTTAGATATTACTTCACTTTTAACATAATTTTGTACTATATTGTTTGTATATTTATCCTCAGTAAATTTATCATTTAAGTAGTCTATAACCTGTGATAAAAACAAATCATACTTGGGGAACTCTTCATAGGAAACCATATTGTTTTTTGACATCTCCTGAGCTAATGACATCATATACTGATCATCATATTTGTTATTATTCATATAAACACCTCGATTTTATAATTATCTCCACTTTCAATTTTATTATATAGTAATGCTAAACCCTTTACAAGTTATCACATATTTTTTAATATTTTATTAATTCACTAACCTATTAGAAAATAGTACCTGAGAAGGTAATCCACATATTTTCACAGGTTATCAACATATATTGTGGATAAGTTTATAAAAAATGTGGATTTATTTTTATAAGTTTTAGAATTATCCACATTATCAACATTTTAGCTGTTATTAACTTGTTTATTATCTGTGGAATTCATGTGACTATTTCTTTCATATTATTACATACAAAATATTACCTTTAAATATTATAATATTCATAATATAACTACAACCTTTTTCATTTTAATCTTGATATTTATTTAAATTTTATTTTTTTAAAAACCAGTTTAATATTATGCTATTTATTGTCAATAATTTTTGATGAGTTATTACTAAATATTTTCATTTTTTCTCAAAACCTAAATTTAAAATATATCACATTAATTTTTATGTAAAAATATAATTTGGATTCATATTTATGATATTTCATGGACATAAATATAATAATTCGACAATGTTTTTCTTCTTGTTGTAAAATGGTTACATTTTTTTCGCCATCTCTTTACCACAGCACATTCAACGTTATATTCCATAGAAATCGCTCAACGTAGCCATTTAGCGACATTACTTTAATTATGACTTTTTTTCCTAATATCATTATTATTGACATTTTTTAGTAAAATACACTATTGACATTTCAATTAAATGGTATTATATTTATATTAGATGCTAATTAAGTAAGAAATTTGTAATTTGAGTGAATTTAATACAGAAAAGTATTGACTTTAAATTACAACTTTGCTAATATTAAGTAGAAATATGTCGAAGGATGTAAAATGAGGAGGAAAATTTATGAAATCAACAGGTGTAGTAAGAAGAGTAGATGAATTAGGAAGAATCGTTATCCCAATAGAGTTAAGAAGAACTCTTGATATTGCGGAAAAAGATGCTTTAGAAATATATGTAGATGGTGAACAAATTATATTAAAGAAATATGAACCAGCTTGCATATTCTGTGGTGACGCAAGAGATGTTGTAAACTATAAAGGTAAAAACATCTGCAAAAATTGTTTAGCAGAATTAAAGAAGTAAGATAGTTTATTTATCTTTCAATCTCTCCACACAAACTCTTTTCCCCAAGCGTTTGTGGTATTAAAGCACTTCTTCCCCAGAAGTGCTTTTTTTACTCTTTAGGAATTTATAATATTCTAAGGTTGAGGATAACATTATAAGTATCCTAGATAATTTTAACTTTATATCCCAACTCCATATTTATATACTTCAGATTTAGATAAACCTCTTTCTTTAGCAACTTTTTTTATGGCCTCTTTCTTATCCAAACCTTCATCTATAAATTTAATTATATGTTCTTCTATAGTCAGGTTTTCCCACTTGGCTTTAGCTTCTTCTACTAATTCTTGATCACTTTTCCCACTTAAAACTAATACAAATTCCCCTTTAATATTATTACTTGAGAAATATTCAATCACGTCTTCCAATTTGCCCCTAACAAAAGTTTCATGTAGTTTAGTTAGTTCTTTACATGCTGATATTTCTCTATTACCAAAGGATTCTCTTAGAAACTTTAAAGTTTCTAATAATCTATGGGGTGCTTCATAAAAAATCAAAGTATCTCGGTACTCTTTTATTTCTTCAACTAATTCTCTTCTATCTTTTGTTTCTCGTGGCAGAAATCCCCTAAAGGAAAATTTAGTTGTATCTAGACCAGATGCTACAAGTGCTGTTATTATTGCTGTAGCTCCTGGCAACACTTCAAACTCCACACCTTCTTCTATGCATTTTCTTATAATAACACTTCCTGGATCTGATATTCCTGGTGATCCTGCATCACTTACTAGTGCAATATTTTCTCCCATACTGATTCTTTTAATTATTTCATCTGATTTACCCATTTCATTATGTTGATGATAGCTTATTAGATTTTTCTTTATATTATAATGATTTAATAACTTAATTGTCTGTCTTGTATCTTCTGCTGCAATTGTATCAACTAATTCTAATGTTTCTAGTGCTCTAAGCGTTATATCTTTAAGATTTCCAATAGGGGTTGGTACAATATATAACTTACTCATTACTACCTTCTCCTTTACTTCTACCATATATTTCATCTATTTCTTCTGTATATTTTCCATCTTCTCCATAAACATACAATGGTGATTCCCATTTTAGAAAAGCTCCTCCATCTCTTTGACCTTCAATCAAAACAATATTAGGCGGTTTTCTTGTATTCGGATGAATCATTTGTATTCTTTTGGGTTCTATTTTATATTTTCTCATTAGACAGAGAATATCAGCTAACCTCTCTGGCCTATGTACCATGCACAATCTTCCATTATCTTTTAATAGTATTCTAGCTGCAATTATTACATCCTCTAAATTGCATAAGATTTCATGTCTGGCTATTGCCAACCTATCGTTAGGATTAATAATTCCTGATGAGTTTAATTTATATGGAGGATTTACTGTTATGACATCAGCTTTGTCTATTTTTTTTAGAAGATCAACATCTTTTAAATCTCCTGTCATAAAGCTAATCTGATCCTTAAGTTTATTTATTTCTACACTTCTATTAGCCATTTCCACAAATTCTTCTTGAATCTCTATTCCTAAAACAGATTTAGGATTCTTTTTCCCTTTTATTAAAAATGGTACTATGCCAGTTCCAGTACACAAATCAATAACCCTGCTATTTTTTCTCACATTAGCGAAATTAGCCAAAAGTACCGCATCTATACCGAACCTAAAAGCATTCTGCTTTTGGATTAACATAAGTCCATTTAATTGCAGATCATCTAAAGTTTCATCATTCATTAGTAATGCGTTATAATTCACAAAATCACACTCCATTATTTAACTACCTTTATATTATAGTTATACAGGGTTTTAAGTTCAACTAATAACTTATTCATGTGTGTATAAGTTAAGTTTCCTATAAAAAACCTATAGATATTCAAAACATCAATGTTTTAACAAATTAAAAAGGCGTCTCAAAGGTCTCCCTTTAGATACGCCATTTAATCAATTTTATTAAATTCTTCTAGCTGTTACAAAATGATATATAGGTCCAACGATAACACCTACACCTGGCATAGATGCATGAAGCATTTGGCCTCCACCTACATAGATACCAACATGTCCAATTCCGTTTGTGAATACTATATCTCCAGGTTGTAAATCACCATATGAAACTGGTGAGCCAACATTAACTTGATCATATGTTGTTCTAGGTAAATTAATACCGAAATGTCTATAAACATATTGAACTAGTCCTGAGCAGTCAAATGCATCTGGTCCAGTTGCACCCCATACATAAGGTCTTCCTATAAAGTTATATCCATATGAAACAATTGCAGAGCTTGATGCTGTTGGAGTACTTCCGCCTCCTCTGCTTGGAGTATAGTTACTTGCAGCTTGTTTTTGTTTCACTAAAGTTTTAGCTTTTTCAATTAAATCTACTATTGCTTTATCAGAAGCATCAGTCTTAACTTGCTTTGCATTTCTGATTCCTCTTAATGCCGAAATTGCATTATTCAAATCATCAACAGAACTTCCTGAATTATTAACTATATCAGCAAATGGTTGATATAATTGTTTTTCACTAGCCATAAGAGATGATTTTGCACTGTTTGCTTGAGCTTGTACTTGTTTTACAACTACCATCTGTTCATCTTTTTTACTATTTAATTCAACTAATTTAACTTGATTATCTGCATTTAATTTTTTAAGCTGTTCAGTCTTATTCTGTAAGTCAGCAATCTTATCATCATACTCTTTCTTTTTAGAGTCTAAGTCATCGATAATCTTTTTATCTAAACTCATTAACTTTCCAATTGCTTCAGCTTTAGCAACAAAATCACCTAAGCTATTAGAACTAAGTAACACAGCAATATAACTGCTTTCTCCACCAGACTTATAGATTTCTCTCATTCTAGTACCAAATACTTTTTCCTTTTCCTCTAAGTCCTTTTTTGTGGATTCGATTTCTTTTTTATTTTTATCAATCTGGTTTTGAGTATCCTTAATTTCTTTATTATTTTTATCTACTTCAGTTTGTATAGGTTCTATTTGAGCTTCTATTGCATAAACTTTACTCGTTAAGTCGTCTAATTTATTTGAAATATCTGAATACGTCGCGTTTTTGTCATTTAATTCTTGTTGTTGTTTATCAGTCAAAGGTACCGCTAATGCTTGTACACCCGTCCCTAACACTAGTGTTGCTGTCAATAGAACAGAAATAACCTTTCTTTTCATATCACCATAATGGTATTATTGACAAGTCAATAACCACCACTTCCCCCTTTCGTCTTTTAAACGTCATTGTTATTATACCATTTTTCCAAATTCACCTCAATGTTAATATATTACATTTTTCATTTAATATATTAATTTTTTTACTTATTTTAGCAGTTTTCTTTTATTATTAACTTTTTATAAACAACGTTTTATTTTATTTTTCAACATAAAAGGATGTTAAAGTTAATATTATATAAATTAACTCTAACATCCTCATTCACACTATTTTAAGTATATTTATCTCACTCTTCTTGCAGTGACAAAATGATATATAGGTCCTTGGATAACACCTACTCCAGGCATTGAAGCATGTATCATCTGTCCTCCACCAACATAAATTCCGACGTGTCCATTACCGTTGGTGAATACTAAATCTCCAGCTTGTAATTCTGAGTAACTTACTGGCGTACCATAATTAACTTGGTCCCAAGTAGTTCTTGGTAATCCTATTCCAAAATGCCTATAGACATATTGAACAAGACCAGAACAATCAAAACTATACGGCGGATTCCCTGGACTCACATAACGAGCTCCAATAAACTGTGTTGCATAACTTACTACATCTAAATTGCTTCCTGATATTCCACCTCTATTTATCAGATCATCTTGTACACAGTTTCCTGATTCAATTCTACTTCTTGCTATATCTATTAGATTTGCAATTTCACTATCAACTTCAGGAGTTTTAATATTCTTTCGAATATTCTTTAAAATGTTAATCACATTACTTAAGTCAGATGCCTTACTGGTAGGACTATTGACAGTTGGTTCGTATGCCTTATATTCAAGTCTCTCCAGTGGTGCTAAATCCTTAGCTATTATCTCCATCTTACTTTTTACTTCATCTACATAAACATTTTGCTCATCTTGTTTCTTACCAAGTTCTTCAATCTTAACTTGATTATCCTTATTTAATTTTTCTAGTTCTTTATTTTTATCTTCCATTTCACTTATTTTGTTGGCACACTCTTCCTTTTTATCATTTAGTTCATCAATTACTTTTTTATCCATAGACATTAGTTTACTTATAGCTTCTGCCTTAGAGATAAAATCGCCGATGCTTTTAGCATTAAGTAATACTATAATGTAACTTTTTTCTCCCCCTGATTTATATAGTTGTCTTAATCTTACTCCAAAATTTTTTTCCTTTACTTCTAAGTCATTTTTAGTCTTTTCAATATCCTTGTTCAATTCATTAATTTCATTTTTGATATTTGATATTTCACTATTGTTTTTATCAATATCAACTTGAACTTCTTGTATATTTTTCACTATCCCATCTACTTTGTTTTGAAGTTCATTTAATTCATCTTGCGCCTTAGAATATTGGGAGGAAGATTCATCATATTGTTGCTGTTGTTCTTTTGTAAATATCGGTTCAGCAAATACCGGTGTATTACCACCTATTAAAAACACAGCAGTTATTAATAATGTAACTCCTTTTTTATTAGAAAATATACTGCGTTTTTTCTTATCTAACATGCTAAAACCTCCTTTCACTACCTATTGTAATATTATACCATTTATTAAATTTTTATCCAATGGTTACATAATATTAAATTTAGTAAATTTGTCCATAATATTTAAGAAGACGTTTTTTTCAATAAGCAATACTAATACTAAACTTGATTAGTAAAAATATTCGTATTACAATATTACTATGCTTAAAATAAGCTATTTATAATTAATTTAGCTATGGGTTTTGAATATTAAACGAAATTTATAACTTTAGGCTCCTTTATATATAGGGGCTCTGCCTAATACCTATAATTTAAGTAGTTAAAATTGAAACCTTGTATTAAGGGAGGATACTAAATTTGTATAAATTCACAGAAGTTCAAGAAAGTGATATTAATGATTTTAATAAAATAGATCCTAAGGGTCATATTTTTCAAACTTCATATTGGAGTTTAGTTAAAAAGGATTGGTCTCATAAGTTTATATGTGGCTATGATTCAGAAGACAATAAGGTCTTGGCTGCAACTTTACTACTAAGAAAAATTCCCTATATAAATAAGTACATGGCCTATGCACCAAGAGGCTTTGTTTGCGATTTTACAAACAAAGAACTTTTAGCTGAATTCACAGAATTTTTAAGAGGCTATTCCAAAGTAAACAATATAGCATTTTTAACTGTTGACCCTGATATTCACCTAATGGAAAATGAAGTGCTTTTAGATAGCGGTAACGATATAAAAAATTTCTTAAATTCATTAGGATATAAGAATACTGATTCTAAGAATTTTGAGGCTATTCAACCAAACTTTGTTTTTAGACTTCCTCTTCCTACTGGTGAAAACAAGAATGCTATTAAGAAAGAAGTTTTTAAGAATTTTTCTAGTAAGACAAGATATAATATAAAAGTTGCCGAGGAAAGAGGTCTTTCTGTTGAGGTATACGACAAAGATAATTTAGATGAAGAGGTTCTAGAAAGATTTCATGAAATCATGGTTACTACCGGTAAGAGAGATAATTTCATAGTTAGACATAAAGGGTATTTTAAAGATATGATTACCGAAATAAGTCCTTATTGCAGACTGTATATGGTTAAATATAGTTATGAAAATGACTTTAAAAGACTATCAGATAAATTGAAGAAGCAAGAAGAAGCACGCGAAAAAGCTTTAGCTAAAATTGAAGAACAAAAAGAAAAGTTAAAAACTGAAACTGAAGAAGGTAAAATTGGTAGAATCCAAAAGAAAATTTCTGATGCAGAAAACAAATATAAAGAATCTTTAAGACAAATTGAGGGTTTCAATCAAAAGATTGCTGATATAGAAGAATTTAAAGGTCAAGAAATATATCTTTCTGGTTCAATTTACTTATATTATGGCGGAAAAGCTTGGTATCTCTATGGTGCCTCAGAAAATATCTTAAGAGATACAATGCCTAACTTTGCAATGCAATGGTCTATGATTTCTGACTCAATTGATTTAGATTGCTACTTATATGACTTTAGAGGAGTTTCTGGAGACTTAAATCCTGAGAATCCGCTTTATGGCTTATATAAATTTAAAAAAGGTTTTAATGGTAACTTTGTAGAGTTTATAGGTGAGTTTGACTTAGTAAATTCTAACCTTTTATATAATGCTTACAAAAAAGCTTTCCCTAAGTTTAAAGAAATAAGAAATAAAATGCTTAATAGTAAGCAATAGAATAAAAAAAGGTTTCTAAAAATATTTTTAGAAACCTTTTTATTACTTTATGTATTTTGTTGCTATCTTCATTTGAATCATTGATGATGAAATCATAATCAATGCAAATAATATTACAAATAGAAGTGAATACTTCGCAAAGAAATAATCAAGAATTCCAAAAATCATGCAAATCGATCCGACACTTAAATAAAATGTTCCTATAAATTTAATGTATGCTTTATGATTTTCTGGAGACATCCCTCCACCAATTACTCCTGCTATTTTTTTATTTAATAATATCAGTATTCCAATAATTATAAATACTAAGCTTGCTAATACCATTATAATTGTAGTTCCCCTCATAGGTATATCCTCCTATTATTTTCTAAGATAAGGGTATTATATACACTATAACTTGAAAAGTAAAGTATTCAAAACATTCAAATCTTTTTTCATTTTAATTATTGACATACCTTCCTAAAGTATATATAATTATCTATGTGCTTCGGGGTGTAGCGCAGATGGGAGCGCGCGTGGTTTGGGACCATGAGGTCGCAGGTTCGATCCCTGTCACCCCGACCAAAGAAAAGGAATTGCTTTTGCAATTCCTTTTTTATTATCCTATATTTTTAATTTTAGCTATTGAATTTAATATATCTTCCAAAGTTTGTTCATAGCTTTTATTTTTCTCTGTTAATGACTTATTATTATCATTTAATATATTCTTTATATTTTCTTCTTTCTTTAAAAATACATCAATAGCATTTAAGTACTTATTCATGAGATTTATTTTGTTTTTTAAGTTATCCATATCTCCTGAAATCTCATTAATATACGCTCTCATCTCATCAATATTTACGCCTTCATTTGTAGTATTATCATTATTATTTTCATTATTACTGCTATTATTATCATTTGGAGTATCTGGCATTGGTTCCTCCTTAATAATTGTTTTTTCTACTTCATCCATTAGACTTAAAATCTTAATTCCATAATTATCAGATGGAGCCCAGTTTCCTGATAATGTTTCTACATATTTTGCTCTTCCTAACAAGTATTGGAAATGTCTCGGATCTTTAGTATCTAATTTGGGATATCCTTTTGCTCCAGCATATAATGCTAAATGATCCAAGTGAGCATGTACACCATCTTCCCATGAAGAAAATTGTGCATGATCTTCAGGATTGTCTCCCTTTGCATCTGTTTTCTTAAGCCCGCAAGGGTTTTTATAGTATACAGGTACTTTACCTGTATATTTTCCATAATTAGTCTCTAATGCACTTTGTGTGTAGGCCACTAATGGATTAACACCTCCACACTCTTCACTAAACTTCCAATATAAATCTGCGAGAGAAATAAAAACTTCTGCTGCATTTTTATCTTTTGCCCATTGTTTTGCTTGTGCCTGAATTGCTTGAGGCTTTGAAACAATTGGCGTCATAACTGTTTCATTATCACCATCCAATGGAATTTCACTTTTACCAATATATCTTAAAAATCCATTCGCAATATTTACAGCAACTCTATTTTTGAAAATCTCATCTTTAAGTAAGGCTTCTTCTTTTATATTACTTATAAAACATACCTCTACTAAAATAGCTGGCATATTTGTTTGCTTTAATACTGTAAAATTTGCATATTTTACACCCCTGTTTTTAAGCTGCAAATTAGAAACCATTTTTTCTAGAATAACTGCAGATAATTTTTCTCCTTCCCCTCCTTTGCTTAGTGCATAAATTTCTGTTCCTTCTGCAGTATCTACTTCTGCACTATTAATATGAATGCTAATAAAATATCTTGCTCCCTTTAAATTTGCAAAGTTTGCCCTCTCCTCTAAAGTTACATAACTATCATCATCTCTAGTCATCTCTACAGTAACATTCTTATTCTCCAAAAACTCCTTAACTTTTTTTGAAATATATAGAGTGCATTCTTTCTCTTTTAAACCACTTTTGCCTACTGCTCCAGGATCTGTTCCACCATGACCAGGATCTATTACTAAATCTACCATATACCCTCCAAAAATATTAATAACAATATATAATATTTTTAGAAATATATAATTATTTCAATTTATTTTTATTTTCATCAAAAATATCATAATATTTCTCTTCTTTTGATGCAGCTTTACAAAGACTCCAAAAAAGAAGTATTATAAATATATAGAATGTAACAAATAACATCATAGTTAAATATCTCCTCACTAGACAGAATTTTGTTGACATAATAAACATTATTTTTTAGGTTAAAATAACTTTATACTAACTATTATTGCTATTTAGGAGGATTTTTATGAAAAAAGATTATGAACAACTATTTAAAAAATTAGTAAAGTCTTATTATGATGGAAATTTTGACGAAGTCATAAATGAGATTTTAAATGCTTCTGAATCTGATAAAAAAGAAGCTATGTCCGTAATCTCTTCTTTGTGTGGAGTAGAGGTAAAGCAAGACGAAAACTATGTATATAACTTAAAAAGAGCAATAACTGAATACAAGATAAGGGAACGTATTGTTGAAAAATTAGCTTCTTGTAATACCAGTTGTCGAAAGGAACCTGGTGAGAAAACAAACTGCCAAAGAGTTTGTGCTTTCGATGCTATCTTAGAAGATCCTTTAACTGGTGGTACATACATAGATGAATCTCTTTGTGTCGACTGCGGAATGTGCGTCGAAGCCTGTGATAGTGGTAAATTACTAGATAGAATTGAATTTATGCCTATATTAGAACTTTTAAAGAATAATGAAAAGGTTATAGCAGCTGTAGCTCCAGCTATTTCAGGACAATGGGGCCCTGATGTATCCCTAGATCAATTAAGAGCAGCCTTTATGAAAGCTGGATTTACGGATATGATTGAAGTAGCTTTCGCTGCTGACATGTTAACAATAAAAGAAGCTGTAGAATTTGATAAGCATGTTAATAAAGCTGGTGACCTTATGATTACATCTTGTTGCTGCCCTATGTGGGTTGGAATGCTAAAAAGAGTTTATCATGATTTAGTTAAAGATGTTTCGCCTTCTGTTTCACCTATGATTGCTGCCGGGAGAGTATTAAAAACATTAAACCCAGATGCAAAAGTAGTCTTTATAGGTCCTTGTATTGCTAAGAAAGCTGAGAGGAATGATCCTGATATCAAAGGTTCAGTAGATTATGTCTTAACCTTCCAAGAAGTACGAGATATTTTTGATGTCCTCGAAATTAACCCAGGAGAACTTACTGGGATACCTTCTGTAGAATATGCTTCTAGGGGTGGAAGACTTTATGCTCGTACAGGTGGTGTTTCCATCGCAGTATCTGAAGCTATAGAAGAATTATTTCCTGAGAAACATAAGTTGTTGAAGACAGCTCAGGCTCATGGAGTTAAGGATTGTAAGGAAATACTAGCTAAGGCTCAAGCTGGTGAATTAGGTGATGTTAACTTCATCGAAGGTATGGGTTGCATTGGTGGATGTGTTGGTGGTCCTAAAGCAATAGTTTCTAGGGATGAAGGAAAGACTGCCGTTGATGATTTTGCATATGATTCACCTGTTAAAATAGCTACGCATAGTCCAGTTTTAGATGAAGTTTTCAAGAAAATTGGTATTGAAAAACTAGAAGATTTTAGAGATGAACATAAAATTGAGATTTTCGAAAGAACATTTAGCTAACTTAATGTTATGTTTTTTACCTTAAGAGAGGTCTCCCCTCTCTTATTTTCTTATATAAATATATTTTACTAATTGCGTACTTAAAGATTTTAATATACCATTAAGTCATAGGATTTTTGATAGGATACTTAACTTAAAACCCTATAAAGAATCTAAATTTATTTTAAATTTATAATAATATTAATAATATTTGAGGTGAAAATTTTGTTCGAAGATGTACAAGCTGCAATATTTGATTTAGACGGAACACTTATAGATTCGATGTGGATTTGGGACGAGCTTGATAAGAGCTACTTGGAAAGCAAAGGGATTGTTAAGCCTGAGACCTTGGAGGATGACATTAATCATCTAAGTTTTGAGCAAACTGCTGAATATTTTAGAAAAACCTTTAATCTTTCTGAGTCTGTTGAAGAAATAATGGAGGAAATAAATTCTCTCGCTTATGAAAATTATAAAAATAATGCTCCATTGAAACCTGGCGCAATAGAATTTCTTACTTCTTTAAAAGAAAAAGGTATTAAGATTGCAATTGCAACCTCTAACTCTTCACCTTTACTGGATGTGGCTTTAGAAAGTAATAGTATTAGTAATTACATTGACTCTATTACAACGACAAACGAGGTTGACAAACCTAAAAGTCATCCAGATGTTTACCTTCTTGCCGCAAAAAGGTTAGGTGTTTCCCCCGAAAACTGTATTGTATTCGAAGACATACTCGCTGCAGTTGAAGGTGCGAAATCTGCTGGAATGAAGGTTGTAGCAGTTTATGATAAATACTCAGAACACCAAAAACCTCAGCTAATACAGAAAGCTGATAAATATATAAATAGCTTTAATGATATTGCTATATAAATAAAAAAGCTTGGACTAAGTCCAAGCTTTTTTTTATAATATTAAACCTCATCTGGTTTTTCGTTCATTATTCCTATTGCATCAAATAGAATGAATAGTAAATTTAATGCTATTGCTACTATTGTTGCTAGTACCATTCCTTTATATTCTAATCCATAAACATTTATCTTAATTCCACTTAATCCTACTATAAATATTACAGAAGTTAATATTAAGTTTCTTGATTTTGAATAATCAACTTTCTTTTCGATGAATGTTCTTAAACCTGATGCTGCTATTGTTCCAAATAATAATAAGCTTATTCCACCTATTACTGGAGTTGGAATACTAATTATTAGTGCAGAAAGCTTACCTGAAAATCCTAATACTATTGAAATTAGTGCTGCTCCACAAATTACATATACGCTATATACTTTTGTTAAAGCCATTACTCCAATATTTTCTGCATAAGTTGTTGTAGGTACTGAACCAAACATACCAGATATCATAGTTGAAAGTCCATCACCTAATAGTGATCTATGTAGTCCTGGATCTTTTGCTAGATCTTTTTCTACAATACTGCTTGTTACAGCAAGGTGACCAATGTGTTCTGCTATAACAACAAATGCTGCTGGAAGAATAGTTAATATTGCATGTAAATCAAAAGTTGCTACTTTTATATTTGGTAATGCTAAAAAGCTTGAACTACTTATTGTAGCGAAGTCTACTAATCCCATTGCATAAGCTGTAATATATCCAACTACTACTCCTATAAGTATAGGTATAACCTTTAAAAATCCTTTAAGTATTATATTACATAGTATTACTGTTGCTAAGGTAACCATAGAAACTATAATCCAAGTAGTATTTGATGCAGTTGGATTATTTGATCCACCTACGGCAAATCCTGCCATGTCCGCTGCTGTTGGAGCAAGTTCTAATCCGATAATTGTAACTATTGCACCCATTGCTGCTGGTGGAAATAATTTATTTATTACTCCTATACCAACGAATTTTACTAATAACGCAACTAGTGCGAATACTAGTCCAGCTATCACAAAGCCGCCTTGTACCGTTTGAAAAGAATATCCTTGGCTTGTTAACATGAATACTGGTGAAAGGAATGCAAAACTTGATCCTAAGTAGGCTGGTATACGTTTCTTTGTCAAAAATGCATAAAGTAAAGTACCTATACCGTTAAAAAATAATACTGTTGCGGGATCTATTTTGAAAAGAATTGGAACTAATACAGATGATCCAAACATTGCAAAAAGATGTTGGATACTTAATGGAATTGCTTTTTTTAGTGGTGGCATCTCATTAACGTCCACTATAGATTTTTCTAATTGATTTTCATTCATTTGTAAATTCCCCCTTCTTAGTCTCGCTGGACTAAATTAAAGCTTTTATAACTATAGCATTATTTTAATAACTTTTCAAGCTTTTTATTACTGTAAAAAAACGTCAGGATAAAAATAATAACTCGCTAAAATCTTTAGGGAGTTATAGTTAGCTACTTTCTTTCAACACCGTATTTTTTTGATAACTCATCAACTAAATCAAAATACTTCTTTTGTTGACTTTGTTGCATTAATTGGTTAACAACCCCATCCTTAACTTCGTCAAAGCTTAATTCTTTGGCTGAGTTTTTACTTTCAACTTTTATTAAATGATATCCAAATTGAGTTTTAACACTTTCAGTTAATTTTCCAATTTCAGCATTGAATGCAGCTTCCTCAAATTCTGGAACCATCATTCCTCTTGAGAAAGATCCCAAATTACCACCTTGTTCTTTTGATGGACAAGTAGAGTACTTAGCTGCTGCCTCCTCAAATGTTATGCTTCCTGTTTCTATTTCATCTTTTATAGCATTACATTCTTCTTCAGAAGGTACTAATATATGCTTTGCTGTAACTGTATCTGGTTCAAGGAACATTTCCTTATTTTCATTATAAAATTTAAGTGCATCATCATCAGTAACTGTTACTTCTGATACCACTTTATTAATTACCATTTGTGTTAGTAGTTCCTTTTTGAACTTCTCAACTTCTTGTTCAAATTCTTTTGTATTATCTAAAGAATTTTCTTTACCAAAGTTATACATCAATTCAAAAGAAATAACTTGTTCTAATAATTGTTTTTTTCCTTCTTCTGATGCTAACATTCCTCTTCTGTCAGCTGGATATTTAGAAATAGCTTCATTTAGATCCTTTTCTGTTATCTCATTACCTGCTACAACTGCCAAAACTTTATTTTCCATAAAAAATCTCCTTTAATTTTAAAATCATACTTTATAATAATAACATAATATTACTATCAATGCACAATATACTTATTTATAATTATTCTCTTTATTTTTAGTTCTTATCATACTTCAAATCTTGCTAATTAATAATAATTATTATATAATATTTATAATATAAATAGTTCGGAGGTATCTTTATGAATAATATAGAAGTTAATAAGGAATGTCCAGATTTTTCACTGATAGGATCAGATGAAAAACTTCATAAGTTAAGTGATTATAGAGGGAAGAAAATAATATTGTACTTTTACCCAAAAGACAATACTCCAGGTTGCTCAACGGAAGCCTGTGATTTTAGAGATAATTATATTGAAATATCTAATGAAAATGCTATTATTTTGGGGATTAGCAAAGACAATTTATCCTCACACGACAAATTTATAAGTAAGTTCGGATTACCTTTCATACTTTTAAGTGATGAAGATAAAAAAGTATGTGAGTTATATGATGTTCTTAAAGAAAAAAACATGTATGGTAGAAAAACAATAGGTATAGAACGAAGCACCTTTATAATAGATGAATCTGGAATCCTAAAAAAAGAATTTAGGAAAGTAAAAGTTAAAGACCACGTTAAAGAAGTTTTAGAATTTTTAAAAACTATATAAACCTTATATTCTTAAGACCTGTATATATTAATATTCAGGTTTTATTTTTTATCTATGTTTTTTAATAAAGGAATATCCTAATGATGCTAGCACACCTATAACCCCTCCCAAAGAAAACCCTAGAGTTATATTATCTATAACAATGCCTAAAACAACTCCTAGTCCTACGCCAATTGCAATTCCTTTTGCAAGATATTCATTTTCTTTATCTGTTAATGACATCTTTTCAATTATAGCTTTCATCCTAAATCACCCCTTTATTTTTAAAGATTTCTTCTTGTATATTATTCTATAATACTATTATTAATATTTTCTTACATTCTGCTTAAGCAAATATTAATTATTGCTTAAAATTGTAAAAAGTCGCCAAGCAGTAAAAAAAAACCATGGCCAATGCCATGGTTTAGTCCAACTTTTTAACACTAATACTCAGTGTTAATTAATTGATAAATAAAGTTTTGCCGTAAATTTAGAGAAAATATAATCCTAGTACAATGTACTAGGATTATCTGGTGGCTCGAGCAGGAATCGAACCAGCGACACGAGGATTTTCAGTCCTCTGCTCTACCGACTGAGCTATCGAGCCATAAATACTTACCATAATTATTATAGAGTCATATTCTACCTTTGTCAATAATATATTACCCTTCTGCTATAACAAACTAAGATATAAAGTTGAATATATTCTATGTACATATACACCATA